>JAHEJD010000031.1 GCA_024639005.1 Chromatiaceae bacterium | reverse complement strand
AAAGGCTGGCCTATCTGCGTGGCGACGACAGCAGCGAGCTGGCCAATGGCGGCAACTTCCGTGACCGCCTACTGACGCCGCTGGGCGACGCGGTGCACTCGACGCCGACTGTCGTCGCGGCGCCGAACTTCGGCTATTCCGACAGCCTCGAATCCGCCGCCTATTCGACCTTCAAGGCGAGCTGGGATGACGCCGAGTGTTTCGACGCCTTCGGTAATCCACGTTCTATTGGTTCGTTGGAGCGCGAGCCTATCCTGTACTTCGGCGCCAACGACGGTGCCCTGCACGGCATCTCGGCCTGCACTGGCGAGGAGCGTATCGCCTACGTACCGAATGCGGTGTTCTCTGACGGCGCTGACCCCAAATTGAGTAAGCTCACGTCGGTCAACTATGCCCACGAATATTATGTCGACGGCCCGGCGACCGTGGTCGATGCGTACTGGGGCTTGGCATGGCATACGACCTTGGTCGGTACCTTGCGCGGTGGCGGTAAGGGCGTATTTGCGCTGGATGTGACGGATCCGTCCAGGTTCGACGAGACTTACGCCGACGATGTCGTGCTGTGGGAGATCGAGGCGACGCCATTGGTTGTTGATAGTGATTTTGAGGAACTCGGTTACACCTTCAGTCAGCCAGCGATCGTCAAGACCGAGGGTCACGGCTGGGTCGCGGTGTTTGGTAACGGTTACGACAGTGCCTCGGGCAAGGCCGTGCTGTATATCGTCGGCATCGACGACGGGACCCTGCTCCAGTCGATCGATCTCTCGGATGTAAATGTGGCTGCTGATGGTCCTGGTAACGGTTTATCGACCGTCTCACCGATCGATAGCGACGGTAACGGTCTTGTCGACCTGATCTATGGCGGCGATCTGAAGGGCAATGTCTGGCGGTTCAAGGCAACAGCCGGTGTGGGATTCGCATCCGGGACGACTAGCCTGCTTTACTCGGCCAAGAGCGATCCCGGTGGTGATCAGCCGAGCGTCGCGCAGCCCATAACCTCGCGCATGGCGGTGGGCTATCACCCGACCAGCGCGGTTGGCCGCATTGTCTACTTCGGTACCGGCAAGTATTTTGAGCCGGGCGACCAGGATCCCAACGCCGCGGTGGAGTTCAATACCATGTACGGCATCTGGGACCGTGACAACGGCCAGACGGTGACCTCGGTGACGGCGCGCAACTCCAATGTGCTGCAGCAGCAGACCATCGAGTTACAGGACAGCAATACTTTCGGCAGCAATGAGTTCGAGATCCGGGCAGTGAGCGATACCCCGGTGACCTGGGCGACTTCCACTGGGTCCTGCGCGGTGGATAGCTCCTGCGGATGGTATATCGATCTCATCGACACCCGCGTTGGCACCAACCGGGGCGAGAAGATGGTGGCCAATCCGATCCTACGTGGCGGACGACTGATCTTCGTGACCACCACGCCGTCGCTGGAGGCATGCGACGCAGGCGGATCGTCCTGGTTGATGGAGCTCAATCCCTACACCGGCGGTCGTCTGGACTTCCCGGTATTCGACCTCAGTGGCGACGGGGTGTTCGACTTCAACGATAATCTTGCATCGACAGTCGGCGGCGTGACCACCTTTACGCCGGTCTCTGGAAAGCGCTCCCAGGTCGGTATCCTTCAGCCGCCGGCGATCCTGGCCGGCTTCGGTAGCAACGGTGACGGCGGCTATGGCGGCGCCGAGGTGAAATACTCCTCGGGCACCAACAACGCCCAGATCGACGTCACGATCGAGAATTCCGGGATACTTAGCGCCGGCCGTAAGTCCTGGATGCAGGTCAAGTAGGGTCGGAGGATGCAAGGGACGCAACGGGGATTGACCCTGATCGAGCTGATGGTGGTGGTGGCGGTGCTGGCGATCCTTTCCGCGGTCGCCTATCCGCTTTACACCAACCAGGTGCAGAAGTCGCGCCGCGCCGATGCCAAGGTGGCGCTGCAGACGATCGCGTTGGCGCAGGAACGTTTTTTCACCATCAACGGTGAATATGCCGCAGACCTGAGCACCTTGCAGGTGTCGGACGCGATCCGGGACGAAGGCGAATCGGATGAGGGGTACTATACGATTACGCTGAACCGCTCGGGGGACGACAACGAGCAGTTCACGGTGACCGCGGCCGCGGCCGGTCCGCAGACAGACGATACCGATTGCGCCACCCTCACTATCAACCATCAAGGCGTGAAGACTGCCACGGGTGGCGGCACGAACTGCTGGTAGGCGTCGTCGCCGCGATGCGCTTTGCGCATCGCAGCAACGCCATGCTGACCGCCCCCGGGAGCTCAAGTCGTCTTCATTTTGGTCTCTCTGGGTGGAACCCGAATCCTCACATCCTACCGCTTGCATCGCGGTCTTGATGTCCGTCGATCCCGTCCGAGCGTCCTTCCCCGCGTCTTTCAGGCACTGCCAGGCACTTCCGCCACGTTTATGAATGAGCTTCTCGAGTCTCTGAAGCAGCCAAAGAAAATCATCTATCTGCCGAATTAACGAAATGATCGTCGAGAGCGCAGCCTGCTTGGAAAATGCCGGCTCTGCCCACGACCTGTATGTCATTTACCGGTTCGCAGAGTGCTATGCAACACAGACAGAAGAGGTTGAACCCGATCGAGTGGATGGTGGCGTTGCTGGCGATCCTCGCCTGTCTTGACGCCTTCGCTAATCCACGTCCCATCGGTTCATTCGAGCGCGAGGCCAATTTGTACTTCGGCGCCAACAACGGTGCGCTGCAGGGCGTCTCGGCCTGCACCCGCGAGGAGCGTATCGCCAATGTGCCTAACGCGGTGCCCTCCAGCGGTACCGACCCCGAACCGAGCAAGCCCACGTCGATCAACCATGCCCGTAGATATGACGCCAACGGCCCGGCGACCGTGCTCGATGCCTTCTGGAGCGGGGCATGGCATAGGACCTTGGTCGGCACGCTGAGTGGCGGCGGAAAGGGTGTGTTCGCGCTGGAGGTTACCGATCCGAGCAGGTTGGACGAGACTTATGTCAACCAGGTGTTGTTATGGGAGATTGAAGCTACACCCCTGGTGGCGGGTAGCGACTTCGAAGAACTCGGCTACACCTTCAGTCAGCCAGCGATCGTCAAGGCCGAGGGGCATGGCTGGGTCGCGGTGTTTGGCAACGGTAATGACAGTGCTTCGGGCAAGGCCGTGCTGTATATCGTTCGAATCAACGACGGGACGCTGCTCCGGTCGATCGATCTCTCCGATGTAGATGTGGTCGCTGACGGGGGTGGTAATGGCCTATTGCCCGTCGCGCCGATCGATACCGATGGTAATGGTCTTGTGGACCTGATCTACGGTGGCGACCTGAAAGGCAATCTCTGGCGCTTCAAGGCTACAGCCGGTGTGGGATTCGCATCCGGGACCACCAGCCTGCTCTACTCGGCCAAGAGCATCCAGGGCGAGGAGCAGCCGATCACCTCGCGGATGGCGGTCGGCTATCACCCGAGCAGCGCGGTCGGCCGCATCGTCTACTTCGGTACCGGCAAGCCTTTCCAATCGGGGGGCCAGGATCCCAACGCCGCGGTGGAGTTCAATACCATGTACGGCATCTGGGACCGTGACAACGGCCAGACGGTGACCCCGGTGACGACGCGCAACTCCAAGGTGCTGCAGCAGCAGACCATCGAGTTACAAGACAGCAATGCTTTCGGCAGCAATGAGTTCGAGATCCGGGTAGTGAGCGATACTCCGGTGACCTGGGCGACACCAACCGGCTCCTGCGCGGTGGATAGTTCCTGCGGATGGTACATCGACCTCATCGACACCCGCATCGGCACCAACAGTGGCGAGATGATGGCGGCTAATCCGCTCTTGCGAGGCGGACGCTTGATCTTCGTGACTACGACACCGTCGCTGCGGTCTTGCCATGCAGGCGGAACCCGCTGGCTTATGGAACTCAATGCCTACACCGGCGGCCGCCTGAAATTTCCGGTGTTCGACCTCAACGGCGATGGGTTGTTCGACTTCAACGACAATTTGTCACTGATGGATGGCGATGCCACCGCTTCTACGCCGGTATCGGGCAAGCGTTCGAAGGTCGGTATCCTGCAGCCGCCGGCGATCCCGGCCAGCTATGGCAGCGCCGGGGTGAAATACTCATTGGTTATCAACAACGCCCAGATCGACGCCACGATCGAAAATTCGGGGATACGCGAGTCCTGGGTGCAGGCAGGTAGGCTCAGATGATGCAGAGTACGCAGCGGGGATTGACCCTGATCGAGCTGATGGTGGTGGTTGCGGTGCTGGCGATCCTCGCCTCGGTGGCCTATCCGCTGTACACCAACCAGGCGCAGAAATCGCGCCGCGCCGACGCCAAGGCGGCGCTGCAGACGATTGCGCTGGCGCAGGAGCGGTTTTTTACCATCAACAATGAATATGCCGGGAACCTGAGTTCTTTGCAGGTATCACCCGAGATGCAGGGCGGCGCGTCGGACGAGGGGTATTACACCATCACGCTGACCCTCGCCGGGGCCGATAATGAGCAGTTCACGGTGACCGCGGCCGCGGGTGGTCCGCAGGCGGCCGACACCGATTGTGCCCAGTTCGCCATCAACCACCAGGGGGTTAAGACCGCAACGGACGGCGGCAGCACGGATTGCTGGTAGAGGGCGTTGCGGCGGGGTTACTTGCGGCTGTGCGAGGCCTGTCGCATCGCGCCGAGCAGATTCTTGGGTAACGCAAACACCACAGTCTCGGGTTGACCGTCGTCTTGCTCGACGGCGCCGGCGCCCCAGTCCTGCAGCTGTCTGATCACGTTTTCCACCAGCACCTCGGGCGCCGAGGCGCCCGCGGTCACGCCGACGGTCTGGGCGCCGACCAGCCAGTCCCGATGAATATCCTCCGGCCCGTCGATCAGGTAGGCCACCCGGCCCTGTTTTTCCGCGATCTCTTTCAACCGGTTGGAATTCGAGCTGTTGGGGGAACCGACGACCAGCACCAGCTCGCACTTGGCGGCAAGGCGGGTCACGGCGTCTTGACGGTTCTGCGTGGCATAACAGATGTCGTCTTTCCTGGGCCCCTGGATGGCCGGGAAGCGCTGCTGCAATGCCTCGATGACGCGCGCGGTATCGTGCATCGACAGTGTGGTCTGGGTAACAAAGGCGAGCTGTTCAGGGTCGCGAACCTCGAGTTCAGCGACATCGCCCGGCGTCTCGACCAGATAAATGCCGCTGTCCCGATGATCGCAGCGGTACTGTCCCATGGTGCCCTCGACCTCGGGGTGGCCCTTGTGGCCGATAAGCACTACCTCGTGCCCGGCCTTGCAATGTCTTGCGACCTCGAGATGTACCTTGGTAACGAGCGGGCAGGTGGCGTCGAATACCGTGAGGTCGCGCTCGTTGGCCGCTCGGCGCACCTGCTGCGATACCCCGTGGGCGCTGAAAATCACCGTGCCGCCGTCCGGGATCTCGCTGAGTTCATCGACGAAGACGGCGCCGCGATCGCGCAGACGCTGCACCACGAAACGGTTGTGCACCACCTCGTGGCGGACATAGATCGGCGCGCCAAAGGTATCGAGCGCGCGCTCGACGATCTCGATCGCGCGGTCGACACCGGCACAGAAGCCGCGCGGGTTTGCGAGTAGTATTCTCATCGCCTGATTCTCTCGGGCGCTGTGCGCGTTTGCAAGCTTGCTGCGGCTAGATTTCGATCTGTCGTGGCCCAGCCGCCGTTCAGTCGGCCCCCGGCGGCGGAGAGACGCTCAGGATCTCCACCTTGAAGGTGATCTCGTGCCCGGCCAGCGGGTGATTGAAGTCCACCTCGACGCGGCCCTCGTCCACGTCGATCACGGCACCTGGGGCCTCGTCGCCGTTCGGCAGTGAAAACGCGATGATCTGGCCTACCTCGGGCGTGAAGCTGGCATCAAAGTCGGTGCGCGGCATGTACTGGATGAGGCCAGGGTCACGCAGACCATAGGCCTGCTCGGGCATCAGATTCAGCGTCTGGGTATCACCGGCGCGCAGGCCATAAAGGGCGAGCTCGAGACCAGGCTGTAGCGTACCGTCACCCATGGTCAGCGAGACCGGTTCCTCGCCAAAGGTAGACAAGGCCTCGCTGCCGTCTTCGAGGCCGATCTTCAGATGCAAGGTGACCGGACAGCCCGGCAGGATCTCCTGCGTCATGTCAGCTCGCTGGCGCTTCGAGGTCTTGTAGTGCATGCCCTAATCATCTCGTATCAAAAATCCTTTTCCCAGGTGATCTCAATGCCGCCGTGTTGGCGTGCAAGTACCCTGGCATAGACAAACAGCAGATCGGACAAGCGGTTCAGATAGCGCACGCTGGCCGAGTTTACCGTCTCGTTGCGGGAGAGTCGCAGAAGGTCACGTTCAGCGCGCCGGCAGACGGTGCGGGCCAGGTGGCAGCGCGCGGCGGCCTCGTTGCCACCCGGCAGTACAAACTCCTGCAATGCCGGCAGATCGGCGTTGACCAGATCGAGTGTCTGCTCCAACTCGAGGGTGCGCGCATCGCTGAGCAATTCCGTACCCGGCATCGCCAGCTCACCCCCCAGATCGAACAACCTGTGCTGCACGCCCGCGAGACTGCGGTCGATGTCTTCGCCCAAGGCCTGCGCGCGCAGCAGACCGATGCAGGCATTGAGCTCATCGACCGCGCCGATTGCCTCGATCCTGACGTGATCCTTGGGCAGACGCTCACCGCCGGCAAGGCCTGTGGTGCCGTCGTCGCCGGTGCGCGTATAGATACGGGTCAGGCGTGTCATGCTGTGTCAGTTGGTGTCATAACGAATACCGACCGACAGTGTACGCCCGGGCGTGTTGTAGCGCGAAACCAACTCATAGTCGGTATCCAATAGGTTGTCGATCTTTCCGAACAGCTGCCAGTGAGGGTCCAGGTCGTAGCTGCCGTGCAGATTTAGCAGCGTGTAGGCGTCGGTCGTGGTGGGGAGGAAGGTGATGCCGTCGATATCGTCGCGTTCGTCGCTGTAGATCAGTTCCGCGCCCAGCTTGTAACGGAATCCCGTGTAGTCGAGCCGCGCCTTCGCCGAGTAGTCAGCGCGGCGCAGCAGCTTACGGTCATTGCTCACGTCGCGCGGTTCCTGCACCAATACGCTGGTGCGCAGAAACCAGGGACCGTGCGCCAGGCTGTAAGCGGCATCGATGCCGTGGATACGCGCCTTGTCGATGTTCTCGTTCACGCTATTCGGAAATACCCCGACAGACACGATCAGGTCCTTGATCACTGTCCTGAAGAGGCTGACATCGAGCTGCTGTCCACGGCTGATCAGATAGCTTACCCCGAGTTCGATAGCTCGTGAGCGCTCCGGCTTCAGGTCTGGATTAGGGCTGAAGACAAAGCGCTCTACCGCGGTAGGGAAGCGGAAGCCGGTCGAAAAATTGGCCTTAAGAAGAGTTTTGTCATCGAGGCGATAGCCATAGCCCAGGTTCCCGGTGACGTGGTCACCGGCGTCCTCGTGGCGGATGAGTCGAATGCCGGCGAGCAGGTTGTGCGCCCAGCGCCTGGCATCGTATTGGGCAAAGACCGACTGATAATCGGTGGTGCCTGAATAGCCCGAACCGAAGCTTTCGATCGACGCCTTCTCCCAGGCCGCTTCGGCGCCGAAGCTGCCGGTGTCGCCGTTGGAGAAGTCAACGCGATTGCGCCAATTGACCAGGGTGCGATTGGTGTGGGCGAAATCCATACTGTCATTCTCGTCGATGTGGTCTCTGGCCAGGCTGATCTGCAGCGTGCTGGTAACGCCGTCAACGAATTCGCGGCTGATGCTCAGAGCGCTCACGCTGATATCGAAGTCTTGCGAGACGGGTTCCAGAACCAGGCTGAACGCGGGTGGCGGGAAGGTGAATGCCTGGTATTCCGTCGTGCCCCTGGCCTGCCAATGACTCGTTGATATCTGGCCCCCTTCGAACTGATGGGAGACTCCGATGTTGAACGAGGTGTTGTCGTATCCGCTGTCGTTCGTGGCGATATCCAGCGTCGGGATGCCGTCGGTGGTGAAGTACGAGACGCCGGCCATGACGCTGCTGTTGCCCCGGCCAAAGCTGAAGCCGGCCGCCAGCTGTTGGGTGTCGTCCCCACCGGCCTCAACCTCGGCGAATCCGTTCAGGCCGTCCTCGACGAAGGCCAGCGTCTCGACACTGATGACCCCGCCGATGGCACCGCTGCCCCAGAGTGTCGATTGTGGACCCTTTATCACCTCTACGTTGTAAAGCAGGCGTGTGTCGATGTGCTGCAGTGCGGCGCTGGCGACCGTCGCGGAATTGATCGGTACACCGTTGATCAGTACCAGGCTTTGATCGCTGTCGGTGCCGCGGAAAAATAGCGATGTCGGCTGACCGGGGCCGCCGTTGCGGCCCAGTTCCAGGCCATTGCTCAAGCGCAGGAGATCGCCGAGATCGCGGGCGTTGCTGTTCTGGATATCTTCTTGATCGAACACCTCGACCGGCACCAATGCGTCGCGCGCGCTGATCGGATAGCCGGTTGCAGTGACGACGATGTCTGGCAGCCATGTCTGTGACCAGGACGCCGTCGGCAGCAACAGGACGGCCATCCAGGCCCGTAGGTTCATGGAGATCTCCCGGAGACGCCAACCCGCATCTCTGTGCGCCCTGACCGGGGAGGGAGCAGCGACTCCGGTAGTAGGAAGCCTCAGGCCTCAGCCCGGGCATGCGAGACGCCGCTGCCGACCGCAGTCGGATAAAACGTCGCCTGTGGCCGGTCTCCGGACTGACGGGTTGGTGTCGTTCAATCAGTGAGACACCGTCCTGCTGCGCCTTCCCGCGTCACGGACGCAGTGGCTTGGATGCAGTGGACCTACCCGATCACCGTTGCGGGGGCAGTGTCGGAATTGTCTCCGCTGGAGACACACCGACTTCCCGTTTAACCCGTTGACTTTAAAAAAGTCTAAGGCACCTCAGGCGAGGGCCTGGACTTTAAAGAGGAAGGGAGGGAGCGGTCAAGCCGGTTGCGACGCCGCATAACCGGCTTGACTCCGATCACCTCATGAGTTCCTGGGTGACGAAGAGATAGCCGAGTACACCAGAGATCGCGACCACCAAGATCATCTGCAGGACAATGCAGACGCCGGGGATATCGCTACAGACCTTGCCAAGGGTACAACCCATCAATGACTTCACTACTGACACCTCCAGTTCGCTTTTTTGCTGTGTCTTTTGTTGTGTCTTCCTGTATCAACTCTCGGAGTAGAATTAGAAAATACTAATTTGGTGACCCTCGAGTAATCCGATACTGGCACGGCTTCCATGGCATGACAAGGGCATTACGGTTCACCGGAGCGCGGCCTGACTTACCTGGGTTAAGCTGTTGTTATCCGTCTTTAATTGACCGACTTACTCGGTTACTTATTGGGCTGCTGCAGACCGCTTCGGCCAGAGGGTGCATCAGTCCTTACAGGGGCCTTTGTCGCACTCGATTTTGGGGTTATTCCGTCCTGGACTTCCCTTATCCTTGCGACCGTTCGAAAAAGTGTGCTGAAGCAGTAGGAGGAGTCATCGATGGATATCGCCGGTCCGCTGAAAATTGGCGTTGTTGAACCATCGCCACAGGGCAACTACGAGTTGCATATCGATTTCGACGAGGCCTTCAAGGCGGCCGATCTGGCCACCCAGGGCGAACAGTTCCGTGCCTACCTGGCGGGTCTCGGCGTGGCGCTGGCCAAGGGCGACCTGGATGACCGCAATGCCCAGGGGGTGATGCTGGTTCAACAGATCTGCGAGCAGTTGCAGCCGCATATCGAGGCCGGCGAGGTGGCGATGGGCGAGACACTGGTGATCGAGGTTCAACGCACCCCGGGTGTCAATCTGGCCGACCTGATCAATTGATGAATTCCTCGGCGTTTATCCTCGAGGGCACCGAAAGCAACTTCGACCAACTGGTGCTGGAGAACTCGCGCAAGGGATTGGTGCTGGTCGACTTCTGGGCCCCCTGGGCCGGACCGTCATTGCGCCAGCAGAAGCTGTTGAGAGGGCTCGCCGAGCAATACGCCGGACGCTTTCTGCTGGTGAGCGTAAATACCGATGAGCAAAAGGCGATTTCGAGCCGGGTCGGGGTCAAGAGCCTGCCGTCGTTCAAATTGTTTCGGGGCGGCGCGGTGGTGGAGGCGATCCACGGCATGCAGCCCGAGGCCGATTACAAGGTGATCGTCGACAAATACCTGGTGCCCCTGGGCGACAAGGTGCGCCTATCGGCCGCCAAGGCATGGAATGACGGCGATCGGGAAGCGGCCGTGCGCGTCCTTGTCGAAGGGGCTATGGCAGAGCCCGAGAACGCCGATATCCCGGCGATGCTGGCGAAGTTGCTGATACGGCTCGGACGCTACGCGGAGGCACATCAAGTGCTGAGCGCTCTCCCGGCGCCGTTGCGTGATACCGCGGAGCTGGCCACCCTACGGGCCCACCTGGATTTCATTACCATGGCGCAGGACGTCGACGATGAGCAGGCAGTCTTCGACCGGTTGAATGTCTCGCCACCGGATCTGGATGCCCATTTCGAGGCGGCGGCACTGCACCTGGTGAACGACGATTACGAGGCCGCGCTGCAGGCGCTGATCGTGATCCTGCGCCAGGCGCCCGACTGTAACGACGGTGCGGCCAAACGCGGCCTGTTGGCGATCTTCGATACCCTCGGCGGCGATCACCCGCTGGTTAAGAAATACCGCGGCGAGCTGGCCCGTCTGATCCACTAGCCCGCAATGGCGTCCATACAATGACTTCATCTGAACCCACTATCGGCTTCGTCAGTCTCGGTTGCCCAAAGAACCTTGTGGACTCCGAACGCATCCTCACGCAGTTGCGCGCCGAGGGTTACGGGCTGTCGCCAACCTACCAGGATGCCGACCTGGTGGTGATCAACACCTGCGGATTTATCGATGCCGCGGTCGAGGAATCGCTGGACGCCATAGGCGAGGCATTGCGGGGCAACGGCCGCGTGATCGTGACCGGTTGTCTGGGGATGCGCGAGAGTCATGTCCGCGCCGCCCATCCGGAGGTGCTGGCGATTACCGGGCCGCATGATTACGAGGCGGTGATGACAGCGGTACACGCCCATTTGCCACGCCCGCACGATCCCTTCACCGCCCTGATACCGCCGCAGGGCATCAAGCTGACACCACGTCACTATGCCTATCTGAAGATCTCCGAGGGCTGCAATCATCGCTGCAGCTTCTGCATCATCCCGAGCCTGCGCGGCGATCTGGTCAGTCGACCGATCGCCGAGGTGCTGGGCGAGGCGGAACGTCTGGTCGAGTCCGGCGTGCGAGAACTGTTGGTCGTCTCGCAGGACACCAGCGCCTATGGCGTGGATCTGAAATACCGCATGGATTTCTGGCGCGGGCGCCCGCTGGCGACGCGGCTGACAGAGTTGGCGCGTGAACTCGGCCAACTGCCGGCGTGGACCCGGCTGCATTATGTCTACCCCTACCCGAACGTCGACGATCTGTTGCCCTTGATGGCCGACGGGCTGATCCTGCCCTATCTCGATATGCCGCTGCAGCATGGTAGTCAGCGCATTCTGCGCGCGATGCGTCGTCCCGCGGCGACCGAAAAGGTACTGAGCCGAATCGCGCGCTGGCGCGAGATCTGCCCGGACCTGGTGCTGCGCTCGACCTTTATCGTCGGCTTTCCCGGCGAGACCGAAGACGACTTCGATCAGTTGCTTGAGTTCATCCAGACCGCAGCGCTGGATCGGGTCGGCTGCTTTGCCTATTCACCGGTGGCGGGTGCGGCAGCGAATGCGCTGCCAGACTGGGTGCCCGACGAGGTCAAGCAAGATCGCCTGCAGCGTTTCATGGAGATTCAGGCCGAGATCAGCCGCGACAAGCTGGCGTTGCAGATCGGCCGCGAGATCACGGTACTGATCGATGACGTGAGCGATGAGCGCATCGTTGCGCGCGGACCCGGCGACGCGCCCGAGGTGGATGGCCTGGTGATCATCGAGGGCGCCTGGGAAGGCGTCGCCCCGGGCGACTTCATGCAGGTGCAGGTGACCGGATACGACGAACACGACCTGATTGCCGAGCCCCTATAGCGGGTCAGGCCAAAGGCCGTAACCCGCCGCATTGACATCAACCCAAGTTGCCCGGATGTCAGAAGGCCACGCCCGGCTTTTTCCCCATCCTTTTCAGGATCAGCGCCAACGGGCAGAACCCCGTGAATGCCGACTGAAAGAGATTCAGGCCGACGAAGGCGGTGAAGAGCAGCCAGTACTCGTGGTGAAAAATCGGACTGCCCGGCATGCCCAGGGCTAAGGTCAGCATGATCATGAACCCGGCAAACGCCAAGACGATGCGCTCGATAGACATAGGGAGACTCCAGAAAGGGTTGGACGATACCGCTACGACGGCTCGCGGCGCTAAACAGAGAGCACATTAGCAAAAACTAATATTATTGGTCAATAGCCAACCGTTACCAGGCTCGGCACACGGGACCCCACTGGTCTGGCGGCGTTCACGACACGCGATCCCAACCAGCGGGCCCTGCGTTTGTGGTCTGAGGTCAGATGACTTCCCATTTCTGCGAATTTTCGCAACATACTGTTGACAATGGAAAATCGTACGTAGAAGCTCAAAACTGCCTGCTGACCATGGACCCGCTAAATGTCTCGAGTGCTGATTGTCGACGATCAGTTGATCAGCCGCATGATTCTGGAGCAGCTCATCCGTTCCCTCGGGGATGACACGGAGGCTGTCTCCTTCGCCGACCCGGTCGAGGCGCTGGCGTGGGCGAAGGGCAATCATCACGATCTGGTGCTGACCGATCTGAAGATGCCCCATATGAACGGTGTGGAATTTACACAATGGCTGCGCAACACGCCGTCCTGCGTCGATATCCCGGTGATCATCATCACCTGTGTGGACGATCAATCCACCAAGTACCGCGCGCTCGAGGCGGGCGCCACCGATTTCCTCACCAAGCCGATCGATCACCACGAATGCCGCGCACGCTGCAGAAACCTGTTGAAACTGCGGCAGCAGCAGGCGATTGTGCGTGACCGCGCACGTTGGCTGGAGAAAGAGGTTTCGGCCAAGACGCGCGAACTCGAACTGCGCGAAAAGGAGACGTTGCTGCGTCTGGCCAAGGCCGGAGAATACCGCGACAGCGATACCAACGGTCACGTCATGCGCATGGCAAACACGGCGCGCCTGATTGCCGAAACCCTGGGAAAAGATGCCGTCTACTGTGACATCATCGAGCAGGCCGCGCCGATGCACGATATCGGCAAAATCGGCGTGCCGGACAACATCTTGCTCAAACGCGGGCAACTGGATATCCACGAGCGCTCGATCATGATGCAGCATGCCCGCATCGGCTACGAGATCCTGCGTGACAGCCCGTCGGAGTATCTCCAGTTCGGTGCGACCATTGCCTGGTGTCATCACGAGAAATTCAATGGAACGGGTTACCCGCGCGGTCTGGAAGGCAGTGACATCCCGTTGGAGGCGCGCATCGTCGCGATCGCCGATGTCTTCGATGCGCTGTTGTCGGAGCGCCCCTACAAAGCCGCCTGGCCGGTCGATCGCGCACTGGATTTGATCCGTAGCGAGTCTGCGCGACACTTCGACCCACAGTGTGTAGAGGCCATGTTGCTCAATCTGGATCGCATCCTCTCCTCGCACCGCGCGTCCGATGCCGGCGAAGAGCCGAAAGCCGGCTGAACCGCGGATGCCATGGCTCAGTTCAAGTCTATCCTCAGCTTCATCACGCGGCGGCGCAGAGTCCTAGAACCCGAGCTCGAACAGGGCCTGCTGCGGATCGGGATTATCTCGGTGATGGTCATCTATCTGGCCACACTGCACTATGTCGATCCGACCTGGCCGCACGCCCTGGCGTTGTATTCCGCGGTCGGTTTCCTGCTGTTCGGCATAGCCCTGCTGGGCTGGATAGCGATCAGCCCGGCGCCGTCCCGGCTGCGCAAAGTCGTCGGGATACTGCACGACATCGGCGGGCCCACTTACGGCATGTACTTTTTCGGTACGGCGACGGTTCCGTTCTACATCGTCTATCTGTGGGTGATATTCGGAAATGGGTTTCGTTACGGCACGCCATACCTCGTCCTGGCCGCGACCGCCAGCACCCTGGGGTTCTTTCTGGTCATCAGTTTCAACCCCTATTGGCAGGCGCACACCTCACTGGGTGTCGGACTGCTGCTGGGGCTGATGATCTTGCCGGCCTATGTCGCCATGCTGCTGTCGCGACTGAATCAGGCCAAACAGCTCGCCATCGAGGCCAATCAGGCCAAATCGCGATTTTTGGCGACCATGAGCCACGAGCTGCGAACGCCGTTGAACGGCGTGATCGGCATTGTCGATCTGCTGCGCTCGACGCCGCTTAATCGCGAGCAGCAGGACTATGCCCGAACCATAGATGTCTCGGCCACGAGCCTGCTGGCATTGATCGATGATGTCCTCGATATCTCGAAGATTGAAGCCGGAAAGATGTCGTTGGAGCCCGTCGATTTCGATCTGCACCGACTGGTGAGCAACACCGCGCGCATGATGGCGGCGCCGGCAAGAAAGAAAACGCTGCAGCTCAACTACCGGATCTCGCCCGAGCTTCCGTTCTTGTTGCACGGCAGTGACCAGCATCTGCAGCAGATCCTGGTCAATCTGATCGGCAATGCGATCAAATTCACCGAACATGGCCAGATCGACGTCTTTGTCTCGCTCGCACATGATCGAGAGGAAGATCGCACGGTTTGGATCCGCTTCGATGTCAAGGATACCGGCATCGGAATCCCCAAAGACGCGCAGGCAAGGGTCTTCGAGCGCTTTACCCAGGCCGATGATTCCACAACCCGGCGCTATGGCGGCACCGGGCTCGGGATCACGATCAGCAAACAACTGGTCGAACTGATGGGCGGCGAGATCGGTGTCATCAGCGAGGCCGGCAGGGGCAGTACATTCTGGCTGGAATTGCCATTCACCACGCTGGCCGATGCGCCCGACAAGCCGACTGAGTCGCGAACCCTCGCCGACAATCGCGTGTTGCTGGTGAGCGGTGACCATGCCGAGAGCCGACGGGCAATGAAGTTGCTCTCGGGCTGGGGAGTAGAAGCGCAGCGACGTCAAGGGTCGGCCCAGGCGATCGCGGAGCTGGTCAATGCGGCTGACCGTGGTCTTCCGTACAACACCGTGGTGGTGGACAGCCGTGGCCCGCAGTCCGACGCTGAGCAATTGCTGCAGACGGCCAGACAGGACCACCTGCTACAGTCCCTGGCCTTCGTGCTGATTGCGCCACCCCGGCCGGAATCAGATTGGAAGCAGCCGCTACTGGATATGGGCTTCGCCGCCGTGCTCACAACGCCGTTCGATAAGACGTTGCTGTTCAACGCGCTGCATTCTGTGTGTGTTGGTGCCGTTGAAGATCCGCAGATCGCCAACTTCATCGATCACTATGCGCGCGAACGCCATGCTCTGCCGCCGCTCGAGGTCCTGGTTGCCGAAGACAACGCGATCAATCAAAAGGTGGTGCGCGGAATCCTGGAAAAGGCTGGCCATCGCGTCTATGTGGTCGAAAACGGCGAGCAGGCCCTGGACGCTCTGGAGACGCATCGTTTCGATGTCGCGGTATTCGATATTCGGATGCCGGTCATGGACGGTCTCGAGGCCTTGAAGGTCTATCGCTTTACGCATGCGGAGGAAGACGCCGTTCCGGTCATTATCCTGTCCGCGGATGCGACGCCGAAGGCGCGCCGGGAGTGCACGGAAGCCGGTGCCGTCGCCTTCATCGCCAAGCCCATTCACGCGCGACCGCTGCTCGAGGCACTCAGCAACGTCTTGCGGCACCAGCCAGCGCTGTCAGGCGATGATTTCGAGCCCTCGACGCCCGCGACGCAATCAGGCGACCGCCACGAACGACCCCAGTCGTCGGCCAATATCATCGACCCCGAGACCCTGCGCGATCTGGAACAGTTGGGCGGAAATCTGGCGTTCGTGGCGGAACTCGTCGACGGCTTCACCAAGGACGCCATGAAGCTCTTTGAACAGATGGACGAGGCGATCGCGATGCGCGTCCCGGTACAGTTCCGCGATTTGACACACGCCCTCAAGGGCAGCGCCGGCAGCGTGGGTGCCCGTCGGCTGCACGATCTCTGCGGCCGCGTCTGCCGTATCAACGACCGGGATTTCGCGGATATCGCGCCGACCGCGGTCTCGGAGATGCGGGCGATGTTCGACGATACCCGCAGCGCCCTCGAGGGCTACCTCCGTGAACGGAAAGATCAGGTCTCACAGAGTTGAGCGGGCCGTTCTGGCGTCATCCGACGTCGGCCGGGACTGCTGCCGCCCTGCCTTGTCTTGCGAGCGCACCAGGCGATCCATGATTCTGAGGTCGCGATCGCTCAACCCGAGTGCGGCATCTACCCAGATCAGGGCGATCTCCTCCAGTTCCTTGTAGCTGACGGGATTTACCGTCTGGCGCACGCGCTGCAGGGCCATCATGGTGTTCGGTGAGCGGCACCGCCGCTCGGCGATATAGCCGCGCACGGTGGCCTCACCCTGGCCGGGCTCTGCCAGGATGTCGACGATACCCAGGTCATGCAGCTCCTCGGCGCGCCAGGTCCTGCCACTCAGAATCACGCGTTCGGTCTCGGCGGCCCCGAGCCGCCGCGACAAAAAGCTGTAAGCACCCATGCCGGGAAAGAGATTGAACAGCACCTCGGGCAGGCCCATGTTGACGCCGCGTTCGGCGACGATGAGATTGGCCGCGAGGCCGCCCTCCATGCCGCCGCCGAGCGCCGTACCCTGGATCAGGCTGATGGTCGTCAGTGGCAGGCCGAAACCGTTCGAGACCAGATGAGAGACCTGGACGCAGGCGCGTGCGTATTCCTCTAGCCCCTGGCGGTCGCGGGCGTCGATAAGGCGGCGGAAAAGCTTCAGATCGCCACCGAGGTTGAAGATCCCCGGTATCTTGGAGCCATAGACCAGAAAGCAGGGCTTCCTGGCAGCGCCTGGATCGGCGACGCCGGCATTGTGTAACAGGCCGGGTAGTCGCGCTATCTCAGCCAGCAGTTGCGGGTTGAAGCACGGTCGTGGTCTCGGCTTCATGAGACACCAGACGGTTCCTTCGTCGCTGTTCCAATCGACATCCAGTTGTTCGAAGCTCGTTGCGTTACCTGCCGCAGACATATCGATCGACATGGTGGTTCTCCTCGCGAGGGATCTGTGATGAAAGGACGCAGAAAGGTCGTCGGCCTTTCCGGCCAGAATATGATCCCACGAACCGCGTTCTCAACGGCTTTTTCTCGGTTAGTTGACCGCCGTCGCAATGTCCGACGCCGCCGCGGGGCGCCTGGTGGGTGCTGCCGGCGTCTCCCCGGTGCTCGAGACATCGCCGGCAGCTCACAGAATCTCGGTATCGTCATCCGCGTAAGGTGGGCTGCAGCAACACAGGATCACCAGCGGCAGCGTGCCTGTGTTCTGGACGCAATGGGCAGTACCAGGCGGGATCGCCACCGTGTCGCCGGGCCGGATTTCAAAACGCCGGTCACCCAGCGTCATCGACCCCGCGCCGGCGGTGACGTGATACAGCTCCTCGCTACGTCGATGGTGGTGCAGCGCGGTCCTTGTACCCGGTGCCACCCGTGCCTCGGCAAGGCTCTGATTGCAGTTGCCGTGCGCTGCCGGGTGCATGAGTTCGCGAATCTCTGAGCCGTCCTTGGTGATGAACGGCGACTGATTACAGTAGCGGTTGAGCATGATTTTCTCCGATAGGGGCGACGCAACGGATCTCCCAGACGGAACGGCTCAAAGCGCGATCGCCGCCACGCCACCGACCATCAAGGTTCCGGCCACGAGATGCCGGCCGAGGTGTCGCTCACCAAACAGCATAGCGCCGTAGAGCATGCCGAAAAGCAGGCTGCTACGCTTGACCGCGATCATATACGCCGCTTCCACTTGGGCCAGCGCCATGAAGTGCGTCACGACCATGATGGCCATGAAGACAGCAACAACGAGAATCGCGAGGCCGCCGTAGCGGCTGACGCGCAGCGCGCTCGGCTTGGTGATCCCCACCATCACCAAGGTCAAGGCGCCCAGCAAGGCAAAGTAGAAGGCGCCGAACTGCGCAGGCGGCATCCAGGCCATGGCCGCCTTTCCGCCCACCGAGGTGAGCGCATAGATGGCGGCCGTGATCAGCATCAGGCGCGACCCCCGATTGACCACAATCGCCCGGAGTGGCGCTAGCGCGGTTGCCGGCGTCAGGCGACCCGCCTGTTCGAAGTTCAGTAGCCAGGACCCGGCCACGACCAGCAATATGCCCAGCAGGCCGATGCCGCTGACCGTCTCGCCGAGCACGATCCAGCCGGTGATCACGACGAGCACCGGAGTGAAGGCCAGATAGGGCACAGTGAGCGCCAGCGGATGATCGCGGATCGCACGCATGTAGAGCAGCATGGCGATGAGCTCGAGGGGCATAAGCACTGCGAGCCAGCCCCAGAAAGGCAGCGGCAGCGGCGGAAGCTCGAAGGTCAGCACCCAGGGAGTGAGCAACAGCCCGCTCAAGCCGAGTCGCACCACGACCATCTCGCGTGCGCCCGCCGACTGCATCCAGTGTTTTGCGGCGGCGTCGGAGGAGGCGAGGGCGAAGGCGCAGATCAGGCTGAGCGCAAGCCAGTGCAAAGTCTATCCTGCCGTCATGCCCAGAGACGTCCGATTGTAATGAACAATTCGGGCCAGCGACCTTTCTTCGTACTATTGTGGGTAACGCCACGGTGCTGTGCCGTAGGTGCATGGCTTTGCGTCGGGGAGATAGGCGTGCGTTTGACCATCAGGCTTTGTTTAACCGGCATCGCACTTGCCGGAATCGGCGCAGCCGCTGCCGCCCAGGCCGCCCAAGCAGTCGATTGTCCGGCTATCGCGGTCGAAGTCACTGCGGAATCGCCCCAGGATCGCGCGCTGGTCTGTGAGGGCGCGATTCTGGCCCGGGCCTTTTTTCGCAGGCACGGAATCGCGATGAAACACCCCATTCGGATACGCCTGCACCGGTCTGCGATCGAGGATTATGCCTTCCATATCGGTGTCTATGACGCAGCCCAGCGTCGAATCGACCTGCTGACACCTGCGGCGGCGCAGCGCCTCTGTCGTCTGCACTCACCCTTTGGCCTGCCGATGGATGCGCCGCTCTATATCAGTTTCGTGGTGCACGAAGTCGCGCATGCAATCGCGGATCAGAATTTCAAGGTCAGGCCTTCTTCGCAGGTCGCGCATGAGTACATTGCCTATGCGGCCCAACTGGCAATGTTGCCGGCGGCGCAGCGCAGCGAGATACTGCAACGATACACGGTCGCTGCGTTCGACAGCATCGGCGACATGTCGTCGACCTATCACGCACTCGATCCGAGCGCCTTCGGCGTCAAGGTCTTTCGCCATTATCAATCGCTGCCCGACCAAGGTGTCTTCATCCGCGATCTGTTGTCTGGCGCCCTCTAGCCTGCGAATTTCACCGCCAACGATAGCCCCATCCGGCCATCGATCGGCGGTATGTCACCCAATGCCCTATGTCGAAAGGGTGGGAAATGACACATCTGCCACTGCGGTAGTCGCGACTCTCCCTTTGGATTCTCAAATTAAAACATACAGATAGACTCAGACCGCTCCGGTTGGCACTTCGCTTGCAGCCCAAACCTGCCCACGCTGGGCAGAGTTTCTGCCATCGATGTGGGTGAACAGAGAAGCGAACAGAGAACTGGAGGAGATCTATGCATAAGTACCTGACTGTCTTGGCCGTTTCGGCCACATTGTCCGTTATGGCAGGCCCGACCCTGGCGAACTGCGACCCCGGTGAGATCGTGATCAAGTTTAGCCATGTGACCAACACCGACAAGCACCCGAAGGGTATCGCTGCTGCGCTGCTCGAGAAGCGCGTAAACGAAGAAATGAATGGCAAGGCCTGCATGCAGGTATTCCCGAACTCGACCCTGTACGACGACAAGAAGGTACTCGAGGCCATGCTCAACGGTGACGTCCAGTTGGCGGCGCCATCGCTGTCCAAGTTCGAGAAATTCACCAAGAAGTTTCGGATCTTCGACCTGCCGTTCGTCTTCGTAGACGTTGCGTCTGTCGATCGATTTCAGAACTCGCCGGCCGGTGAGAAGCTCAAGAACTCGATGAAACGACGCGGTCTCAAGGGGGTGGCGTTTTGGCACAACGGCATGAAACAGATGTCGGCCAATCGCCCGCTGATCAAGCCCGAGGACGCGAAGGGGCTCAAGTTCCGTGTGCAGGCCTCCGATGTGCTGGTAGCACAGTTCGAGCAGCTGGGCGCGTCGCCGCAGAAGATGTCGTTCAAAGAGGTCTACGGTGGATTGCAAACCAAGGTAATCGATGGTCAGGAGAACACCTGGTCCAACATCTATGGCAAGAAATTCTTTGAGGTACAGGACGGTGTGACCGAGACGAATCACGGCATACTCGACTATCTGGTAGTGACCTCGACCGAATGGTGGGATGGCCTGCCCGGTGATGTGCGCGATCAGCTTGCCACCATCTTGTTCGAGGTCACCGAGACGCGGAATGCCGAGTCCACGAAGGTCAACGAGCAGAATAAGCAGAATGTCATTGACGCCGGTGGCGTGGTGCGCACGCTGACGCCCGAGCAGCGTGAGGCCTGGGTCGAGGCGATGAAGCCGGTTTGGAAAAAGTTCGAGAAAGACATCGGTGCGGACTTGATGGAGGACGCGCTCAAGTCCAATCAAGGCTGATTGGCCCGTTCAGGATAGGGAACGGCCGGGCCGCCTCGCCCCAGCGGGAGAGGCGGCCGGTGCTCTTGATGCTGTACCTGAACCGTACTTGGTCTCGCGCCAGCTGGCGTCTGCCCGAACCGACGGCTGGATTTTTCCTACACTTGACCTAAGGCGCCGCGCTGAAGGTCGAGGAGAGTGGGGATGCAACTAGAAGCAACAACAAAATTTGGCAGACTGATCGACGGCATCGAAGAGACCAGCATTGCAATCTGCCTTGGTCTGATGACGCTGATCACCTTCGCAAACGTGGTCGCACGCTACGTATTCGAATCCAACATACTGTGGGCGCTCGAACTGACCGTGTTTCTGTTTGCCTGGTTGGTCCTGATGGGCATGTCCTACGGTGTCAAGAAACACTTTCATATCGGTGTCGATGTGGTGATCAATGCGGTGCCGTCGGGCGCGAAAAGGGTCATGGCGCTGATCGCCGTAGCCGCCTGTCTTGCATTCTGCATTCTGCTGCTGATCGGCTCGTGGAACTACTGGTACCCCTTCGCCACCGATCGGGCCTGGCTAGAGACCGATGACATCCCGATGCCCGAGTTTCTGCAGTTTCTCGCCGACAGCATGAACGAGGGCGAACGCTACGAGAAGCTGCCGCGCTGGATACCCTACCTGGCCCTGCCGCTTGGGGTCGCTCTGCTGACACTGCGTTTCCTGCAGCTCGCCTGGAAGGTGGTAACCGGGCAGGTCGATCAGATAATTGCGAGTCATGAGGCCGAGGAACTCCTTGAGGAAATGGAGATGGAGGCGCCGCATCCTCTGCCGGTGTCGGCAACGAGAGACAGGGAGGTCTAAACGATGGAAGCCGCTGTCTTGTTCGCCATGGTGATCAGCATGATGCTGATCGGTATCCCCATCGCTGTTTCTTTAGGGCTGTCGAGCATCCTATTCCTGATGATGTTCTCGCATGACGCCTCGCTCGCATCCGTGGCACAGACGCTTTTCTCGGCGTTTGAGGGGCACTACACGCTACTGGCGATACCCTTCTTCATCCTGGCCTCTGTGTTTATGTCTACCGGCGGCGTGGCCGCGCGGATCATCCGCTTCGCGATCGCAGTTGTCGGTTCTTTTCGGGGCGGCCTGGCGATTGCATCGGTATTTGCCTGCATGTTGTTTGCGGCGCTGTCTGGCTCCTCTCCGGCTACCGTGGTGGCGATCGGCTCGATAGTCATCGCGGGGATGATCAGCGTGGGGTACACGCGCGAGTTCGCGGCCGGTGTCATCTGTAATGCCGGCACCCTCGGAATCTTGATACCACCCTCGATCGTCATGGTGGTCTACGCGGCGGCAACCGATGTCTCGGTCGGGCGGATGTTCCTCGCTGGCGTGTTCCCCGGATTGCTGGCCGGCTTGATGCTGATGATCGCGATCTACATCGTCGCGCGTATCAAACACCTGCCTGCCCAACCCTGGGCGGGCTGGGGCGAGGTGGGGGCGTCCGCGCGCGATGCCTCTTGGGGCTTGATGTTGATTGTGATCATTCTCGGCGGGATCTATGGCGGTATCTTCACCCCGACAGAGGCCGCGGCTGTTGCGGCGGTTTATGCATTCCTTATTGCCAATTTCGTCTACCGAGACATGGGCCCCTTCAAGGAAGGTGGCGGTCACCCCATGTTGATCCCTCTGCGGGCGCTATCGATCTTCTGGCACCCGGATACCAAGCACTCGCTGTTCGAGGCCGGCAAGCTGACCATCATGCTGATGTTCATCATCGCCAATGCGTTGATCCTGAAGCATGTACTCACCGAAGAACGTTTGCCGCAGATGATCACCGAGGCAATGCTGTCGGCTGGACTCGGCCCGATCGAGTTCCTCATCGTGGTCAACGTGCTGCTTCTGATTGGTGGCCAGTTCATGGAGCCTTCAGGGCTGCTGATCATCGTGGCGCCGCTCGTGTTCCCCATCGCCATCACGCTTGGCATCGATCCGATCCATCTGGGTATTATCATGGTGGTGAATATGGAGATAGGAATGATCACGCCGCCTGTGGGTTTGAATCTGTTCGTTACGGCGGGTGTGGCTCAGATGTCGGTCACCAATGTGATCAAGGCGGCGCTACCCTGGGTGGCGATCATGTTTGCTTTCCTGATCATTGTCACCTATGTGCCCACTGTCTCGACCTGGCTGCCGACGACGTTGATGGGGCCTGAGGTGATTACCAGATAGCTGCGGCTAGCGTTTCGGCGCACCTCGGGCATCGTCAAAAACGGCGCCGCTCAGATCGGCGTCGGTAAAGATCGCCTTTTCCAGATTGGCGCGACTGAAATTCGCCCGGTTCAGGCGTGCGCCACTGAAATCGGCCGAGTAGAGATTGCATGAGGTGAAGTTCGCCTGCTGCAGATCGGCATTGTTGAAGTGCGCGTCCTTCAGATTGGCGCCTGACAGATCCGCACGTGCCAACCGGCCGTCGGAGAAGTCCGTGCCCACCAAGTTTCCTCCAAGCATCGCCTCTTCGAGGGTGGCCTTGCCGAAAAATGTGCCAGTCATAGTGGTTGCTGTCATTTTTGCACCGCGCAGATCGGCACCCGTCAGATCTGCGTCGCGCAGATCGGCCTTGCGCAGGTTCGCGCCTACCAGTGACGCGCCATGCAGTTTTGCCCCGGCCAGCCCAACGTGTTGCATGTCCGCTCCATCGAAGGACATTCCGGAGAGGTCGAGGCCGTCCATTTTCGCCTTGCTGAGCCGTGCCTTGCTCAGATCGCTGCCACGCAGATCGGCCGCCCGCCGCAGATCGACCTGGCGCAAATCGGCCTCGACAAGGCTGGCATTGCGCAGAAGTACCAAATCCGTCTTGGCGTTCATCAGGCTCGCCTTGCTCAGATCGGCGCCGGTGAGATCCGCGCCGCGCAGGTTGGCGTGCTCGAGCATCGCGCCGCGCAGGTTGGTTTGTGTCAGCTGTGCGTTGTTCAGGTCTGCGTGCCCCAGCCGGGCGTTACTGAGGTCTAGGCCATTGAGGTTAGCGCTGCGCAGATCAATCCGACCGAGGCTGGCTCGGGTAAGCTTCGCGTCGCGCATATCCGCACCCGAAAGATTGGCGTGGAACAAGATAGTCTTCCGCAGATCTGCACCACGCAGGTCGGCGCCGGACAGGTCGGCGCTCATGAGCCGCATACCGGAAAGATCGGCGCCTGCCAGATTGCACAATGGGCAGTGACCGCTGTCCTGCAGGCGCTCGAAATCCGCTGGCTGCCCGGCAGCTGCACCGCCCGTCAACATTGGCAGCAGGGCTATGGTCGCCAGCAAGGTGCAGGATCTGGACGGATGCATTTCTGGCCTCAGGATCTCCCGAATGGGGGCGGAACCAAATTCCAATTTTTTAAATTACAGCACAAATTCCGCATCGTTTCCGTGCCTTGCAGCCGACTTCAGGTAACGAGCGCCAGCGCCGCGATTACTACGCTGACATCGGCGTCGGCGGCATGAACCTGCTGCGACAGATGACGTCGCCACGCCCGCGCGCCTGGCTGACCCTGGAACAGGCCGAGCATGTGGCGTGTGATCCGATGTATCGGCACCCCATTCGCCCGCTGTCGTTCGATGAACGGCAGCATGCGCTCGACAATGGTCTGTCGGCTCGGCGGGGTGGTTGTGGCACCGAATATCCGCTGGTCCGCTGCGGCCAACAGCCAGGGGTTCTGATAGGCCTCGCGACCGATCATGACGCCGTCGAGGGACTCTAGCTGCCGCTCGACCTGGCCAAGTGT
Source organism: Chromatiaceae bacterium (assembly GCA_024639005.1). Lineage (GTDB taxonomy): Bacteria > Pseudomonadota > Gammaproteobacteria > Chromatiales > Chromatiaceae > Thiosocius. Next base: position 4,596 of record JAHEJD010000031.1, on the reverse strand, counting down.
CTTGAAGCCACCGTTGACCACGAAGGTATGCTGCGGGAAGTCGCGTTTCAGGCGGTGCACAGATTCGTACTGCAGCGGCGGGATCTCGCGATTCTGTTTCGGACTCAGTCCCCGAAGCCAGGCCTTGCGCGCATGGACGATAAAGACGTGGCAGCCCGCTGCTGCAACGGTGCCGATGAAACCTTGTAGCTCGTCATAACTGTCGCGTTCGTCGATACCGATGCGGTGCTTCACCGTCACCGGCCGCTGCGTTGCCTCGGTCATCGCGGCCACGCATTCGGCTACCAGTGTCGGTTCTGCCATCAGACAGGCGCCGAAGCGACCGGACTGAACTCGGTCGGACGGACAACCGACGTTGAGGTTGATTTCGTCATAGTGCCAAGCGTCGGCCATGCGCGCACATGCGGCGAGTTCTTCTGGAACGCTGCCCCCTAGCTGCAGCACCAGCGGATGTTCTTCGGGGTGATAGTCCAGAAAGCGTGCTGTGTCGCCATGGATCAGTGCGCCGGTGGTGATCATTTCTGTGTAAAGCAGGGTGTGGCGCGTAATCTGGCGCAGGAAATACCGGCAATAGCGATCCGTCCAATCCAGCATCGGTGCGACAGATAGTAAGCGATTGATTTGATGATTGTTTATATTCATCATATTTGCCCATTTTGCACATGAGTGCACACAGACTGCACACGCAATGCCGTTTGGCTGTATTCCTGATGCCCTACTGCGACGTACATAGATTGCACACGGCGAGCGGGTAGCACGGGGGCGGCCACCCCCGAGCGACCCTGACCACCACCCAACCTGTGAGAGAGATTCGGCAATGGCTAGCGTCAGCAAGTTACCTTCCGGGCGCTGGTGCGTCCAGGTTCGGCGAGGCGATATCTATCGCGCCGCCACGTTCGAAAAAAAACGCGATGCCCGCGATTGAACCACCCAGATCGAGGCGCAGGCCGAGCAGGTTCAGCGGGGCGGTCTGATCAGTCCCAAGGGGTTGAAGGTCTCCCACCTGGTCGAGATGTACCGCGACGCGGTACCGCCCGGCGGCCGTACCAAAGGGGCGTGCCTAGCGCGACTGGAGGCTCGACTCAAACGTGCATCGCCTGACCGTCTGCACCTTGCGTTGCGGGACTATATCGACAAGCGGCAGGCTGAGGGAGCGGGCGGCACCACCATTGCGCAAGACCTTAGCGATGTGGCGGGAGTGCTGGAGTGGGCGCGGCACACCCGGCGCATCGATGTTGACCCAGAGATTGCGCGCGACGCTCGGCGTAGTTTGAAACATAGACGGCTCGACACCCGCAGTCGGGAACGCGAACGGATACCGACGCAAGCCGAACTAGTGGGCCATGCGGGAAAACCGCATGCTGCGTTGGACGTGGCGGGGGCTGGAAACGTGCCTACGGGTAACGCGCCAGTCCTCGACCCTACCGATGAGGAGGATGTGGAAACGGAGTGATGGTACGGTTATTGAGGCACCGCCAGACGAAAGGGGCGGCAACAGATAGGCCGAGCCTTAGGCCACCGCGCCACATCCTTACTCTACTGGCAAGAGACGAAGCCCCCGCCGTTTCATGAAAGCCTGAGAAAATCACTCAGGCATGGGTCTGCAACCGACACCAACCGGTCGCCCGTCGTCTTGGCCGTTCCGGCAAAAATCGACCCATCGCTGATATCGGCCGGGTGAACCTTTACGGCAGCAATGCAATCGACAGTCGACTTCCGTTGAAACACACACCACCGAGGACTCTATCAGGCTCCCTCGGTGGCTTGAGTGTCATTTCGCCAGCGACAGGCCCCATAAGGCGCCGCGCATGGTGTTGGTCTTCTTCAGGACGCGGGTACATACCAGATTGGTGAGGTGTAGGCCCTTTCCTGAGTCGAGGTGGGCGCCCCCTCGGGCAGATCGACGCCATAGCGGAAGGCGTCATAGGTCGTCCAGCGCGGGGTTGGAATCTCAAGTACCCGTGCATAATAAAATGCCTTCTGCGCCGGATCGAAATCCGGATCTATCCAGATCGTCCCCAATTCGGCTTTGCCTATCGTATTGTTCCAGTTGGCATGTGCCACATCGACGGTGTTGCCAACGGGGGGCAGCTTGCCTTTCGCGTCAGGTTTGCGGTCGCCGGACCAGGCGACGTCGTAGACCTTCTCGTGCGTCGTGCCATCGGCGTCCATCCAACCCTTGACGATCTGGATGCGGTCGAGATTGGCCCCGATATAATCGCGCAGTGCATAAACCATGAAACCCGGCGCCTTCGCACCCTTGGGCATGGCTCGCAAGTCGCTGCCCATTGGCACGCCCTTTTCATACCCCACAATCGCCAGCATGCGGGACTTCGTGTCCTGCTCCGTAAAATCCCAGCCACCAAAAAAACGCACTGAAATGCGCGGACCGGTCGTGCCATACACTTCCTTGCGCTTCATCGCATCAAAGATGGCCTCGCGGGTATTCTCCGTTGCCCAGACGGCCGCGAGTCCCGACGCAACCATCTGCCAGCCCATGATCTTGCCGTTCTCGTTTTCCATGAATGGATGAGACATCCGCTCTGGTTTGGGCTCGTAGCCGGTATGCTTGCCAAAGAAATTATCTTCTCCGGCGGTCGCAAGCGAGGTATGGCTGTCAGTCGCGCCGATGATGCCAAACTTGTAGGGGTTGGTGCCGAGCCGCTTCTCGATCGCCAGCCCGCGCTTCAGGGCCTCGCGGGCATATTCGCCGGCAAGCATGTCGTTGGTTTTTGCTTCGCTGACGTCGAGATTGCCGATCGCCCAGGTCTCGTAGTCAGCGAACTCATCGTCAGGCGAGAGGAAGGGGTGCGCCTCGCCGTCGCCCTTGATCTGGGTCGCTTCGTAGAGTGGCTCCCATTTGTCACGCTGCGTGACATAAGTCTTGTCGAGTTCCTTGCCGTTCCACTGTGCTTGCAGCGGAAACATGATGCCGTTCGATAGATTGCCGTTGTGCGGAATCGCGAGCACCTCGCCGCCGGTTTTTTCCTCGTAATTGGTCAGATACTTCCACAGATCACGCGGGTCGGGGCTACCCTGGGGCGGCGTCATTGTGAAAGGTACTACCTGCCGTGCTCTGACCGGACCATCACGCATGATGACGACACGATGCATGTTGTTGCCTTTGATTAGCGAGGTCCACTCAAAGCCGATAAAGGCTGTAAAATGCCCCGGATCGTTGAATGCCTCGGCCTCATCGATGACTCTTTCCCAGAGGTTCTTGTAGAGTTTCGAACCCGGTGAATAGAGCGCCATCAATGCTGGATCCACTTTTCCCTGCGAGAAGTTTGTGATCAGATCAAGCGCCGCCTTAACCGCTGCATCGCCACCTGCCGCGAGCCCCTTGTTCCAGCGCGCTCCCTGTTCGTATGCCAACAGTTGCGGCTTGCCGGCAGCAAGATCGCCGACCATGCCCATTCCATCAGAATGATCGGCGACCACCAGCCAGTCCAGCGGGCGCGACAGCCGCACCGCCTGCCCCGTGGAGGACATCACTTCATCGCCACGCGCGAACCGATATGCCTCGCGAGGCGGCAGCCGGTTGCCGAACAGACCCGCATCCATCGAAAGCGATGTGTGCAAATGCGAATCGCCCCACAGTGGCCGTTCGGGGAAGTTGCGTTTGGCATACGGCGAATAGGCTTTGCCAGGGTAGGCGGCGGACAGCGTTCCCGGCATTGGCGGGCCGGCATCCTCGGCGGCTGCGGGTAGTGCGATCATCAGCATACCGGCACAGGTTGCGGCAAGAATCGGTCGGGTCATGGTTAGCTCTCCCTTCAAATGGATAGGGCTGCTGCGCAGCTGCTGTTCAATTCAGTTGTGGGGCTTAAGAAGCATAGCTGCCTTGCTGCTCCTTCATCCGAAGAATACTGGTGACATTGGGGGCTGACCAGCGTTGTCAGATGAAATTCCTCTTCCAGTGCAAACCTGCCGCTGATTCATCACGGGCCCCCGGCAGCCATTGGCCGAATTTACCCGCAGCTGCAGTGGTTGGCCATGTCCGCTTGTGGCGTGCGCCGTGCGAAGGCGGCGTTTCTCAGTGGGTGCGAATCCCACCCGGCGATTTTGCTCCAGCCGGAAGCAATCAGAGCAGTCATGGAGGTAACGAGGTGGCTGAAGCCTCTGGTGTAGAGGGTCATTAAGGGACTTGGCGAGTGTGCAGGCCGTAACGTGAGTGAACGCTCACCAGGAGCTCAGGGATGGCACCTATGTACCGCAGCCGGTGCTGCAGCAGCTGATACCCAAGGCGGGAAAACCGGGACAGTATCGGCCACTCGGCATTCCGACAATTTACGATCGGGTGTGCCAGCAGGTGATGCTCAATCGAAGGATTCGAGTTTCTCGGCTATAAGATCAAGCGCGGCCAACGGCCGTTGCGACTATCAGCTGAGAAGATCCGCAGCGGGGTGCGGTCACCGCGCCACATCCTTACTCTACTGACTGCCGACCACTGCACCGCAACATTTTCGAATCGGTGCAAGCGTTGCTGTTGTCGATCAATCGAAGGGTCTACGTGGATTTGACTTAGGCACTACTCGACGCGGTTTCAACCTGGTCATTGGTTTGTCTGACCTCGGTTCGGTTCTTGCCCCCATT
>JAHEJD010000090.1 GCA_024639005.1 Chromatiaceae bacterium | reverse complement strand
GGGATCAGCGAAGTTATGGACTGATGACAAATGTTTGCGAGCGGCAGCTAATTCGCTGTCGCTGGGCTGTGTGACGGGTTAAGGACAGAGCCGAGCGGTAAGGGAACGTGACGGCACACCGTGTTCGCGTGCCACATGCAAATTGGCTCATGCACGCGCCCTATCATCGCTTTCCAACTGACGACGCTCGCGATCAAAATTGATACGCCTTGCGATCCATGCGATTTCGGCCACCGCTTTGGGAATCTTCACCTGTTCGAACTGAGCCACATCACAGAGATGCCAGAGTTGAACCTTTCGCCCGGTAACCGCAGGCCGAGGGAACTGTTTGATTGTCATCGTCACTTTCCGTACATACTGCCTACTGCATTGCGCAATATCAGCGACATCAGTAAGGCCGACGAGATCGGGTTTCGCTTCTTCCAATTCAGCCCCTGGGATCGCGGTCTCCACATTGGCAATAGCCGATCTGACAGCGTCCTCGGCGGACACTGCTTCACGCACGAAGTCCAGGCCGATGGAGCCGGTTTGTCCCGTGCCCAAGACGGCATCGTCACATCCCGATTCAAAAAGGGCGTCTAGGTATTGCTCGGGGTTGTCGTCCTCGCCCGGCAGGGAAAAAGTCAGCGTGAATTCGTACTCACTCATCGTTATCGTCCCCATCGTGGATGCAGCCATCTACTCTTCTCCGCAGGGTTCGCGCGTGGTTGCCCGCGCTTCTTGGTGTGCTCCAAACGGACATCTGACAAAACTGGCCACATCGGCACTCGTCGTCGTGATGTGGGCAACGCAAGACTCCCCACGCATGCCCTGACGTCTTACTCAAATTCCAGTCTTTGCCGAGCGCATGCTTGACTGCGGCACCGATTTCCTTATCGGGGTGTCTGTATTTCAGGGCTCCTGATCGACATTGTCGGACAAATTATAAAGTTGTCAAGTGACAACCTGCGTGAAGTTCGGCACCTGCGAAGGATGCATTGCGACAAAATGGATCAATAGTGGATCAATAGGACCAGACTCGGTTGATCGAAATCCGGCGGTGGATTTTCAATCGAGTCTGACCCCTATTGTCCGGTACTCAATCGAGTCCGGCCCTGTTGTTCCCACGACTTAGACCTACGCAGACCGCGAGAATGGCTTATGCTTCACGTCCACAACCGATAGGAGCATGCCCATGAGTTTTTTCGGAAAGATCCTCGACAAACTTGGCTTGTCGCAGGCCGAAGCCGCCCCTGCGGCCGACCAGCAGGTCTCCGCCCCTGCGCAGCCGGAAGCGGCGGCCCCCGTTGAACCGACATCGACCCCCGTCTCGGTTGTGGATGTCAAGGCGCGCATGGAAGAACTCGCTGCCGCCAATCCTCAGAAGCTCAACTGGAAGACATCGATCGTCGACCTGCTGAAGCTTCTCGATCTCGATAGCAGTTACACCGCCCGTAAAGAACTGGCGACCGAGCTCGCATGTCCTGCGGAGCTGATGGGCGATTCAGCCCAAATGAACATGTGGCTGCACAAGACCGTACTTCAGAAGATCGCCGACAATGGGGGCAACATTCCAACGGAGCTGCTCGACTGACCCCATTGAAAAATTGTGGCAGGGTATGGGGGTCTGCTGGCGGCGGGGAGAAAGCCGATGTCGCAGTTATTGTCTTTGTCACGCGCCGCACGGCTCGCGGGCGTCTCGCGGGGTGAACTGCAGGCAACCATCCGCGAGCGCGATATTCAGACGTTTGAGGGTGAGATCGCGGTCGAGGATCTGCTCAAGGCCTATCCGGCGATCGATATGGAGCATGATCCCGTGCTCGAGCGTCTCGCCTCGATCAAGGCCGCGGCCAAGCCCAAGTCACGCTACTCCGACCACTGGTTGCCCGAACCCGAGGTGCTGATGGCGCGTCTGGAGGAGTTTCAGCACGTGCTGACGCGCACCAAGGCGACGCTCAACAATATGGAACAGCTGCTGGCGGAGGTGACCGCGAGTCTGGAGACCGTCGTGGACTCTGATGATCAGCGGCTCCGCGAAACGGTGCTCCATCTCAGCGGACGACTGCGCCAATCCCTGCAAAAATCCCAGACACAGACCGACCGACGCGCCGAGATCTTTTCGCGTGATGCCATGCTGCGCTTCATCGCGGTCAGTGCGCGCATCCAGCCCAGCGGGCATGAGTTCTTCGTGGAGGGCAAGGATTCGCTGCTCGATGCGGCGCTCAGGGCCGGACTGCATCTCGATTACGGCTGCGCCAGCGGCAATTGCGGCGCCTGCAAGGTGCGCGTGCTTAAGGGCAAGGTGCGCAAGATCCGTGCGCACGATTTCGTGCTCAGTGCGCTCGAGAAGGAACAAGGCTATTGTCTGGCCTGCTCGAACACCGCGGTCTCGGATGTGGTGATCGAGGCCACCGAGGCGTTGACTGCGGTGGATCTTCCGCAGCAGGAGATTCGCTGCGTGGTGCGCAATAAAGAGGCCGTGAGCGACGGTCTGAATCTGGTGCATGTGCAGACGCCGCGCACCCAGACCCTGCGCTTCATGGCGGGCCAGCGCGTGGCGATGACCCTGGAGGACGGCAAGCGACGCGAGCTGGCGGTGGCCAGCTGTCCGTGTGACGGGCGCAACCTGCAGTTTCTACTGCGCAGCGGTATTGGTGACGGCTTTGCCCAGACCCTGCTCGCGGGGCGCCACGGTCAGACCCTGTTGATCGAGGGCCCGCGGGGTGACTTTCTGCTCGAAGAAGAGGCGACGGAACCGGCGGTGTTTGTCGCCGTGGGTGACGGTCTTGCCTCGATCAAGAGCCTGGTGGAGCATGCCATTGCGATCGACAACGCCGCGGCGCTGTACCTGTTTCGCATTGACGACGCGCCGGCCGGTGGCCAGTTGGATAACCTGTGCCGCGCCTGGAACGACGCGCTCGACAACTTCAGTTATCGCCGTCTCGCGCCCGGTGTCGAGCCGGCGGAGGCGGCACGCTTGATTGCCGATGCCGTTATGGACCTGGCAAGTCACCGCTTGTATGTCGCCGGCACGGCGACCTGGCTCGATGACTTCGTCGAGCAAGCCGTCCGCCTATGTGTTCCGGCGGAAAATATTCGGTCAGATCGCATTGATGCCGCGGGCGTTCGGTGCATTAGGGCTGGCGCCTGACACACCCCACGGGCGCCACCGGTGCCGCGACCGATGGGGGTGTCCGCAGACGCGCGACCTCGCGCTATCGGCGGAAACCGGCGCGCAGCCGTCTGGCCTGTTGCTGGATCTCAAGGCGGCGCGGTCGAGCTGGTCGCCGAGGATCAGGATCAGCTGCCGCGTACTCACGTCGATTTGGCAACCGTGCGCCGGCAGCGCTCCGAGCAGTAGCGCACGGCATCCCAGTTGTTGCGCCAGCGTTTGCGCCAGCTGAACGGGCGCCGGCAGACGGCACACAGGCGTGTGGGCAGGTGCGGCTTCTTATGCGCCATCGTCGAACAGATCGGTTTGCGGGTGCGGGATTTTTGCGGGGCGCGGACCGCGTCGACGACTGCCGTGGCGTTGGTGGATGGCACGGCTCTCGGCCCGTGCGGTGCCGCTGCGTCGGGCCAGCTGGATGCGTTGGCGCGCGCTGCGCGCAGCGGCCTCGTGGTCGACCAGCGGTGCCGGATAGTCGCGACCGATGCGCATGCCGCAGCGTTGCTGCTCGGGGGCCGGCATCTGCCAGGGGGTGTGGATCCAGGCGTCGTCGACCGCCGTGAGCTCTGGGACCCAGGTGCGGATGAAGCGACCGGTCGGGTCCTGATCCAGCGATTGTTTTATCGGGTTGTAGATTCGCAGGGTGTTGATGCCGGTGGTCCCGGACTGCATCTGCGCCTGCGGGTAGTGGATGCCGGGCTCGTAGTCGACGAACTGACGCGCCAGGTGCAGCGCCGGCTCGCGCCAGTGCAGCCACAGCTGGTAGCTGGCGACCGACATCAGCATGGCGCGCATGCGAAAGTTGATCCAGCCGGTGTGCGCCAGTGCGCGCATGCAGGCGTCGACGAAGGGCCAGCCGGTCTCGCCTTGAGCCCACGCGGAGAGCCGAACCGGGTCGGCGTGCTCGTCGCGCAGGCCGTTCATCGCGGTATGCAGATTTTCAAACTCGACGCGCGGTTCGCTCTCGAGCTTCTGCATGAAGTGACAGTGCCAGTGCAGGCGGCCCTCGAAGGCCGCCAGAGCCTTTGGCCAGGCAGTGCGGCCGCCGGGTCGGCCCTGCCATAACTGCCGCCGATGCCGGGTCGCCTGCAGCACTTCACGCATCGATAGCGTGCCGCTGGCCAGGTGGGCGCTGAGGCGTGAACAGCTGGTGCTCGCGGTCAGCGGGCTGGACATCTCGAGGTGATAGCGTTCACCGCGTACCTCCAGAAAACTGTACAGGGCCTGCTCGGCGTCGGGCCGCCCACCGTGTTGTCGGCCGGGGCAGGGGTCGGCCGCCAGCGCTGCGGCTGGCTGTTGCGGCAGCAGGCCCGGATCGACACCCTGCAATGGCGCCAGGCGGGGTGAGGGATAGCGCGCGGCGGTCATCAGCGCCTCCCACTGCCGCGACCAGCGGTTGCGGTCGAGTGTCCCGCGCACGATCCCGTGCTGGCGCGCCTGATGCCACGCGACGCCATGTTCGCGAAGCAGCTCGTCGACTGCACGATCGCGCTGGTAGGTCCAGGCGTTTCCGGTCTCCTGGTGCGACCACAGCGCGGCAACCCGGTGCTCGCGCAACAGCGCGCGCAGCACCGCGACGGCCTCGCCCTGGCGTATCACCAGGGGTTGTCCGCAGCGCGCCAGGTCGTCACGCAGCGACTGCAGGGCCTCACGCCAGAACGCCCAGTGCCGCCCGGACATGTCCGGCTGTTGCCAGAGCTCGGGTTCGACGATGTACAGGGGCAGCACCGGCCCGTGCTCGGCGGCACGAGACAGCGGTTCATGGTCGACCGCGCGCAGATCGCGCTTGAACCAGACGATCTGCAGCATGGTCAGCCGGCGGCCTGTTCGCGAGATGTGGCGTAGCCTGCCTGGTCTTCGAGGTAGGGTGCGAGCAGCGTGCGTACCGGCAGCGTCGCACCAAGCCGGGAGAGCAGCAGGTAGAGTCCGCCCAGCTTGCGGTGTAGGAACAGCACCTCGGTCGGCGGCAGACGACCGAATTTCTCGCGCACCCGCATGTCGATTACCACCTCGCTCATACGCTGGGCCAGGTCGGTATTGCGAAAAACGAACGGACGCTGGTCGTGCACGGGTTCGGTTGCGGTGCGCAGCAGTCTCACGATGCTCGCCGCATAACCCGGTGCATCGTCCTCCTTCAAATAGCCGACCGCAGTGGCGGCGCGCGCCACATCTGTATCCTCGCCATCGGCGCAGGCGAGCAGCAGCGCATGCAGCGCGCGGCGCTGTTGTGCCGGATACTCGCGGGTGGCGCCGAAGTCCAGCAGCTGGATCTGCCCGGTCTGCGGCGCATACAGATAGTTGGCGAAATTCGGGTCGGTCTGTACCAGGCCCCACTCGAAAACCTCGCGCATGGCCAGCTCGAGCAGTGTCGCGGCGACTTGATTACGCTGCGCCGTCGGGGCGTCTGCCACGGATTCGATCGGCTGCCCATCGAGGAATGCCATCGCCAGCACGTCGCTGGATGTCAGATCCTCGATGACCGCAGGCACCACAAATCGTGGGTCGTCGTCGAGCAGCCGCGCGAAGCCGGTCAATGCTGCGGCCTCTTGATGATAGTCGGCTTCGGCGTGCAGCTGCTGCTTGGCCTCCGCCAAAACCGGCTTGAATTCGACGCCCTGCGGAACTAAGTTGACCAGCCTCAGCAGCGTCGCGACATTATCGACATCGCTGTCTATGCTGCGGCGTATGCCCGGATACTGCACCTTGATCGCCAGCTGCCGACCGTCGCGCAGCTCGGCCCGGTGTACCTGACCGATGGACGCCGAGGCGATCGGGGTGAAATCGAAGCGCTGAAATCGCGACTCCCAGCCGTCGCCCCAGGCCTGCTTGAGGACCTGGGCAACCTGGCCAAGGGGCATCTGATGGGCATCCTCGCGCAATCGGCTGAGGACCTCGGTCAGCTGCGGCGGTAATAGCTGACCGCCGTCCATTGACAGGAGCTGGCCCACCTTCATCGCCGCGCCGCGCATCTCGGACAGACGCTCGGCGACGCGTCGCGCATTGGCTGGCGTGAGCAACAGGTTACCGAACGACGGGCGTTGGCCACCAGAGATTTGGCGTGCGCCCTCGCTGACCATGCCTCCGGCGATCCCGCCAGCCAGGCGGCCGAGCTGTCCCAGGCGCCCCAGGCGCGATGACGTTATGCGACGTTCTGATGCCATGTTTCCGGCCCCTCGTTGGAGTTGTTGAGATACAGTAGATTGGAGACGTCGAACGGCCGCGCAGTAATGCCCAATTCGGTGAGCCCCGAGCTGTCGCAGACATTGCCCTCCAGCAGCATCTTGATCTGGTCGCGCGTGATCGGAAAATCCTCGAAGCGGTCGAGTATTGTCGCGGCCATCGAGATGCCCAACGCCGGCACCGGCAACATAAGCTTGCGCTTTCCACCGACCGCGGCGAGTGTCTCCAGGATCTGACGCCACGATAGCGTGGACGGTCCGCCTAGTGCGATCGTCTGGCCGATCGTTGCTGGCCGTTGCAGTGCGGTCACAAATGCGCTCGCGACGTCCTCCACCTGCACCGGCGAGAGCTCGAAGCCACCGGCGCCGAAGGGCAGCAGGCCGGGATAGAACAGCGGTGCGGGCAGCGGCGAGCCGATGATGTCGCGATGCAGCTGGGTCGCGAACTCCATGCGGCCGCGCGGATCGCCGAAAATCACCGAAGGTCGGAAGATAGTCCAGTCGAGGTCCGTACCTTCGAGGTGCTGCTCGGCAAGTGCCTTCGATCGCTGGTAGGCAGTGCCGCCCGGCCGCACGCCATTGGCGCTCATCAGCAGGAAGCGTTTAACGCCGAGTTGCACCGCGGCATCCATCACGCGGCGCGCGGCCTTGTCGTGCAGCTCGTCGAAGGTGACGCCACGCCTCGGGAATTCACGCAGGATACCTATGTTGTAGATCGCTGCGTCCGCCTGGCTGAGCAGGCTGTTGACAGCGCCCATGTCGCCGATGTCGCCCTCGATGGTGGTGCATTCGGCCGGATGCCTGACCTTCCCCGCATGACCGGGCCTGACCAACATCACCGGCTTCATCCCGGCGGCGACCAGGGCATCGACCAGGTAGCTGCCTACGAAACCGGTACCGCCAAATAGTGCAACGCGCATGCTGGCTTTCCTCTGTTGCCGGCCTCAGGGCCGATTGGTGTCTGTACGCGCCGCCGTGCTGTCGGTGACGCAGCTTGTCTCGTCGCAGCGTCGGCGCAAACGCCAGCGTGCGAAACGTGTGTAGGCGAAATCCAGTATCCCGGTGAGCCGCAGCGATCGCATACCTGCGGCGAGCCAGCGGTAGGCGGCGAGGTGAGACCACAACTCGACGAACCCCGAGGCCCCGGTCTGCCAGCGGCCTCGCGGATCTCGCACGTGGAAGCGGGCCATCGCGGCATCCGGCGATACACCGTAGAGCGCCTGCAGTGAATCAGCGGTGGTGATATCGACCCAATCCATCGCCTCGGCGCCGTCGAGTCGGCGATAGTGGGTGATCTCGCGGCTGCACATCGGGCAGCCGCCGTCGAACAGTACCACCGGGCGTCGCGGCGTGGGCGAGTCGATGGCGCTTTTTGCATCGGCATTCATTGAAATTTTCCTCTGAGTCGGGCGACTAGTTGAAACTCCGCAGCGCGCCCATGCCCCCGTCGACATGAATGACCTGTCCGGACACCCAGCTCGACTCGTCGCCCAACAAAAAATGCGCAGCGGCGGCGATGTCCTCGGGCAGGCCTACGCGCTCGAGCGGGTGGCGTGCCGCGGCGGCCTCTCGCTGGCGATCGGTCTTTAACAATTTAACTGCGAGCGGGGTATCGGACAGCGATGGGGCGATGGCATTGACGCGGATTTTGGGCGCAAACTCTGCGGCCAGAGACTTGGTCAAACCTTCGACAGCGCCCTTGGCGGCGGCGACGGCGGCGTGCATCGGCATCCCGGTGCCGACTGCGACTGTGGAAAACATCACTATGCTGGAGTGCGGTGCCGCCTTGAGCGCCGGGAGCGCGGCCCGGATCGCCCGAATGGCCCCCATCAGATTTAGCTCGAAGTCCTCGCGAAACGCCGCATCGCCGATGCGTTCGAAGGGCAGCAGGCGGATCGAACCGGGGCAATAGACCAGACCGTCCAGCGTGTCCGGGAGTCCGTCGGCCGGAAAAGCTGTGCCATCGGCGGCATCCCAGAC
>JAHEJD010000005.1 GCA_024639005.1 Chromatiaceae bacterium | reverse complement strand
TCCATACCGGGCGAGAAGGCCGCGACGCCATTCCATGGAACCAGTTCCCGGGTATTCGGGAGACCCTGACGCAATGGCAGCGGCTGCCCGCGGACGCACCACGCACGGCGGTCGCAGAGACCCTCAATGTCGGGGTCGCGAAGATGGGGATGCGCGATAGCGACCCACGTCGCGGGATTGCCGAGTATCTGCGCCGACATCCGTCCGATTTGCTCGTCATGGCCACTGCGGGTCGCCGCGGCCTCGCCCGGCGGCTGTTGGGACCGTCCGTCGCAGAGACGGTCTGTCACGTAACCCGTACCCATAGTCTGATGCTGCCAAAACGCGGCCCCGACCTGATCGATCCGGCTACCGGCCGAGGGTGCCTGAAACGCGTCCTGTATGTGGTTGACCCGCAGCGCGATCCGCGCGCCGACTTGATCTTCATCGGACGCTGGCTGCCGCCGTTGAGTGATGGCGATCTACAGGTCGCGCTGTTGCAGACGGAGGACGCCGACGAAAGCCCGTCATATGCGCTGCCGCAGATACCCGCGCTGCAGTGGGGACGGGAGCGAGGCGAGGGTGGGGGCAGCGCGGCGATCATCGCCGCGGCGAAGGCTACGGGCGCCGAGTTGGTTGTGCTTCCGACGCGGCTGCGTAGCCGCGATACCGAGGAGATACTGCGTGCGCTGCGCCTGCCGCTGCTGGTGATTCCTGCGTTCTGAGTTATCCGCAGGCCCAGCTGGTCGCAAGAAATGGGGCGCCTTGGCGCCCCATTCGTGTGCCGCCGTCGCGACGGATCAGTTGACCTTCGGGTCGAGCTCTCCCGACAGATAACGACCGGTCATTGCATCCAGGCTCAGCGCCTCGATCTTAGACGCGTTGCCTGCCGTACCGAATGCCTCGTAGCGCCCCTTGCAAATGTCTTTCATTGCTTTGGTAGAAGCAGCCAGAAACTTGCGTGGATCGAAATTTGAGCGATTCTCGTGCAGGTGCTTACGGATCGCACCGGTCGACGCCATGCGCAGGTCGGTGTCTATATTGACCTTGCGCACGCCGTGTTTGATCCCTTCCTGGATCTCTTCGACCGGCACACCATAGGTCTCACCCATATCACCGCCATATTCGTTAATGATCGCCAGCCAGTCCTGCGGTACGGATGAAGAACCATGCATTACCAGGTGGGTGTTGGGGATCCGCGCATGAATTTCCTTGATGCGCTCAATCGCGAGGATATCGCCGGTCGGTGGCCGGGTGAACTTGTAGGCGCCGTGCGATGTGCCGATCGCAATCGCCAGCGCGTCGACGCCGGTCTTTTTGACGAAATCGGCGGCCTCTTCCGGGTCGGTCAGCAGCTGACTGTGATCCAGTTTTCCCTCGGCACCGATGCCGTCTTCCTCGCCGGCCATGCCAGTCTCGAGCGAGCCCAGGCAGCCCAACTCGCCTTCGACCGAGACGCCACAGGCATGCGCCATCTCGACAGTGCGCCGGGTGACGTCGACATTGTAGTCATATGAGGCCGGCGTCTTGCCGTCTTCGCCAAGCGATCCGTCCATCATGACCGAGCTGAACCCCAGCTGGATAGAGCGTTGGCAGACCGCGGGAGAGGTGCCGTGATCCTGATGCATACATACCGGGATGTGCGGAAACTCCTCGATTGCCGCCAGGATCAAGTGGCGCAGGAAGGGCGCACCGGCATAGCTGCGCGCACCCGCCGAGGCCTGCACGATGACCGGTGCATCGGTCTCGTCGGCGGCCTCCATGATGGCGCGCATCTGCTCGAGATTGTTGACGTTGAAGGCCGGAACGCCATAGCCGTGCTCGGCGGCGTGATCCAGCATTTGACGCAGGGAAATCAGTGCCATGTTCTGCTCCTTTTACTGAGAGACTCAATCAAAATTTATTTTGCCACCGCTCACGGTGTGTTCCCCAACGCGCACGATCTTGAGTACGTTGGTTCCGCCCGATACGCCATTCAGGTCACCTTTGGTGATGATGACGAGATCGTCTTCGCGCACCGCGCCGCGACGCTGAAGCTCCTCGATGACCTCGGTGTTGGCCTGACGCGAGTCGATACCTGGCTCAAGGTCGAAGCTGACAGGATACACCCCCCTGTACAGCGTCACTTTTCTACGCGTGGCAACCTGGCCCGTCAAGGCGTAAATCGGAATCCCGGACGAAATACGCGACATCCATTTACAGGTCGAGCCCGACTCCGTCAATGCGGCAATCGCGGCCGCGCCGAGGTGATTGGCCGTGTACATGGTGGCCATCGCAATCGCCTCGTCGATGCGACCGAATACCGAGTGCAGACGGTGATCGGACTGGCGCGTCTGGGACTGCTTCTCCGCCTCCTTGCAGACCCGGTCCATGGCCTCGACCGCCTTGGCTGGATACTTGCCGGCCGCCGACTCACCCGACAGCATGACCGCGTCGGTCCCATCGATTACCGCATTGGCCACATCAAACACCTCGGCCCGTGTGGGAATCGGGTTCTGGATCATCGACTCCATCATCTGGGTCGCGGTGATGACCACGCAGTTCAGCGACCTTGCCTCGTTGATCAGGCGCTTTTGCACCGCCGGCAGTTCGGCATCACCGATCTCAACCCCCAAGTCGCCGCGCGCGACCATGATCACATCAGAGGCATCGATGATCTCTTCGATGGCATCGAGCGCCTCGGCACGTTCTATCTTCGAGACGATGCCCCCCTGCCCCCCTGCCTCACGCAGCTGCTGCCGGGTTGTATGCACATCGTCGGCCGACCGCACGAAAGACACCGCCACGTAATCGGCCTGCAGACGTGCCGCGAAGCGGATATCCTCTTCGTCCTTTTCGGTGAGCGCCGGTGCCGACAGACCGCCGCCCGACCGGTTGATGCCTTTGTTGTCGGAGAGGGTCCCACCAATGACAACCTTGCAGCGCACTTCGGTCGCCTCCACCTGATCTACCCACAACACAATATGGCCGTCGTTTAGCAACAGGGTATCGCCACGCGCCACCTCTTTATGCAAGGGCGGATAGGTGACGCCAACGCGCTCCCGGTTGCCAGCGTCGATATCCCAACTGGTATCGAGGATAAAGCGATCGTCAGGTGCGAGCTCCACTTTTCCATCGACAAACTTGCCGCAGCGGATCTTGGGACCCTGCAGGTCGATCAACACGCCGACCTGGCGACCGCTGGCACGCGCCCGGTTGCGCACCCAGTCCGCACGCCGCTCATGGTCCTCGTGCGTGCCATGCGACATGTTGAGACGCACGACGTCAACACCGGCGGCTATGACCTCGTCCAGCACCTTCGGGTCATCTGTTGCCGGTCCCAGCGTTGCGACAATTTTGGTGCGTCTAAGCATTTGTCCTTCTTGCGGATGGGCTTTCGCCTGGCCGTAGTGGTTCAGTTCGGTTCATCGACTGCGCCGGCGGCAAACAGGTCTGCCGCTATTTGCGAGCGGCCTCTTCGAGCATTGCCACTGCCGGCAGCGCCTTGCCCTCGAGGTACTCGAGGAAGGCGCCACCCGCGGTCGAGATGTACGAGACTTTGTCATAGATATCGTATTTCTGAATGGCTGCGATGGTGTCACCGCCGCCGGCGAGGCTGAATCCATCGGCGTTCGCAATCGCCATCGCCACAGTCTTCGTGCCTTCGCCAAACTGATCGAACTCGAAGACTCCGACCGGACCGTTCCACACAATTGTTCCGGCCTTACCAATGATCTCAGCCAGTTCCGCGGCCGATTTCGGGCCGATGTCGAAAATCATCTCGTCGTCAGTCACCTCGGCGGCGCTTTTCAGCACCGCCGGCTCATCCTCAGCAAAGTTCTTACCGACGACCACGTCGACGGCGATCGGGATGTTGGCGCCGCGCTCCTGCATCTTGTTAATCAGGGCCTGCGCAGTCGGCACGAGATCATCCTCGCACAGCGATTTGCCGACGTTATTGCCGGCCGCCTTGAGGAAAGTGTTGGCGATTCCACCTCCGACCACCAGCTGGTCCACCTTTTCGGACAGCGCCTCGAGTACGGTCAATTTCGTCGAGACCTTGGAGCCACCGACGATCGCAACCATGGGACGCGCCGGTTCGGCCAGCGCCTTGCCCAAGGCGTCCAATTCCTCGGCCAGCAGCAGGCCGGCACAGGCGAGCGGCGCAAACTTGCCCACACCGTGCGTAGAGGCCTGCGCGCGGTGTGCAGTGCCGAAGGCATCCATCACAAACACGTCGCACAGTGCAGCATATTTCTTCGCCAGCCCTTCGTCGTCCTTTTTCTCACCGGCGTTGAACCGTACGTTTTCCAGCAGTACGACCTCGCCCTCAGCGACATCGAAACCGCCGTCGAGATAGTCTTTGATCAGTCGAACCTCACCACCGAGCTTGACCGACATATCCTCTGCGATCGGCTGCATGGAGTTTTCCTCATCCATTTTTCCCTCTTCCGGGCGGCCTCGATGCGACATGACCATAACCCGAGCGCCCGCGTTCGCGCAGTGCACAACCGTCGGCATTGATGCGGTAATGCGTGCGTCAGAGGTGACCTTGGCGTCTTTGACCGGCACGTTGAGGTCGGCGCGAATCAATACGCGCTTGCCCGCTAGATCAACATCCGAGAGCTTGATGAATGCCATGGTACGAACTCCTTCGTCGGCCGAAAATCAAAAGGCAAGTTCTGCGTTGGCGCCGCGCACAGGACCAAGGCAAAACTCACAACACGGGACCCAGACTTGGGTAAGACGGGGCGGGCCGCAGCGACGGCGTCGCCACGGCCCCACCATCTTTACCTGGAAACGTGCTCCACCATGCGCAGCATATTGCAGGTGTAGCCGTACTCGTTGTCGTACCAAGCCACGACTTTGACGAAGGTCTCATCCAACTGGATACCTGCACCGGCGTCGAAGATCGACGGCGTGTTGCGGCCGCGAAAATCGGTTGCGACCACTTTTTCTTCGGTGTAGTCGAGCACGCCGGCCAAATCTCCGGACGCAGCAGCAGCCTTCATCGCGGCGCATATTTCGTCGTAGCTCGCACCCTTGTCGAGCTCGACGGTCAGGTCGACGACGGAGACGTCCGAGGTGGGCACGCGGAAGGCCATGCCGGTGAGTTTGCCATTCAGCTCAGGCAGCACCTTGCCGACCGCCTTGGCGGCACCGGTCGACGACGGGATGATGTTTTCCAGGATGCCGCGACCGCCGCGCCAGTCTTTCATCGACGGGCCATCGACAGTCTTCTGGGTAGCGGTTGCCGCGTGCACTGTGGTCATCAGGCCACGCTTGATGCCCCAATTGTCGTGCAACACCTTGGCAACAGGCGCGAGACAGTTGGTGGTGCAAGATGCCGCCGAAACGATGGCCTGGCCGGCATAGGTGTCGTGGTTGACGCCATACACGAACATCGGCGTCGCGTCCTTCGACGGCGCGCTCTGAACCACCTTTTTCGCACCGGCGTCAATGTGCTTCTGGCAGGTCTCCTCGGTCAGGAAGAAACCGGTACACTCGATGACCAGATCTGCACCAATCTCATCCCACTTCAGGTTGGCCGGGTCGCGCTCAGCGGTCAGACGGATCTGCTTGCCGTCGACGATCATGTAGCTGCCCTCGACGCCGATCTCGCCATTGAAGTTACCGTGCACTGAGTCGTACTTGAGCATGTAGGCGAGGTAATCCGGGTCCAGCAGGTCGTTGATACCGACGACCTCGATACCAGGAAAATCTTTGGCGATTGCGCGAAATGCCATGCGGCCGATGCGGCCAAAACCGTTGATACCTACTTTAATTGCCATGTGAATAATCTCCTCGAAGGGTTACGCAGTGTTGGGAAAATGCGTTTATGACGAGGCGGCCGACCGTCAACGCAGCCCGCCACCTTATTGGATCTGTCTAGCCCGCGACCTCATCGATCGCCTTGCCGACGTTTTCCGCGGTGAAACCAAACTGCTTGAACAATTCGCCTGCCGGCGCTGATTCACCGAAGGTGTCTATGCCGATGACCTTTCCGCTCGCGCCGACATACTTCCACCATGCGTCGGTGGTGGCCGCCTCGACAGCGACACGCGCCGTAACGGCGGCCGGCAGGACCGATTCCTTATACGCCGCATCCTGGGCGTCGAACAGGCTGGTGCAGGGCATCGAGACCACACGCACCTTCTTGTTGCTGGCCGCGGCAGCCTCGACCGAAATCCCGACCTCTGAGCCGGTAGCGATGACGATCACATCCGGGGTGCCTTCACAGTCACGCAACACATAGCCGCCGCGCGCAATATTTGCGATCTGCGCGGCATCGCGCGGCTGGAATGCCACACCCTGACGCGTGAACGCAAGGCAGCTAGGTCCATCCTGTTTTTCGATGGCCTTGCGCCAGGCAACCGCCGTCTCGACTGTGTCGCAGGGGCGCCATACGTCCATGCGCGGAATCATGCGCAGGGTCGGGATCTGCTCCACTGCCTGATGGGTCGGGCCATCTTCACCCAGGCCGATAGAGTCGTGCGTGAATACGAAGATCGAGCGGATCTTCATCAGGGCCGCCATGCGCAACGCATTGCGCGCATATTCGGAGAACATCAGAAAGGTCGCGCCGAACGGAATGAACCCGCCGTGCAGCGAGAGGCCGTTCACGATGGCCGCCATACCGAACTCTCGAACGCCGTAGTTGATGTAGTTGGCGGCAGGCTTGTCGGCCCGCATTGGCCTGTGTCCCGACCACTCGGTCAGGTTCGACCCACCCAGGTCGGCCGATCCGCCGAACAACTCTGGCAACGACGGCGCATAGGCCTCGATGGCGTTGAGTGACGCCTTCCGCGTCGCCGGGGAATCCGCCTCCTCGTCGCACTTGGCGACGAAGGCTTCGGCACTGCCGGACCATTCGGCCGGCAACTCGCCCGCCATTCGGCGCTTGAACTCGGCGGCCAGTGCCGGATGTGCCATCTCGTAGGCGGCAAATCTTTCGTTCCATGCGGCCTCGGCAGCGGCACCTTTTTCTCTGGCATCCCACCCCTGGTAGATCGTCGACGGCACCTCGAAGGCGCCGTGATCCCAGCCAAGTGCGGCCTTCGTGAGATTGATCTCGTCCTGGCCCAGCGGTGCGCCGTGGCAGGCGTGGCTGCCGGCCTTGTTCGGTGAGCCAAAGCCAATAGTGGTCTTGCAGCAGATCAGCGTGGGTTTGTCGGTCATCGCCTTGGCAAATTCCATCGCCTTGGCAATCGCCGCCGGGTCGTGACCGTCGACGTCCGGAATCACATGCCAGCCATAGGCCTCGAATCGCTTTGGCGTGTCGTCCGTGAACCAGCCTTCGACATGCCCGTCGATCGAGATGCCGTTGTCGTCCCAGAACGCGATCAGCTTGCCGAGCCCCAGCGTACCGGCCAGCGAGCAGGCCTCGTGCGAAATGCCTTCCATCAGACAGCCGTCGCCCAAGAACACGTAGGTGTGATGATCGACGATGTCATGGCCGTCCTTGTTGAACTCAGCGGCCAGCGCGCGTTCCGCGATCGTCATGCCGACCGCGTTGGTGATCCCCTGACCGAGCGGCCCGGTGGTGGTCTCGATACCCGGCGCATAGCCGTATTCCGGATGTCCCGGCGTTTTGGAGTGCAGCTGACGAAAGTTCTTGAGATCATCAAGCGTCAGGTCGTAGCCGGTCAGATGCAGGAGGGAGTAGATCAGCATGGAACCATGGCCGTTCGACAACACGAAACGATCGCGATCAGCCCAATCCGGATTGGTCGGATTGTGCTTCATGTGATCGTTCCACAGCACCTCGGCGATATCCGCCATTCCCATGGGGGCACCCGGGTGACCAGAGTTGGCTTTCTGAACGGCGTCCATGCTCAACGCGCGGATAGCGTTGGCAAGTTCTCTGCGTGAGGACATTAGTCCCTCCTGTAGAAGGCATTATTAAAGAGTTCATCGCCGCCGCCGAACAGCCGACGGCGACGCAGATCGTGTCTCTACGGGCGTCGCGCGGCAGGCCATTGGCCGGCATGTCGCGCGTCTTAGCAAGATTCATCGCTGCGGACGCGAACTACCCGCGACAGATGGCGTACAAAAGGTCGGGTATTCTGACCCAGTCGCTAGAGGGCGGGCAACAAGGGTTTCCCCGAATATTCAAATACGCCCATAAGCTCAGGAGATCAGTGGTCGGTAAAACGCTAAGCAGTTGTTTTACAGGCAATTAGCCGGACGCTATGCGATCCACTTGATGGAACAGCCCATGCTCGGAATCTGCTCGGCCGGGCCATCGCCGGTCTCCGCAACCTGCTTCATCGCCTCGAACAGATCACGCCGTGCATCGGCCGGGGCGGTCTCTTTGCGGCTCGCGTCGAGCCGACCACGGTATTGCAGTTCACCGGCGGCGTTGTAACCGAAGAAGTCGGGCGTGCAGACTGCACCGTATGCCTTGGCGACCTGCTGATCCTCGTCCAGCAGGTAGGCGAAAGGAAATCCGTGCCGCTGCGCGATGGCGCGCATATTGTCGAAAGAGTCTTCTGGATATTCCGTCGGGTCATTGGACATTATCGCAACGCTGTTTACCCCAAGCGCCTTGAGCTCTGCGGCATCGCGAATTATGCGATCGAGTACCGCCTTCACGTAGGGGCAGTGGTTGCAAATGAACATTACCAGGAGGCCTTTCTCACCCATGCACTGATCGCGGGTCCAACGGCGACCGTCGACACCGGGGAGATCGAAATCCGGGACGGCCTTGCCGAACTCACAGACTGGCGTTTCCAGAGAAACCATCAGGTCTTCCTCTTCTTTCGGACCGAGGATTCTTTCAGAATGCGCCCGGCTGCTCAAGCATGTAAAATCCGCCGCCGTGAACGGATCCGATCTGCACAAGGCAGAAACACCTTGCAATCTCAGGAGTAGGCAATGTCGCGCGATTTCATCTTCACCTCTGAATCGGTCTCTGAAGGGCACCCCGACAAAATGGCTGATCAGGTCTCCGATGCCATCCTTGACGCCATACTCGCCGAGGATCCGCACGCCCGTGTCGCCTGCGAAACACTGTTCAAGACAGGCATGGCGATCATCGCCGGTGAAATCACCACGACGGCCAAACCCGACTACGAGCAGATCATCCGGGAGACCATCCGAGAGATCGGCTACACCAGCTCCGAGATGGGCTTCGACGCCGACAGCTGCGCGGTACTTTCAGCAATCGGTGTGCAGTCACCGGACATCAATCAGGGGGTCGATCGCGCGCGGCCGGAAGATCAGGGCGCCGGCGACCAGGGCCTGATGTTCGGCTACGCGACGAACGAGACCGAGGCGCTGATGCCCGCAGCCATCCTGTATGCGCACCGGCTCGTGGAGCGCCAGGCCGAGGTGCGAAAAAAGGGCATGCTGCCGCTGTTGCGCCCGGATGCAAAATCACAGGTCAGCCTGAATTACGCCGACGGCAAACCCGCGGCGATCGATGCGGTGGTGTTGTCGACGCAGCACGCCGCTGAGTTTGGCGGTGCGGCGCTGCAGGAGGCGGTGATGGATGAAGTCATTAAGCCGATCCTCGAGCCAACCGGGCTCCTGACCAAAGAAACCCGATACCATATCAACCCCACCGGCAGCTTCGTTGTCGGCGGGCCAATGGGTGACGCCGGCCTGACCGGACGCAAGATCATCGTGGACACTTATGGCGGCGCCGCACGCCACGGTGGCGGCGCCTTCTCCGGCAAAGACCCCTCCAAGGTCGACCGCTCAGCGGCCTATGCCGGTCGCTATGTCGCCAAGAACATCGTGGCCGCCGGGCTGGCCGAAAAATGCGAGATCCAGATCTCCTATGCGATCGGCGTCGCCGAGCCGACATCCATCATGGTCGACACCTATGGCACGGGCAATGTCAGCGACGGTCGGATTACCGAACTGGTCAGAGAGCATTTTGACCTGCGCCCCTACGGCATCCTGCGCATGCTCGATCTCCTCAACACGAGCAGGATCAGCTATCGCAAAACAGCCGCCTACGGCCACTTCGGACGCGAGAACGAAGGCTTCACCTGGGAGGCGACAGACAGGGCGGATATGCTCAGGTCTGCAGCCGGCCTCTGAGATCGATCACCGCCGCCGGCATCATCCGGCGCCGTCTCTCGGACTTAGAGCTGAGCGTGTCCCGGGTGAATCACTTCACCGTCTCGCGATACGCATGCCATGTCGCATGGCCGATCAACGGCAGGACAACCGCCAGGCCGATATAGGCCGTGGCAAACCCGACCAACACCAATCCAAGAATCAACACCGCCCACAGCAGCATGACCCCCCGGTTGTGGATAACACCATTGATGCTGGTCAATGCGCTAGTGATTGCATCAGTACCCCGATCCAGCATCATCGGCAGTGAGACCACACTTGCGGAGAAAACAACAGCGGCGAACAGCGAGCCGACCACACTACCGATCGCCAGGAACTGTAGCCAGCCGATTAAGCCAAGCTCTTCTCCGATCGGGAAGAACACATGCACCATCGAGGCGGCACGCGCCCAGACGAGCAGGATCACCAGCATGACCAGGGCGAACAGGAGTTCGTTGCGTAAATGGTTGCGACTCTCACTCCAACACATCCCGAGTCTTGGCTGGCGACCTTGTTCGAGCTGGCGGCTGATCGAGTAAAGGCCAAAGGCCAGGACGGGCCCGCTCAGGATAAACGCCATGCCCAGCGTGAATAGCGCCAGGGTATGTCCCTCGTCCCAGGCCAGCCACGTGAGCAGGTAGCCGAATAGCACCAAGCCGGCGCCGTAGGTGAGGCTTTGCCGCCGGGCGCGAATGAGGTCGCGCCAGCCAAGCCTCAGCCAGCGCAGCGGCGCATCAAAGCCCAGCCGGTTGGTTGGGTAGAACAAGGGTTCGAGATTTGGGTCCGTATCGTTCGGACGCGCTGTGCCTGGTTCGGCCATGGTCTGCTCCTTTGTTGGTCTTCACGCCCCTTTTCCGGGGTCTGTTTTGTGCCGCCCAAGCGGCAGATTTTCGGCAACAATAGCCGAAAACCACTACCAATGGTTGGGTATTTGACTTGTAGGTCCTCTGGCGGCGCCGAAAACGGCCCTCAGCGCCCGACAAACCGCGCGAACGCTGGCGTTGGCTGCGCAATCGAGCCGCGGACGTGTAAAATCAGCGCGCGAAAAATGTCGGAGGTCTAGCACAGCCGACCGAAACGACGGCCGCGACACCTCCGATAGCGCGGTTACAACTCCCTGCCGAGGGGCGCTGCGACCTGATTCATCAGGCCAGGCTCGGCGACGGATACAGACAGCTTGAAACGGCGCTCACTCACGTTTTTTGAACAGGAGTCAACGATCATGAGTGAGTTCACCGACCACAAAATCGCCGACCTGTCCCTCGCCGACTGGGGCCGTAAAGAGATTCGCATCGCAGAGACGGAGATGCCCGGCCTGATGGCACTTCGCCAGAAGTACCGCGACAGCAAGCCGTTGTCCGGCGCGCGAATCACCGGCTCCCTGCATATGACCATCCAGACCGCGGTCCTGATCGAGACACTGATCGAGCTGGGTGCCGAGATCCGCTGGTGCTCGTGCAATATCTTCTCGACCCAGGACCATGCCGCCGCCGCAATTGCTGCCGCCAGGATCCCGGTCTACGCCTGGAAGGGCGAGACGCTGGAAGAGTACTGGTGGTGCACCGAACAGGTCCTGTCCTGGCCAGATGGCGGAGGGCCCAACATGATCCTTGACGACGGCGGCGACGCGACCCTGCTGGTCCACAAGGGCACTGAGTATGAGAAGGCCGGGGCCGTTCCCGATGCCGCTGCTGACGACCCCACTGAGTGGAAAGTCATCATAGGGACCTTGCAGCGCTCACTCGCCAAAGACCCGGAGAAGTGGACCAAGATCGGACAGGGCATCAGGGGCGTCACTGAGGAGACCACCACCGGCGTGCATCGGCTCTACGAGATGTTCAAGAACGGCGAGCTGCTGTTCCCGGCGATCAACGTCAACGACTCGGTGACCAAATCCAAGTTCGATAACCTGTACGGCTGCCGCGAATCACTGGTAGACGGTATCAAACGCGCTACCGACGTCATGATCGCTGGCAAGGTCGCACTGGTATGCGGTTATGGGGACGTCGGCAAGGGCTCGGCGCAGTCGCTGCGCGGTCTCGGCGCCACTGTCTGGATTACCGAGATCGATCCGATCTGCGCCCTTCAGGCGGCCATGGAGGGCTATCGCGTAGTCACCATTGAAGATGCCCTGCCGATTGCCGACATCTATGTCACCACCACCGGCAACAAGGACATCATCACTTACGAGCACATGGCGGCCATGAAAGACGAGGCCATCGTGTGCAACATCGGCCATTTCGACAATGAGATCCAGGTCGACAGGTTGAATGACCACGAGTGGATCAATGTAAAACCGCAGGTCGACCAAGTCCTGTTCCCGGACGGTCATCGGATCACCTTGCTGGCCGAAGGCCGCCTGGTGAACCTCGGCTGCGCCACCGGCCACCCCAGCTTCGTGATGTCGAACTCGTTCACCAATCAGGTGCTGGCACAGATCGAGATCTTCACCAAGCCTGAGGAGTATCCGGTCGGCGTCTATGTGCTGCCGAAGCACCTCGATGAAGAGGTTGCCCGGCTGCACCTCGAAAAGATCGGCGCCAAGCTGACCAGATTGACCCAGGAACAGGCGGACTACATCGGGGTGTCAGCCGATGGTCCCTATAAATCCGATCATTATCGCTACTGAGCAGCGCGACGCGCAGCCTGCAGTAAAGGGGACCGTACCGGAGCGGACGACACGGCTTGCGGCCAAGTGCCGAGAGCCCGCTAACCCCGCGCGCATCTCTTCCCTGGCCGGCGCCTATGATTCGAGGGACACGCAATGACGTCAACACAGATCGCTGAACGAACGTTCAGTTTTGAACTGTTCCCGCCAAAGACCGACCACGGGGCAGCCAAACTGCGCGACACGGTCTCCACGCTGAATGCGCGGCATCCGGCCTTTTTCTCCGTCACCTATGGCGCGGGTGGTTCGACACAGAGCAACACCTTTGCCACAGTGGACTGGATAAAGAGTCAAGGGATCGAGGTCGCCCCACACCTTTCCTGCATAGGCAGCAAGCGAAGCGAAATCGTCGATATTATGTCGCGTTATGCATCGCAGGCGATTCGACGCATTGTTGCGCTGCGAGGCGATCTTCCATCCGGGGCGGGCGCGGGATCGATGGGCGAACTCAATCACGCCAACGAACTGGTCGCGCTGGTGCGCGACCAGTTCAGGGAAGCCTTTCACATCGAGGTCGCGGCATACCCAGAGATGCACCCGCAGGCGCTCAGCTTCGAGCGCGACCTGGATAACTTCAAACGGAAAGTGGACGCAGGGGCGGATTCTGCGATCACCCAGTACTTCTATAACGCAGACGCCTACGAGCATTTCAGCGACGCCTGCGTTCGGCGCGGTATCGATATCCCCATCGTGCCGGGGGTGATGCCGATCACCAACTTCAGCAATTTGGTTCGCTTCTCCGATGCCTGCGGTGCGGAGATTCCGCGTTGGCTGCGCAAACGCCTTGAAGGTTACGGAGATGACGTCGCCGCCATCCGCGCCCTGGGCACTGAAGCGGTCAGCAAGATGTGCCAGCGGCTGCTCGACATGGGGGCGCCTGGCCTACACTTCTACACCATGAACCAGGCCGACCCGACCTTGGCGATCTGGGACAATCTCGGCCTGGGCGGACCGCTGTAGCGGACCGCCCCACCATGCGCGTTCCCCGTATCTTTATCGACCAGCCGCTACAACCTGGCAGCCGGGTGCAGCTTGACACACGCGCCCACCGATATGTGAGCCAGGCGCTGCGACTGCGCGTCGGGCAGCGTCTGATCCTGTTCAACGGCGATGGCTCAGACTTCGACGCTACATTGTCGCATTGCGATCGAAAGGGTTGCAGCGTAGACGTGGAAACGGCCGTTTCCACCGGGCACCCGACGGCATTGCAGGTCCACCTGGGTATCGGTGTATCGCGCGGCGAGCGTATGGACTTCGCCCTGCAAAAGGCCGTGGAGCTTGGCGTCGGATCCTTGACACCCCTATTCAGCGAACGCAGTGTGGTGCAGCTCGGCGCGCAGCGCCTGGAGCGACGTTTCAGCCACTGGCGAGGAATCGTCATCAGTGCCTGTGAGCAAAGCGGTCGCCATCACTTGCCGGAACTACGCCCTGCTGTTGCGCTATCTGACTGGCTTGCAGCTCATCGAGGCGGGCTGATGCTGTATCACCGCGCGACCCAAAGCCTCGCGGACTCGCCTCCGCCTTCGCGCCCAGCGCTGAATCTGTTGATCGGCCCCGAGGGCGGCCTCAGCGAGAACGAGCGCGCACTGGCACTAGCGAACGAGTTCGTCGCTGTCCGTTTGGGTCCACGGATTCTGCGCACCGAGACGGCACCAATCGCCGCTTTGGCCGCAATTCAGGTGCTGTGGGGGGATTTTCGCTAGCCCGCATCCGTGATGCCGGTTACGGATGCGGGCTAAGCAGCAGGCAGCTGCGCCTGCAGATATGCGAGATCGGGGACCATCAGATCCTCACCCCCGATCGTCAGGCGCATCTGAACGGGTGAGGCATCCGACTGCGCAGAGGCAGCAGATTCGATCATCTCACTGTTAACCCGCAACAGGCGCGGTATACCTTGTGCAACCAATCCCAGCAGGGGCCACTGCCCTTCGGCGTCCAGGGCGTAGCACACCACAATCCGCTGCCGGATGCCGGCACCGGTGACCGGCAACCCGAGCATGCGCTCGAAATCGATCACCAGGATGTTTCGTTGATGCCAGCTCACCTTGCCCTGCAACCAGGGATCCCCAGGTCCGACCGGATCCGGGTCACGATAACCGATGACCTCTGCCACCGCCGCGTTCGGCAAAACAAGTCGCCCCTCGCGCAATGGAATCAGCATACACCGCAATTCCTGGGCGGCCTGACTCACAGCGCCGTATCCGCGAGGACCGTGTAGATGTTCTCGAGGAGGTCGGCCTCCTGGTAGGGCTTGCCGAGGTAGCGCTTCACACCAAGCTCCAGCGCGCGTTTGCGATGTTTGTCCCCGCTGCGTGAGGTGATCATGATAATCGGTATGTCGCTCAACTCCGGCGTGCTGCGCATATGGCGCGCCAACTCGTAGCCGTCCATGCGCGGCATCTCGATGTCCAGAAGCATCACGTCGGGGCGGCTCTCCTGCAGCACCGTGACGGCATCGACGCCGTCTTTTGCTATCAAGACGTGCATATTGTGACGCTCGAGCAGCCGAGTTGTGACCTTGCGCACCGTGATCGAGTCGTCCACTACCATTACCGAAACGCCTTTGCTGGCAGGCGCCGTGGTGGGCAATACCGGCGCGGGCTGCTGTGCACCATCCATGCGCACCAGCCGATTCACATCGAGAATCAGGGCAATCTGGCCATCGGCGAGGATAGTCCCACCGGTAAACCAGCGCACGCTGCTCAACTGAGCACCGATCGATTTCACCACGATCTGGCGGTTGCCCATCAGACTGTCTACTTGGATCGCTACGCGGTGCTCACCGGAACGCACGAGCAACAGCGGTAGCCAGCGCGCACCCTCGCTCAAATGCGGCGCATGCATACCCAGCATACTGCCGAGATAACGCATGCTGTAGTCGCGATCGTTATAATGGAAACCCTCCTGTTCGCCAGCATAGATTCGGCGCAGCTCGTCCACTGGAACGCGCACCACGCCATCCATGCTGGTGTGAGGAATCGCAAAGATGTCGTCACCCACACTGACCAATAGTGCATCGGTTATCGCCAGCGTGAAGGGCAGGCGAATCGTGAAACTGGTACCCTGCCCAGGCTTGGAACCGATCTCCAGCGTGCCACCGAGCTGTTTGACTTCAGTCAGCACCACGTCCATTCCCACGCCGCGGCCCGACACCTGAGACAACTCGGACGCCGTCGAAAAACCGGCTTGCAGGATCATTTGATAGAGGTCTTCGTCCTCGACGGCTGCATCGGCCTCGAGCAGACCGCGTTCGACCGCCTTGGCGCGGATGCGTTCGCGATCAAGACCCGCTCCATCATCAGACATTGTCAGTACGACGTCAGACCCCTCGCGCACGAGATGGAGGACGATCGAGCCCTGCGCCGGCTTGCCCTTTTCGAGGCGTACGGCGGAGTCCTCGATACCGTGCGAGACAGCATTCCTCAACAGATGCTCGAGCGGGCTCATCATGCGCTCGAGTATCGCCCTATCCATATCCTCTTCGCCGCCCTTGACGACCAGCGAGGCCTGTTTGCCGAGCCCATGACTGGTCTGACGCACCACCCGTTCGAGACGTGGTACACGACTCGAGAACTTGACCATTCGCGTGCGCAGCAGACTGTCCTGCAGGTCTGTATTGACCCTTGCCTGCTGCAGGAGCAGCGTATCGGTATCGCGGCTCAGGTCGTTCAATGACTGGCCGAGATTGGAGAGGTCCTCCACTGTCTCCGACAGCGCTCGGGAGAGCTGCTGAATCGTGGAATAGCGATCCAGCTCAAGCGGGTCGAAATCTGCGCTGGCCTCGCCCTCCCTCTCATGCCGCGAAAGGATCTGTGCCTCTGTCTCGAGTTCCAGATCTCGCAGCTGGCTGCGCAGGCGATCGATGGTCTGGCTCAGCTCACCGAGGTTGAACGAAAAACTGCTGTTCTGTTGTTCGATGCGCGCGCGATAGATGCTTACTTCGCCCGCATTGTTGACCATCTGGTCCAGCGCGTCGGAGGATACGCGCACACGCTCGGTGCCGGTCGTCGTCTCCTGCTCTGGCTGCGGCAGCGCTCGGCGCGGGACAAACCCCTCCCCTTCGACGGGCTGGTCTGCTGCAGGGAACTGCACTACATTGGAATCCTCGTGCAGTACCGTGCCGATAGGCGCCGTCTCTGAAGGGTCCGGTGGCGCACCGGTAAGGAAACTTGGCTCCGCCAGGAGTTCCGAATCTGTCATCAGCTGCGAATCGGATAGCAGTTCCGAATCGGCATCGAAGTCGTCAATCGGCGACGGCTCGCTGTCGGGCACGGGCGCAACCCGCTCTGGCTTGCGGGCAGGGTTCGCAGCAGATGCTTCAGCGACTGCGAGCTCAGCGATGGCTGGCGGCGCCTGCTCGTCGGGAACGGCGGCGGTTTCGAATGCCGCGACATCTTCCCACTCACGGCCGCGTGCCGCCGCCTCGAGGCGTTCGATCATCGCTGGACGCTGCTCGGGCAATGTACCAGCACTCAGTTTTTCGATGTCCTGCGCCAAGGCATCGGTGGCATGCTGAACGAGTCCGCGCAGGGCTTCACTGCTGTCGATGCGTTGTTCGGTGACGCTTTCGAACACAGACTCCAGCGCATGACTGAGATCACCCACCGGCGCGATTCCGGCCAGACGGGCACCCCCCTTCATGGTATGCAGCGTGCGCTGCAGCTGGGCCACGGCCAGTTGGTCGTCGTCCGTTTCCTGCCAGTCGACAAGCTCGTTCTCGAGCGCCTCGAGCAGCTCCCTTGCCTCTTCGAGAAAGATATCCAACAGCTCGGGGTCGGCGGGCTCATAGCCAGTCTCAGCTTGTGCCGGGGCAGGCTCCGCCGGTTCCGTCACCGTCGATTCATCTTCATGCATCGCCCGTTCGACAAACCGAGCAATCTCATCGCATAGGGGCTGCCAACCTTCCGCCGTCTGGCGCGGGTCTTCCAAATGGTGGAGCAGGTCGGACAGCATGGCGTTACTGCGATCCAGCAGATTCAGGATTCCCGCATCCGTGTGGCGGCCCAGACCATGCAAGGTGTTGCCGAGATTCTCCAGCGCGGCGGCCAACTCCGCAACCGGTTGCACCTGCGCAGTGCGTGAGCTGCCTCGCAGAGTATGCATGGCACGTCGCAGGTCTTCATCAAACGTGCAGCCATCCGCCTCGCGATGACCTCGTTCGATGAAGTCTGCCAGGACCTGCAGGTGTCCCCTCGCCTCGTTGAGGAACACGTCGCTCAGCATGGAGTCGGCGCCGTTCAGGTTCGAATCTTCGACCTCGGCAAACTGCGAATCTTGCCCCTCGACGGCGGTAGGAATCGATTCCTCGAGCGATTCCGTAACAGCGGCCAGAGTTTCTGTGACAGCAGGCTCCACATCGGGCTGCTCCGCGGGCTCAGGCAAGGCCTCGTGTGGCGACATCGTCGCTTGAACTTCTGCATCACCGGACAAGTCCGCGTCGCCGACCTCATCCATGACAACGGGCGGCTCGACGGTGGCTTCTTCCGCCGCTGCTGCCGTCACCTCATCCGGGATCGCGGCCTCCTGACCGGCCGCTGTTTCGGCCTGCGTGGACGAGGCCAGTGCGAAGGCGCGCTCGGACAATGCCGAAACGTCGACCGCATCATCTCCCGGGGTGATGCTCTCGGCCACCAGCTCGGGCAACACCTCGACTACCCGATCCATCACTTCGGTGACAGCCGAGGACACTTCAACCGTTCCATCGATGACGCGGTTCAACAGGTTCTCAACCGACCAGGCAAATTCACCGAGCTTGGTCGCACCCACGATTCGTCCACTTCCTTTGAGGGTGTGAAAAGAGCGACGCATGGTGGTTAAGGAGTCACCATCGTCCCGATTGTCACGCCACTGCGGATAGCAGCGCTGAACTGACTGCAGTTCCTCCTCTGCCTCTTCCCCGAAGATCTCGAGGATCTCGGCATCGACCAGATCCCCTGCTGTGTCCACGGCATCGCCGGCCGACGGTTCGGCAACGGCCGTTTCGGGAGAATGCACAGGCTCCTCGATCGCTGCGTGTTCCTCAGGCGATTCGCCAGGCTGGCCGGCGAAGGCATCTGTGGGAATCTCCGGAGCCGCACCGGCAAGCGCTTCGTCGCCGGGCGGGGTGCCGGCGACCGGTGCGTCGCCGGTATCATGGATGGCTAGGTCAGCATCCGACTCCGCAGACTTGCTGCGAAACGTCGGCAACTCGGTGACGGACTCCCGCAGCGCCAGTGTCTCCAGCCCCCGGTGCGCATAGGCCAGCAGCCTGCTTCGGTCACCCCCTGGTTCCACTGCGCTCTGCATATAAAGCTCGGCGCTGATAATGACGTCCGCCAGGGCATCTCGACGTTCAGCGTCAGGCACCAGCTGCTGACCACCCGCGAGACCGTCGACATAAGGCTCCAGCGTCTCCAAAAGCCCCGCCGCATCGGGCAGATCCAGCATCCGCAGGGCCCCGGCAACGGCGTGCAGACGCTGCGGAACATCTTGCAGGAGGGCATTCTGTTCAGGTGTATCCAGATACGCGAGTATGCTGTCCTTTATCCTGGCAAGCTCCACCAGCGCTTCATCCACAGCGGTGCGCAAATGCTGCTGCATTTCGCCTTCAGAAAGCACCTGCGGCACCGTGCCTTCCATCGCCCCATCAAAATCGGCGATTGGCGTTTCAACCGAAGAGAGACTGGCGAGCGAAGATTCTACCAGCAACAGATCGCCGGCCAACGCCATGAGGCCATCGTCCGACGGCATCTCGCCAGACCGCTCGACCTCGCGCAGCTCATCACCGCGATGTTTCAGTCGGCTGCGTAGCTCGCCTCGACCCACCATCCCGAAGGTATCCCCGATCCGCTGCAGCGCCGGCGCGAGACGCGTCAGGCGATCGAGCTGACTTCGATCGCTGCGCATGAACAGATCGAGCTGATCTTTGACGTCGCGCAGATCTTGCGAGAGCGCTTCACCCACCGCCTGGAAAAGTTCACGATCCGGCCCACCCAAGGCGCCGACCGTCATACTGTCGCCCAGCTGCTCCGGGAACGCATTGGCAAGATCCGACGCCTGCTTTACCGCGAGGACCGCCGGGTCCTGAGAATTCGACCGGGCAATGTAGTACAGGAGGTTCTTCAGTACATCGATCGGGAAATCCAGCATCGCCGCTTCTTCGCCCTGATCCATCACCCGCTTGAAGACCCGATCGATCTTGCCGAACAGCGGCTTGACGGCGAGCGCAGGCGCCTCGTCTTGCTCGAGCAATGCCGTCGCCAGCGCCTCACCGGCATCCAGCAGGCGCCGCAGGCGGGCCGTTCCCGATGCACTGTTGAGCAGATCCAGTACGTCGCGGATCTGGGTTAGCGCCGCACGTTCATCCTGTCCACGGATCCAGTTCAATAGCCCGCGATGATAATGACTGCGCTGATGTTGAATAATGCGCGGCAAATCGCGGTTCCCCGAACCTGGGCGCACCGTATCCGCGGCTATCACAGAATTGAGCTTGGGGGCGAACAGCGATGTCTCGGTAACCAGCGCAGCATCACGTGCGGCGCGCAGATCGTTCATCAACGGCAGCAACGCCAGAGGGATATCCGCGCTACCGCCCTCGATTTTCTCGAGATAGGCCGGCAGCTGGACCACACCCAGCATCAAAGCCTCAGCGGCAGATTCCGGCCGCTTGACCTGCCCCTGCGACAGGGCAAGTGCGAGCTGCTCCATCTCGTCAGCGAGCATCGCGGCACCGTAAACCTGTACCATCTCCAGCACACCATGCACATGGTGCAGGCGATCAACACACTCGCCTAGGCGTTCATTCTGTCCCTCCACGAAATCCTCGAGCGAATTCCGCGCCTCGCGCAGAGTCTGGTCTAGCTCACCGCGAATCCAGCGGAGAGTGCTTCGGTCCTGGCGCAGTTCTGGCATCATGATGGCGTCATCCTCAGTTAGCCGACCATGGCATCGTCGTCGGGCAGCTTGAAGCGCGCGACGGTCTGGCGAAGTTGCTCGGCCATCTGGGCAAGGGTCTCGATGGACTGCGTGGTCTGCTCGGTACCTTCCGAGGTTTGGCTGGTAATCTGCTGAATCACGCTCATGGTGTCGTTGATCGACCCTACATCGCGCGATTGTTGCTGGAGATGATCTGTCATCGCTTCTGTTGCCTTGGCGATCTCCTGTGAAACCTGTTCGATTCGCTGCAGGGCCTCACCGGCGTCTTCTGCCAGCTTGGCGCCACCTACAACTTCTGTCGTACTGGCCTCCATCGAGTTGACCGCCTCGTTGGTGTCCGCCTGAATGGTCTTGACCAGCGCATCGATCTGCTTGGTCGCATTGGCCGAGCGCTCTGCCAGACGCTGCACCTCGTCGGCTACGACCGCAAACCCGCGCCCGGACTCACCCGCCGCAGCCGCCTGCATTGCCGCGTTGAGGGCCAGAATATTGGTCTGATCCGCAATATCTTCGATCAACTCAACGATGTTGCCGATCTCCTGCGAGCTTTCACCGAGACGCTTGATACGCTTCGAGGTCTCCTGTATCTGCTCGCGTATATTGTCCATACCGTGAATGGTGCGGCGCACGGTAGAACCTCCAGCCGCTGCGATATCGACTGACTGCTGGGCGATCGCGGCCGATCTGCTCGCCTCGGCGGCCATGTCGCTCATCGCCTGCGACATGGCTTGCACCGTCGATGTCGCATTTTCGATCTGGTTGCGCTGATGATCCGATGCCTCCTCAAGACTCAGTGCCGTGCCACGCGTCTCTTGCGCCGACGCCGAGACCCGCACTGACGTCTCGTTTATGGTGGTTACCAGGTTGCGCATCTCCTCGACCGCCTGGTTTACTGAGTCTGCGATGGCACCGGTGATATCTTCCGTTACCGTGGCTTCGATCGTCAGGTCACCATCGGACAGATCGACCATCTCATCGAGCAGTCGACGGATCGCGGCCTGGTTGCGGAGGTTCTGCTGGTCTGCCATCTGCGCACGCGCCCGAGCGCCGCGCAGCAGCGCAAGACCCAGCATCAGCAGCAGCACAATGGCCAGCAGACCAAGCACGGTCACCAGCGTCGGCCCGAGGCTGACCGGACCCAGCGTGCTTCCGTACTGTCCGCTGTTAAAAGCGGCCCTCAGATCGCTGGTGGCTTTGTCGAGCGCATCGGATGCCGGCGTCACCTCGCCAGTCGCCTCGAGTGCCGGAAGCACATCGGGAGACAGGTCGACTATCTCCGTGATGAGATCGTTGATCGGGCGGAACTGCCTGGTCGCCTGCTTGATTTTCGCTTCCGCACCCGCATTGCTGACACGCGCGACGCCCAGCTCGACGTCGCCAGTCGACATACCACTGAGCACTTTGCCGAAGCGGTCCGCATCTGCGCTGAACTGATCAATCGCTGCGGCCGTCTGTGTGCCACCGGCCAGCACCCGGCTGACGTTATCACGTAGACGCTGCGCGAGCATGAGCTGGCGTGCGGCGACGAACACCTGCTGCGGGTCGGCCCGGGAGCTTACCAGGGTGCGCACAATGTCCTCGGAGACGGTCTGGAGTTTGGGAATGCCATTGTTGATGACATCGACATACTTGCGGATCGAGAGGATCGCGTTCTGGTTGGCCAGGATCTCGTCGACATGGGCCCGCAGCGTCAGCCAGCGATCCTCCACCTCGCGCAACGGCTCCGACATGGATTCCGGCGACGCCGGGAGCCCGGCATCGCGCGCGCCGCTCTTCAGCTCATCGAGGAGCGTAATGAAGCGGTCCCGGTCGCTTCGCAGACGCTCGAACGAAGCCAGCCCCCCGGCGGAGGCCTCCAGTGCGTATTTCGCGATCTTCTGACCGAGAACCTGCTGCTCCGCGACGCGTTGCACATACTGCTCTCCATGTTGCTCTGCGCGCGACAGCAGCGTGAAGGCCGCAATCGCTGCTACAACGGTGACAAGCACCAATACGGCGAGCAAAGGTATGGTCCGATTGCTGTCCACCGGGGTTTTTGCTGTTTTTCTCATAACACTAGTCCTGAACCGGTTAGCACAGCGCTACGCAGGCTTTCGACGGTGCGATTCCTTCGGCAGTAGTGCATGCATTCTGTGTACATCTCATGCCCTCAGGCAGCAGCGGTGCGAAACTCAGGGTCTGCCGCCAGCGCCGACATGCTGAACACCGGCCAGACGGCGCCATCGATACTGAACGCCTCGTAGACATAGGCGCCAAGCGCACCCTTCATCCGGGCATCCGGCAGACGATCACTCAGATTGAAATGCCGCATCCCCTGCACAGAAGGGACCAGGAGCCCCGCAACCAGTCCGTGCAAACGCAGAACCAGGATCCTCGCCGCCTTGGACGCCACGACCGTCTTGCCCCCGAGATAGGCCTGCAGGTCGATTACGGGCAGCAGACTTCCCCGAACATTGGCCAGACCAATCATCCACGGCCGCGAGCCGGGCACGCGGGTGATTCTGTCCCGATTGGGCAGCATCTCACTGACTTCATTCATGGCGGCAACCACGCGTACGCCTGCAATGCTGAACACCAGACCGTCCCAGACGTCTTGCGCTGCGTCCGTCTCCGGCAGCCGCTGTGCCGCCAGCCGGCAACGCTGCTCTATGTCCGCGAGCAGGGCCATTGCATCGGCACTCGTCAGCACATGCTGTGCCCGTTCCATCATGAAACTCATCTCAGTAACTCGTCGATCTGATGCAACAGCTCTCCGCTGTCGACCGGTTTCACGAGATAGCCCTTTGCCCCCTGCCGCATTCCCCATTCTCTGTCCGTTTCCTGATCCTTGGTTGTGACCATCAAGACCGGGATATGCCGAGTCTTGGGATCGCGGCTGAGCTTGCGGGTCGCCTGGAAGCCGTTGATACCGGGCATTACCACATCCATCAGGATTGCATCGGGAGATTGTGATTTGGCGGCGGCTATCCCGGCCTCGCCATCTGCGGCGGTCAATGGCTGATGCCCGGCCTGCTGCAAAATCTTTGCCAGCACGTGCAGTTCGGTCGCTGAGTCGTCGACGATCAAAATCTTGGCCATGGGTTTCAATTGGTCCTGTCAGCGGAAATCCGCGTCAGGCGGCCTTGGCAGCGTGTTTCTTTATCGCCCCAAGCAGCTCATCGCGGGTGAACGGCTTGGTTAAATACTGCTCCGAGCCAACGATTCGCCCGCGCGCCCGATCAAACAAGCCATCCTTACTGGACAGCATGATCACCGGTATGTCGCGGTAGACCTCATTATGCTTGATGAGCGCACAGGTCTGATAGCCGTCGAGGCGCGGCATCATGATGTCGACAAAAATCAGATCAGGATGGTTGTCCGCGATTATCGACAGCGCCTCGAAGCCATCTGTGGCGGTCAACACCTCGCAGCCGGCCTTTTTTAAGAGCGTCTCTGCGGTTCGACGGATCGTCTTGCTGTCATCGATCACCATGACCTTCAGTCCGCCAATATTTGCTGCGTCTTCACTGCTCACACGCTGTCCCCTGTATATTCTGAATGGAGCCCGATCATTAGTTCGGCATGATCGTGGTCAGCCCCCAAAGCTGCCACATCTGCATACCGCCCCGGTAATATTTGATCTTGTCTTCGGGATAGCCAGCATCCAAAAGACCGCGAATTGCGCGCGGCGACTGGCCGCATGCCGGCCCGTTACACCAAAGCACAAGATCTTTCGCCGCGGTGAAGTCCCAAACCTCGGTTTTGTCGCGCGCGTCGCCCCATCCCCAGTCCTCGAGCAACCGCTCGACTGCGCCCCTCTCGGCACGCGTCTTGGCACCGAGCTGTTCCAGTATTGCGATCAACTCAGGGGTGTCCTTCTCCATGGTGAACAGGGTGAATGGGTAGTTTACCGATCCCGGAATTGTGCCCTTGCTGTACCAGGAATCGGTACGCGCATCGATCAAAACGCCGCTACCATCGCGCAGCTTTGTTTCCATGAACTCGAATAGCTCGACCTCGCCAATAGTCGCCACTGATGGCGCGGGAGAGATCCGCTGAATACAAAATGGCGGGCACTTGCGGCCGGTCTTAGCGAAGTATCCCTTGAGTTCGTAATCCGGATCCTGGACGCGCTGCACTTTGACCGAGCGTCCCTGATGAATCACGTGCAGGTAGGGCTTGCCCTCGACCAGCGGGATGAGCTGCGCCGCCTCACCGATCTTCAGCTCGTCTTTGGCAGACGCCACGCTGACATATACAGCGCAGACCATCGTCAACCATTTGACGACATTCGCCATCTTGTCGTTGGTGCGACTCGCCGCCACTGCGCCAAACTCGAACATCACGGATGCAAATACCTATCTACGATCTTTCCGCGCAACGCCTCCAGTGAGGCGCCATCGCTATAGTCGAGAAATATTTCTTCGCGGCTCCGCTCTGGCAGTCGGCGGTAAAAACTGTAGGTCCCCGCGCGCGTCTGTTTCAGCAGTGTCTCGAATCTTTCCCGCGACACCGGTTGTAGGGCCTGGTCTCGACTAGTTGGCCTGGACGACGCGGCATCATCGATTCCTGTATCGGTCGCAGGTCGCTCGACCTTAATAACTTCTTGATCCAGCAGCTGCAGATAGGCATCGTCGGCAGCATGGGCCTGCGGCAGCAGGACAGCGAACAGTATCGCGCGGCACACAATGCACAAGCGGTCGGTGTTCGATCGACAGCTAGATTTGGCAGACGTGGGGGCGGTCATCGCTCCTCCGAATAGTGCGCCATGCGCCGCATCGGCTCACATGTTCGATCGCAAACGGCCGCCAGCGCTGCGACTAACGTCTTCGGTGTCCCATTTGGCAACGGCCCCGGGATGGCCCTGCGGCAAGCGCCCGGGGCGGCCCGACTGCGTCTGCGCGAATCCTGCTGAGGCTATCGGCCGCGGCCTGGTCGACCTTAGTGGCAGACAGCGCGTCGTCAGAGGCGCGCCAACTCCGCAAGGGCCTCCGCCGCCGCGAAGACCTGCTCCCCCAGGTTGCATCCGGGCTCCGCATCAGCCTGCGACCGACGTGGCTGATGGCCCTTCGATGGGCCCGCGCGGCCGCAGTAGGGGCATGGGCACCGAGCCGTCGCACCCGCCGAGTGGGAGGGAAAATAGCAAGCGCCCTGTTGGTCTGCAACAATAGCCGGACACTGTGGTGCCGTTGAGCGGCGCCCGGGTCAAAAATGTGAGCCCTGTCGGCAGCTTGGGAGATATCTGGCCAATGGCTTTTTCGCTCGGCGTGGTGATGGATTCAATCGCTGGCATCGCGACTTACAAGGACAGCACCTTTGCCATGCTGCTCGAGGGTCAGCGCCGCGGATCCCCGCTGTGGTACATGGAACAAAAAGATCTCGCGCTGCATGACGGGCGCTGCATGGCAACGATGCGAAGGCTGGAGGTGCGCGACGACCGCGACGACTGGTTCACGCTGGACGAACCCTGCAGCCAGGCGCTGGATACCTTGGACGTGGTACTGATGCGCAAGGACCCGCCTTTCGACATGGAGTACGTCTATACCACCTACCTGCTGGAGCAGGCCGCGGCGCGCGGCAGTCTCATTGTCAATCGGCCCGGTGCACTGCGCGATGCCAACGAGAAGCTCTACACGGCATGGTTTCCCGAAGTCTGTACGCCGACGCTGGTCAGCCGCAGCCACGAAGAATTCATTGGCTTCGTAGACTCGCATCGGGATGTGATCATGAAGCCGCTGGCCGGGATGGGCGGGACCTCGGTGTTTCGCGTACGGGCCGACGACCCGAATCGAAACGTCATAATCGAGACGCTAACGGAACACGGAACCCGCTATACCATGGCGCAGCGCTTCATCCCCGAGATCCGCGACGGCGATAAGCGAATCATCGTGATCGATGGTGAACCGGTCCCCTACGCACTCGCGCGCATTCCCGCCGCCGGCGAAAATCGCGGCAATCTCGCCGCCGGGGGCAGCGGCATCGGTGTCGCATTGAGTGACAGAGACCGACAGATAGTAGAGACTGTTGCGCCGCGTCTACGCGAGCAGGGAATCGTTTTCGCCGGCCTCGATGTCATCGGTGACTACCTCACCGAGGTCAACGTAACCAGCCCTACTTGTATACGTGAGCTGGACCAGTTGTACGGCCTGAATATCAGCGCCACCCTGATGGATTGCATCGAGCAGAAACTCGCAGTATGAGCATGCCTGCCTCGCCGCGACTGCGCGGCGCCCTCGTCGCCGTGTGGATCACAGCGATCGGAACACCCGGCTGCGCAAACCATGATCCGGTCGCACGCGGACAGGTATCGGCCTTTGACACGACGTTGGAAATTACGCTGATGGGCGTAAACCGCGAGCGTGCACACGAGGTCTCCGATATCTTGCAGGCCGATATGCGCCAGCTGGAGAGCGCCTGGCATGCCTGGCAACCTGGCCCGGTGTCACGCATGAATGCCTTGTTCAACGCAGGCGGCGAACCCTTTGCCGCCCCCCCCTCGGTGTTACCGCTGCTGCGCCTGTCAAGGCAACTCGAGGCGCAGAGCGAAGGGTTGTTCAACCCGGCGATCGGTCACCTTCTAAGGGCCTGGGGGTTCCAGGGACGGCCGGCCGACTGCCTGCAACCACCGGCCACGGACCTCATCCAAAAGGCGGTGGCGGCTCGGCCGAGCATGCAGGACATCAAAATCGACGGCTTCCGGCTGTCGTCGAAGAACCATTGGGTAAAGCTCGACTTTCGCGGCATACAGCTGGGATACGCCATTGATCAGGCGATAGCCCGTCTTCAGGACCTCGGAATTAACAATGCAAGCATCTCTGCCGATGGAAATCTGCGTGCGATCGGTTCTCGGGACGGCCACCCGTGGAGCGTCGCTGTGCACGGGCCTGCGGGTCGTGGGATTCTGGCCACCCTGGAGATCCTGGGCAACGAGGCCGCCTTCACCGCTGATCCCGACGAGTCCAGCTTCACCTGGGAGGGTGAGATATATCATGACATCATTGATCCAAGGAGCGGCTATCCGGCGACCGGAACCACCTCGGTCACGGTGCTGCATCCCATTGCCTCGACTGCCGATGCGGCGGCGACGGCGCTATTCGTGGCCGGCCCCGAAGATTGGCATCGGGTGGCGAAACTGATGGGTATCCGTTATGTGATGCTGACCGACGACGCCGGACGTATCCATATGAACCCTGCGATGCAGGCACGTGTTAAGCTCAAGGCGTTGAATCGCGAAGTGATTATCAGCCAGCCACTCACCTAGGGCCGGGCGACGCGTCTACCGTATGGATATCAACGGCTTCCTGGCGACCCGTCATTCCACCGACCCGATCGGGTTTGCGCTGGTCTTGGCGCTGACCATTCACGCCTTCATCCTGTTCAGCATCAGCTTCGATGTCTCGCGCGAGCGCCCACCGGCACCCGAGCGCACGCTGGATATCACGCTGGTGCAGCCGAAACCCAAACCCGAACCGATTGAAAACCCCGATTTTCTGGCGCAGCAGGACCAGGAGGGCGGCGGCGATCAGACCCGCAAGGAGCGCCAGACCAGCCCGCTGGGTAATCCGGAGGCGACCCCGAAACCCAAACCGGCGCTGGAGCTGGAGAGATCCGGTGCCGAGGAGATGCAGCCGCGTCGGACCGCGGAGATCATCACCACCACCGAGGCGCCGCGTGCGGAGGTAGTTCCACCACCGAAGCCCAACGTCAAGGCAAAACCGCGCGCCAAGATCAGCCAGCTGCTGGCCAGTACCCAGCAGGAGATCGACCGACTGACCGCCGAGCTCGACCGACGTTCGTTGTCCGCCTCGCGGCAGGATAGGCGCAAGGCGGTAAATGCAAGCACACAGGAATACAAGTACGCCTCCTATCTCGAGGCCTGGCGTAGCAAGGTCGAGAAGATCGGCAATCTGAACTATCCCGACGAGGCCAAGCGCAACAAGCTGTACGGCAACCTGTTGATGCACGTCGCGGTGCGAGCTGACGGCAGCGTGGAGCGGATCCGGGTCGTGCGTTCGTCGGGCCACAAGTTGCTCGACGACGCGGCAGTCCGAATCGTCCGCCTGGCCGCGCCGTTCGCCCCGTTTCCGCCGGAAATTCGACAGGAAGTGGACGTGCTCGATATCACACGCACCTGGCAGTTTCTCGACGGCAATACCCTTTTCTCTGCCAAGTGATCGGCTTGCCGCGCAGAGGATAGCGCACGATACTGTATCCATGAGTCAGACAGATTCCCTGAAGAACCAGTTGCTGATCGCGATGCCGAGCCTTCAGGATCCCAACTTCTCGCGCACCGTGACCTATATCTGCGAACATGGCGACCATGGCGCCATGGGCATCGTAATAAACCGGCCGACCGAGTTGCGGCTGGTCGATGTCCTCCAGCACATGCAGATCGACGGCGGCGTCGGTGGCGCGGCAGAGCAGATCGTCTACTTGGGCGGACCCGTCGAAGAAGAACGCGGCTTCGTCTTGCATACCCATACGGACCCCTGGGACTCGACGCTGCCGGTCGATGAAAACATCAGCATCACGACCTCTCGCGACATTCTTGAGGCTATGGCCCGGGGCGATGGGCCGCAGCGCACCCTGGTGGCGCTGGGCTATGCTGGCTGGGGTGCCGGCCAGCTGGAGCGCGAGATGCAGGACAACGCATGGTTGAGTGGACCCACCGACCAGGCGATCCTGTTCGAGCTGCCGGCCGATCAACGTTGGGAGGCGGCGGCACGCCTCCTGGGGGTCGATGTCAAC
Organism: Chromatiaceae bacterium; assembly: GCA_024639005.1. Classification (GTDB taxonomy): domain Bacteria; phylum Pseudomonadota; class Gammaproteobacteria; order Chromatiales; family Chromatiaceae; genus Thiosocius. The sequence continues at coordinate 55,446 of JAHEJD010000005.1, read as the reverse complement.
CTGCTGAGCAGCGAGGCTGGACACGCCTGATGGCGGTGCTGCTGGGCTTCGACTACGGCACGCACAAGATTGGCGTGGCCGTGGGACAGGCCTTGACGCGCACTGCCACGCCGCTCGAGACCCTGGGCATGGTCAACAAGAAACCGGACTGGCAACGGATCGCCCGACTCCTCGACGAGTGGCGCCCGCAGGCCGCAGTAGTCGGCCACCCCATCGAGATGACCGACCGGGAAGCCGACAACGCGGCAGGGGCGAAGCGTTTCGCGCGCCAGCTCCAAGGTCGCTTTCACCTGCCGGTTCACTTGGCCGACGAACGCCTGACCAGCCGTGAGGCCTGGGCACGACTTGGTGAGAAGGCCGGCAAAGATCCGACCAGGGTAGACTCTTATGCCGCCAAACTGATCCTGGAAACCTGGCTCAATGACTGAAAATACCCTGTTCATGCGGCATGCCGCGATTGTCGACCTGATTGGGGGGATGGCCCAGGTACTCCGCAAGCGACTCAGCGAGCGAGACCTGGAAAATCCGGCGATGATCGGCATCCATACCGGCGGCGCCTGGGTCGCCCAGCATCTCAACGCGCTGCTTGGACTGGAGGAACCCAGCGGGCTCCTGGACATCAGCTTCTACCGTGACGATTTTACCCAGATAGGCGTCAATCCACAGGTAAAGCCCTCGCAGATCGACTTCGATGTCGATCATCGCAACATCATCCTGGTCGATGACGTCCTTCACACCGGGCGAACCATTCGCGCAGCGATGAACGAGATCTTCGATTTCGGTCGCCCGGCTACAATTCTGCTGGTGACTCTGATCGAACGCAGCGGCCGCGAGTTGCCCATCCAACCCGACGTGATCGGACTCAGCCCGCCGTTGGGCCTGGATGACCACATCAAACTGAACGGCCCCGATCCGCTCAGCCTGGAAATCCTGCATGGCCCCCGATCTGCCAGATGAACGAGGCATGAGATCAGACGCTATGCCTGCCCAAACGTCGCGTGATCTGCAGCTCAACGAGCATGGCCGACTTCGCCACTTTCTTACGATAGAGGGATTGGGTCGCGAGCTGCTGTTGCAGATTCTGGACACCGCAGAGTCGTTCGCCACACTGCCCGGGCGGCCCGTCAAAAAGGTTCCGCTATTGCGTGGGCGTATCATCACCAATCTATTCTTCGAGACCAGCACCCGAACGCGCACCACCTTTGAACTCGCTGCGAAACTGTTGTCTGCAGACGTGATCAACTTCAACATCAACACATCGGCGACCGCCAAGGGTGAGACCCTGCTCGATACCTTACGCAATATCGAGGCCATGCACTCTGACATGTTCATCGTCCGCCATGCGCAATCCGGTGCCGCGCATTTTATCGCCGAGCATGCGTCGCCGCGGGTCAGCGTGATCAACGCCGGTGATGGCCGCCATGCCCATCCGACTCAGGCGATGCTCGATATGTTCACTATCCGCAAGCACAAAGGTGAATTCACGCCGCTGCGGGTGGCGATCGTCGGCGACGTGCTGCATTCGCGCGTGGCACGCTCTCAGATCCTGGCCTTGAATACACTGGGTGTCAGCGAGGTGCGCGTCGTCGGCCCGCGCACGCTGCTGCCCACCGAGGCCCGGGCGCTGGGGGTGCATGTATTTCACGATCTCGAGAACGGTATCAGGGACGTCGACGTGGTTATCATGCTGCGTCTACAGAGCGAGCGCATGGACGGCGCACTGCTGCCCAACGAGCATGAGTATTTTCGACTCTACGGCCTGACAGAGGAGCGTCTGGAGGTCGCCAAACCGGATGCCATCGTCATGCATCCCGGACCAATCAATCGCGGTATCGAGATGGACTCCGCAGTGGCCGACGGATCACGTTCAGTAATTCTGCAGCAAGTGAGCTACGGCATCGCCGTGCGCATGGCGATCATGTCCATGGCGATGCAGTCACTGGCAGATCTCGGCGGTGAGTCGTGAGCATCAGCATCATCAATGGCCGTCTAATCGATCCCGCCCACGGCATCGACGATTTCCTCGATCTGCACACTGACGGCGAAATTGTCGTCGCTGTGGGCGGTGCCCCTGCCGAATTCGCTGCCGATGAGATCATCGATGCCCGGGATTGTGTGGTCTGCCCCGGACTGGTCGACCTTGCAGCGAGCCTGCGGGAGCCGGGCTATGAACACAAAGCGACCCTGGCCAGCGAGACCGCAGCTGCCGCGCGCGGCGGTATCACCACCCTGTTGTGCACCCCCAACACCAATCCCGTAATCGATAATTCCGCGGTCGTCGAACTCGTGCACCGCATGGCGCGCAAGCTTGGCCAGGCCAGAATCCTGGCGACTGGCGCCCTGACCCGGGGGCTGAAGGGTGAACAGCTGTCCGAGATGGCTGCCCTCAAACAGGCGGGCTGCGTTGCGGTCAGCAATGCCCATCACCCACTTGCCTCAACACTGGTCGAGCGGCGAGCGCTGGAGTATGCCACCACATTTGGGCTTACCGTCTTCCTGCGCTCCGAAGACCGCCATCTGAGGGCCGGAGGCTGTGCCCATGAGGGCGCCGTTGCAGCCCGTCTTGGACTGCCGAGCATCCCGTCGGCGGCAGAGAGCGTCGCGGTTGCGCGCGATCTCGCGCTCGCCGAGCACACCAAGGCCAAGGTGCATTTCCGCAATCTGTCGACGCAGACGGCGGCCCGTATGATCAGCGAGGCCCAGGCGGCCAGTCTCGCGGTCACCGCCGATGTCGCGGCCCATCAGTTGCACCTGACCGAAATGGACGTTGATGGTTTCGTGGCCGAGTGTCATGTGTCGCCTCCGTTTCGCACCCTCGGAGACCGGGCCGCGTTGCGGCGCGCGGTGGCCGACGGGACCATCGCAGCGATCTGTTCCGACCATCAACCACACGAACCTGACGCCAAACAGCGCCCCTTCCCCGAGACCGAACCCGGCATCTCTGGCCTCGAGACGCTGCTTGGGCTGACCTTGCGGTTGGTTGAGGAAAAGGTGTTCGATCTGCCCACTGCGATTGCCCGGGTAACCAGCGGACCGGCAGATATCCTGGGCCTGCCCCACGGCCGATTGGGCATTGGCTCGCCGGCCGACGTGTGCGTGTTCGATCCAGAGCGGCGCTGGACGCTGGATACCGAGACCATGCGCAGTGAGGGCCACAACACGCCATTTTCAGGCTGGGACTTCGCTGGATATATCACTTACACCCTGTTCAACGGCCGCATCGTCTACCGCGCAAGTGATAGCGACTGATGGACAAACCACATCGCAATACCATCCTGGTCGAAGACGCCGAGATCCTTTGCCACGAGGCCATGGCTGGCGATCAATACGTCCTGCGAGTGAATGCGCCCGGATGCGCGGCGCGCGCACGCGCCGGCCAGTTTGCACATATCACCGTCGACCCACAGCGTCCGATGCGCCGGCCGATCTCGATCATGCGGGCCGCAGCGGACGCAGGCTGGCTGGAGTTTCTGTACAAGGTGGTGGGCGACGGCAGCAGCCTGCTGTCTAGGCGCCGCCCCGGCGAGCGCCTCAGCGTCATGGGTCCAATCGGCATTCCCTTCACCATCGCGCACCAGCGGCCCCTGCTGATCGGCGGCGGAGTCGGCATGCCGCCTATGGTATTTATCGCCGAATCCTTGCGCCGAAGCGATCGGCGACCTGTGGCCATTCTCGGCTCCGAGGTGCCCTTCCCTTTCACCCCGCGGCCCTCACAGTTCCTGCTCGAAGGAATCCCGGAAGGCGTCATTGCCGCAATGCCGTTGCTGGAGGACTGGGGTATTCCCAGCCGTCTGGCGAGCCTGCAGGGCTATGCAGGCTGTCATATGGGCTATGTGACAGATCTCGCCCGGCATTGGCTCGACGGTCTCGGCGAGCACCAGCGCACGGACGTCGGCATCTACGCCTGCGGTCCCCACCCGATGCTGCAGGCTGTCGTCAGCCTTGCCCGCGACTATGGGCTGCCGGTGCAGATCTCACTCGAGGAGTTCATGGCCTGTGCAGTCGGCGGTTGCGCGGGTTGTGTCGTTGAGGTCAGCACACCCGACGGCCCGGCGATGAAACGCGTTTGTGTAGACGGTCCGGTATTCGACGGTTACAGCGTCTTCTGAGCGCTTGCCCGCTCAGGGGCCGCCGCGTCAATGGACCGCACGGCGATTCGCTCGCGCGCATGGCGCAAAACCTTGTCGACAATCGCCTCCGGCATCACCGGTTTGACCAGTTGATCGGTCATCCCGGCGGCGATTGACGCCTGACGGGCCTCCGCCGACACATGGGCGGTGACGCCGATAATCGGCACCTCGAGTCCTCGGCCGCGGATCTCGGAAGTCGCCTGGCGACCGCACAGCCCAGGCATTTCGACATCCATGAACACCATGTCGAACCGGCTACCTCGCCCGTCCGACAACAGACTTACCGCTTCAGCGCCTGTGCTCGCCGTCGTTACTGTGGCGCCCTGAGAGCGCAACTGCGCCTCCAATATCAGACGGTTTACCGCCACGTCGTCGACAACCAGAATCCGGATGCCCGTCAGCCGTCGCCTCGTCTCGAGCGGAGCCAGTTGGGTCCGATGGGTCTGTCCATTGTCCGGCGCACTGCCCGTCCGCAATGGCAGGTGCAGGATGAACTGACTGCCGTCGCCGGGTCTGCTGTGCACCGTGATGCTGCCGTCCATCAAGGTCGCCAGCCTTTTACTGATACTGAGCCCGAGACCCGTCCCTTCACGGACCACAGGCCCATTGTGCAGGCCTTGCTGATATGGCGTGAACAAGCGATCGATCTGTTCAGATGATATTCCGAAGCCGCTATCGATCACCCTGAAACAAAGCCTCGCAGCTTCCATAGACACCTCCAGCCGCACTGAGCCGCGTTCAGTAAACTTGACGGCGTTGCTCAGGAGGTTGAGCAGGATCTGTCGCAGCCGATAGGCGTCACCGATCACCCATTCGGGGACATCAGAAGCGATACCAAGCGCCATCTGTAGAGACTTTGCCTCGCCCGGCTGCTGCAGCATCTGCATGCACTGAGATAGGATCTTTCTCAGTTCGAAGGAGCGCGTCTCAATGGTCAACTTGCCCGCCTCTAACTTTGACAACTCCAATATCTCATTGACAATTCTCAGCAGGAACTCGCCAGCATCGATGATCCGGTGAAAAGTCGCCGCGATCTCTCCATTGCAACTTTGCTGCACACCGATCTGCGAGAGGCCCAAGACTGCATTCAGGGGCGTACGAATTTCATGGCTCATGTTGGCCAGAAAGTCACTTTTCATCTGTGCCGATTTCAGCGCTGCATTACGTGCGGAATCCAGCTGCGCCATTCGTTCCAGCACCGCCGTCTCGAGCCTTTCACGATGCGTGCTGCATATCCGTTCCGCTACACGCAGATCCGTCACGTCCTGCAGCATACCCGCGGCGCGTGGGGTATGACAGGATTTCGAGTCCGCGAACTCGGCCATCGCATGCAGATAGATGACCCGCTCATCGATCAACAAGCGAAACTCGATATCCATCGCGCGCACCGCACTGGAGCGTCGCCAGGCGGCTTGGACACGACTGCGATCTTCCGGATGCACCAGGCGCTGAAACTCGGCCCATGTTCCCACCGACTCAAGGGCCTCGTGAATGCGCCGCGCGCCTTCGGTTATCCGAAAGATCCCGGCGCTGGGCTCAGCGGCACAGCTCGCTACTCTGGCCATTGACTGCGCCAGCTGAAGACTCCGCTCGCTGTCACGCAAACCCTGCTCCGCCACAGTGCGGGCGCGCTCCAAGCTGTCGATCTGTCGAGAGAGCTCACCCATGGCGCTGAAAACGCCATCGATTTCGTCGGGCAGAACCGGCGCTTCATCGAGCTGGGTCAATTCACGGTGTAGCTGCGGACGCGCACTGTCCGCCAACGCGGGCAGAAGCCGCATAGCATCACGGATCCGCTGCGTCGGTCGCCATAGCAGCGCCAACACGATGAGTCCGTACAGCAGCGCGCCAACCGTCCCTATGAGCAAGCTCTCGCGGGCGGCTTTCTCGATTGCAAGGACCTGCCCTGTCACGTGATCGATGATTACGGCATCGAGGCCAGATTGGCCGCCAGGGATTGGCGCCCGATACACATCATACCATTCGGCAGCGTCGCGAAACCGTTGCGGCGACTCTGACAATCCACTGAAAATCGACAGCGCCTTCGGTGTTCGCAGAATTCGCGCCACCGCCTCGGCACGGGTCGGCGCGATACCCGCCAACCGGGATGACGCGCGCCGGCGAACGCCGGCATTGCTGCTTGTGTCCGCCGGATCGAGTAAAATGAAATCGGCGCCGAACAGCTGCGAAAATCTCTTCTGACTCGCAGCGATCGTGCGCTCGACGACCAGGAGGCCCGCTAGCCCTCTTTGGTAAAGGACCGGCAAGACCACGATCTGCGAGCATTCATCGTCACAGACCAGCCTTGCTTGCGTGCCCAGACTGCGGCGCCCCTGCTCCAGCAGCGTCTCGATTTCGGGGGCTGCGCGCTGCGCAGGCAAGGTGACGGCGGCTGTTCGGATATCGTCAGCGGCGAAGTAGTAGACGCCGTCCACACCCCAGCCTGTGCCGAGCGTCTCGCCCTGCACTGACAGCAATGCGGACTTCCGATGCGGTGGAGAATAGACATCTGTCTCGCGCATCGGGATCATAAGCTGGGATATTAAAGTGGCGAAGTCCCCCAATCTGGCAAAGCTGTCGGACAAGACCAGATTCAGGTCGCGCACCTGCTTGATCCGGCGATTTGCCAGTTGGGTCTCCAGAAGTCCCACAGTCTTGCGGTAAACGAGGAAGGCGGAACTCCCGTTGACAACGAGGAAAGCGAGGGTCAGCACCAGGAACAGCTTCCACTTTAAACCGAGGAAGATTCTTTTCTGGCCATCGCCCATGTCACCCGACTTATGCATAACGTCCGTCAGGATCGATGAATTGCGGCGTCCAGCCTGCATGCTGCACGAAGGGTTTGGGAATCAGGGACTCGCGAGCCAATCGACCCCGCGCTGTAGGCATCCGGCAGCAAGCTGAAGCGAATATGAACCAAGCGTCGTTTCTTCCCTAAAACAGTCCGGCAGCTTAACTGGCTGACATCCGGAACCTCAGCGATCGAGCCGCGAGGGCGCCGGGCGATCCGCGGCCTGCACGGCCTGAGACGTTTAGAGATTAGAAATTAAACGACTAGATCACTTGAAGCAACTGAAAATTTTGGTGCGGATCAAAATCCGCCAGACGAACTACTCGCGAAAATCCAGGGTCCCGGCCTCTCGACTCAACGCACTCGGACTGGTGTCACCCAACTTGATCATCAATCGCACTTCGTTGGAGGAATCGGCATAGCGCAGCGCGTCATCCTCGGTTATTTCGCCGCGCCTGAAGGCATCGTACAAAGCTTGGTCGAACGTAACCATGCCTTGCTCCGTCGATCGTTTCATCAGTTCCTTAAGCTTGCTCACCTCGCCCTTGACGATGAGGTCGGCAACCAAGGGCGTATTCAGCAGTATCTCCATGATCGCCTTGCGGCCATTGCCCTGGGGCCGCCGCACCAGCTGTTGGGCGACGACCCCACGCAGATTCAATGACAGATCCATCAGGACCTGATCGTGCTGGTCCTCAGGGAAGAAATGCAGCATGCGATCCAGCGCCTGGTTGGCGTTATTGGCATGCAGGGTGGTCAGGACGAGGTGACCAGTCTCGGCGAAGCTGATTGCGTGTTCCATGGCCTCGCGGGTTCGGATCTCACCGATGAGAATGACGTCCGGCGCCTGCCGCAATGTGTTGCGCAGCGCGACTTCATAAGACTCGGTGTCAATCCCGACTTCACGCTGGGTGACGATGCATCCTGCATGGTTATGCAGAAACTCTATCGGGTCCTCGATACTGATGATGTGACCAGTGCTGTTTTGGTTGCGGTAGCCAACCATTGCCGCCAGCGATGTCGACTTGCCGGTACCGGTCGCACCGACAAAGAAAACGATCCCCCGGTTGGCCATCGCCAGCTCATGGAGCGTCGGTGGCAGGCCGAGTTCTTCGAAGCTGGGGATGCGCGTCTCGATTCGCCGCAGCACCATGCCGACGCAATCGCGCTGCACAAAGGCGCTGACGCGAAAACGGCCGATGTTCTGTGCAGAAAAGGCGAAGTTGCATTCCTTCGTGTGCAGAAACTCGTCGCGTTGTTCGGGCGTCATCAGCCCCAGCGTCAGCTCCCGCGATTGTGAGGCGTCCAAGCGGGTTTTGGAAACCGGCATAACCCGACCGTGCACCTTGATGCTTGGCGGTATGTCAGCGGTGATGAAAAGGTCAGATGCCTTTTTTTCGACGACCATTTCCAGAATGTCATTGAAATCCATGCGATCCTCCCGCGTCAGCACGCGTCCGGTTTGGTCTGAATGGGTCTAGCCGATGATTACTCGATGACGGACCAGACCACAAACCGATCCTGGCGTCCAGTGTGAGGAATCATGATTCCGCCGCTAGGTAAATATCTCCTTGTTCACTGCGCGTGCGATGGCATCCTGCTTGGAGATCAGACCCTTCTTCAGCATTTCCTGCATGCCCTGGTCGAGCGTCTGCATACCATGCGCCTGGCCGGTCTGGATGGACGAATACATCTGTGCGACCTTGTCTTCACGAATCAGGTTTCGAATCGCGGCCGTGCCGATCATGATCTCATGACAGGCCACCCGCCCGCCGCCGGTGCGCTTCAGCAGCGTCTGCGAGATGACCGCGCGCAGCGATTCCGACAGCATCGAGCGCACCATGGATTTCTCACCGGCCGGGAAGACGTCGACGATACGGTCGATGGTCTTGGCCGCCGAACTGGTATGCAAAGTCCCGAAGACCAAATGGCCGGTCTCCGCCGCCGTCATCGCTAGGCGGATGGTCTCCAGGTCGCGCAATTCGCCTACCAGGATGATGTCAGGGTCCTCACGCAACGCTGAGCGCAGCGCCTCGGCAAAGCCCAGGGTGTCCCGATGGACCTCCCGCTGGTTGATGAGACATTTCTTGCTCTGGTGGACGAATTCGATCGGATCTTCAATGGTCAGGATGTGGCCATATTCCGTGTCGTTCTTGTGGTCCATCATCGCAGCCAGGGTGGTCGATTTACCCGAGCCCGTCGGTCCCGTTACCAGCACCAGGCCCCGGGGATTATCGCAGATGTCGCGGAAGACCGATGGGCAGTTGAGTTCCTCTAGGCTCAGAACCTTCGAGGGGATGGTTCGGAAGACCGCGGCCGCGCCACGGTCCTGGTTGAACGCGTTGACGCGGAACCGGGCGAGCCCGGGGATCTCAAACGAGAAATCGACCTCGAAGAACTCTTCATAGTCCTTACGCTGTTTATCGTTCATGATGTCGTAGACGAGTTCATGAACCATTTTGTGGTCCAGCACCGGGACGTTGATCCTCCGAATATCGCCATCCACGCGAATCATTGGCGGCAACCCTGCCGACAGATGCAAGTCCGACGCATTGTGCTTGACACTAAAAGCGAGCAGCTCAGCAATATCCATAATGTTCCTGCAGCAACCAGAGTGAAAACAGAAAGCAACAGCCGGTTATAGTTAGCGACAGCGCGACACTGGAGTTGAATCGTATTCGCACGATCTCGGCCGCCCCGTTGTGCGCGTATCTATAATATCTATTTGATGAATGAAATTCCTCAAAGATTGGCCGAGGTTCGCCGACGAATCCGTGCCGCTGCTCAGGCGGCTGGGCGACGGGCCGACGAGGTCGCCCTGCTGGCGGTCAGTAAGACCAAACCGGCCGCTGACATCGTGGCGGCGTATCGCGAGGGCCAGCGGCAGTTCGGCGAGAATTACCTGCAGGATGCCATGCCCAAGGTCGACGCACTCGCGGACCTCGCCATCGAGTGGCACTTTATAGGGCGGCTGCAGAGCAACAAGGCCGCAGAGATCAGTCGACATTTTGCCTGGGTGCATGGGATCGACCAGCACAAACATGCGGCGCGCCTCAGCGACCATCGCCCAATGCAGGCACCACCGCTTCAGGTCTGTATCCAGGTCAATCTATCGGGTGAAGCGACCAAGGGTGGCGTACAGCCGGCCGAGCTGCCCGCGTTGGCCCATGTCGTCGCCGGGCTCCCGCGCCTCAGACTGCGTGGCCTGATGACCCTGCCCAGCCCGACCACCGATCTGGCGACCCAGCATGCTGTATTCGCCCAGCTGCGCGGGCTGCTCGAGGATCTGCAGCACCGTGGTCTCGAACTCGACACCTTGTCGATGGGGATGAGCGCCGATATGGAGGCCGCCATCGCGGAGGGTTCGACCATGGTGCGCATCGGCACCGATATCTTCGGCGCCAGGGGCTGACCGCCCGGTTCGACAGGCGTGCGACTGACCTGGCTCACATCCGTTAGACTTGGCGTAAATTTGCAGCAGCGGTCTCCAATTCAATGACGAATCACATCGCGTTTATCGGTGCTGGCAACATGGCGTGCGCCCTGATTGGCGGTCTGCTCGCGGACGGCATCGCGCCCGACCGGCTTATCGCGACCGATCTTTCGATCGAAAAGTGTGCGTCGCTGCACGACGCCACCGGTATCCGCACCCTCCAGGACAACCGCGAGGCCGCGGCCATGGCCGACGTCGTCGTGCTGGCAGTCAAGCCGCAGGTTGTCCGCCAGGTCGCCGAGGAGCTCGCTGAGACGATACGCAAAAGGCAGCCTCTGGTCATTTCCATCGCGGCCGGTATCCGTTGCGACAGCCTGCAGGCCTGGCTGGGGGGCGCCGTGGCCCTGGTTCGCAGCATGCCAAACACCCCGGCACTGATCCAGTCCGCGGCCAGCGTGCTGTACGCGACGCCGCAGGTAGACGCCAGCCAGCGCGAAAAGGCCGAGTCGCTGTTGCGCGCCGTCGGTCTGACCCAATGGGTGGAGGATGAGGCCTTGATGGACGCGGTGACGGCACTGTCCGGAAGCGGCCCAGCGTATTTTTTCCTCGTTATGGAGGCCATGGAGGATGCCGCCAAGATGCTCGGATTACCGGATGAGACAGCACGACTCCTGACCCTGCAAACCGCCTTCGGGGCGGCACGGATGGCGCTCGAGAGCAGTGACTCCTCGGCGATTCTGCGCAATAAGGTCACCTCACCGGGTGGTACGACCGAACGGGCTGTCGCGGTACTCGAAGAAGGTCATATTCGCACGCTGTTTCAGCGCGCGCTGGCGGCGGCGCGCGACCGCTCCATCGAAATCTCTACCGACCTGGGGGCACGTTAATGGGCGACAGCTATCTCACCCAGCCAGCGGTGTTTCTGGTTCAAGTCCTGTTCGGACTCTATGCCGCGCTGGTCGTCCTGCGATTCCTGCTCCAACTGGTCCGCGCGGACTTCTACAATCCACTCTCCCAATTCATCGTCAGAGCAACCAAGCCCTTGCTCAACCCGTTGCGTCGCGTGATCCCCGGCGTCTCCGGCATGGATATCGCTGCGCTGGTGCTGGCGTGGTTTGTGCTGACCCTGGAGCAGCTAGCCATACTTGGCCTGGCGGGCGTTGGTCTTCAGCCGCTGGCCGCCGCGCTGCTTGCGATCCCGGAGCTGATCTCGCTGATCATCAATGTCTTCCTGTTCGCTATCCTCATCCAGGTGATCATCAGCTGGATCAACCCAGGAAGCTACAATCCAGCGATCAGCCTGATCCACAGCCTGACGGAACCGATACTGGGTTCTGTGCGTCGCCGCTTGCCGGAGATGGGCGGACTGGATCTATCTCCCATGGTGGTGATGGTTGGGCTGGTGGTGCTGGAGATGCTGCTTGTGCCACCACTCAAGGATCTCTTCGCGCAGATGATCTGATGTCCACACTAATTGCTGTTCATGGATAAACTGCCGCCACGATTCGGTCATGCCGCGCTGTTCGGCGCGCGGCCATTGGCCGCACCGCCTGACCTATACTGATGGCTTCAAGAATGCTGAGCACCGCTTTCCCACCTTTGCTACAGGCCTGATGTCAAAGACCAGACTACTCGACGAACTCGAGGCCTTCCGCGCCTGGACGCGCTCGCAGATTCGTCTGCTACAGCAGCTGCAGCCGTGGTTGAAGCAGCAGGGGCTGCACGCGCCGGAAATCGAATACGCGATCGAGCGCGCAATGTACAGCCTGCGTGATGATCGACTCACCGTGGTAGTCGCCGGTGAGCTTTCGCGCGGCAAGACCGAGCTGATCAATGCCCTTTTCTTCGCCAGCTTGGGCTGCAGACTGCTGCCGACCGATGCCGGACGCACCACGATGTGCCCGACCGAGATCTACTGTGACTTGGATGCCCCTCCTCAGTTGATGCTGCTGCCGATCGCGACGCGTGCGGACGACTGCGCGTTGGCCGATCTGCGTGATCATCCCGAGCAGTGGCAGGCATTCGACCTCGATCTCGAGGATCCGGAGATGCTCACCCAGCGGCTGCAGATGCTGACCGAGGTGCAACAGGTCTCGCGGCAAGACGCCGAGGCGTTGGGGCTATTGCCGGCACCCGAAGACGGCATGCCCGAACTGATCAGCATCCCACGATGGCGCCTGGCACTGATCAATATCCGTCATCCTGTCCTCGCCAAGGGTCTGCGCATCGTCGACACGCCCGGCCTGAATGCCATCGGCAGCGAACCGGAGCTTACTTACGAGATGCTGCCGACAGCCCAAGCGGTGCTCTTCGTACTCGCGGCCGATACTGGGCTGACCCAATCCGACCTGCAGATCTGGCATCGCTTCATCCAGCGGTCCGACCAACAACGCCGCCGCGGCGTCATGGTGGTACTCAACAAGATCGACACCCTCTGGGACGAATTACGCTCCCCGCAACAGATTACCGAGAGCATCAGTAAGCAGTGCCGCAGCGTATCTCAGAGCCTGCAAGTCGCCGCAGAACGAGTGTTTGCGTTATCTGCGCAAAGGGCACTGGTGGGGCGTATCAAACAGGATCGCAACCTGGAGGATCGCAGCGGCATCGACCACCTGGAACGCTATTTGGGCCGGGTGATTACCGTAAACCGGATCGAACTCGTCCAGCAGGAATACTCCGCGCGGGTCTGCGAGGCCATTGACATGCTGGAATCGATTATCCGGACCCGCCTGCAGCGCAATGAACAGCAGCGCTTAACACTGCGAAACCTCGCCGATCAGAGCGATGATGCCATCGAGCAGAAACTGATGGCCGCCCAGGCCGACCACAGGGGTTACCAACGCAGCCTCGACGCCTACAAACACAGTCTGACGAGCTTTGGGCGACATTCGCAAACCATGTTGGACGCTTTGGACCCACGCAGCCTGGATCAAACGCTGGACGCTATCCGCGAATCCATGACCGGCGCCTGGACGACCTTTGGGCTCAAGGATGCCATGGGCAAGCTGTTCGAACAGATAAGCGACCGCATCGACCTGGCGGGTGAACAGACCCGGGCCATGCGACGGCTGCTGCGTGCCACCCATCAGCGTTTTCAGGCAGAGCACCGCTACAAGCTGCCAGTGCCCTCGATGTTCTCTATCGTCCGGTACCAAGTCGAACTCAGCCTGCTCGATCAGGAGGCGCAGGCGTTCAGAAAAAGCGCGCGAACTGCGCTAATGGAACAACACTTTGTAACGAAACGCTATTTCGCTACCATCGTAACCCGCGCACGACGGATCCTGAGCATGGCTCACGATGATGCGCAGCACTGGAGCAGGACGGTACTGGCGCCGCTGTCCGGCGAGATCAAGGAAAACCGTGATGCGCTCGCCCAGCAGATCGAGGACGTTCGCCAGGCGGCGGATTCACGTCGTACCGTTCAACAGCGTATCGCTGCGCTGAAACGCGAAAATTCCCGGTTACAGGCGCAATTGACCTCGATGCATAAGTTTCGCGACCTGCTGAGCAGCGACGCGCCCGGCCCAACGGCCGTCGCCAGCGCACTGGCCTGAGTGCGGTTTCCCGCTGCAGATGTCGCCGATGCCGAGACTGCACACTTTTCCTGCCGACTCTGGTATATATTGTTGCGCAATGATCGGACAAGAACATAGAACATGCAGGAGGAATCATCGATGAACATCCTGGTCAGAACCATCTGCTCGCTTGCCCTGCTTGCGCCATTGCTCGCGAGCGCAGAGAACAGCACGCATACCGGCGGCTATACTATTCACCACAATGCGATAACCACCGACAGCCTGCCCTCTCAGGTAGCCAGTTCCTACGGCATCCAACGCAGCAAAAGTCGGGCATTGCTCAACGTCAGCGTGATTCATGATGAACTCGGCACCATGGGAATACCGGTCCGGGCCGAGATCCGCGCCATCGCCAAGACACTTTACGGCCAGATCCGCCCTATCGAGCTGCGCGAAATCCAGGAAGACCAGGCGATTTATTACATCGCCGATTTTCCGGTTGCCCACCGCGAGATCTTGAGATTCGAGTTTGAGGTCATGCCCGAAGACGGCCGCTACCCGCTTCGCGCCAACATGCGCCAGGAGTTCTTTACAGATTAGACGACGGAGGTCGTGACCGCGGCGGACTAGCCCGCGTGGTGCACGAAGGCAGATCGATCCAGCTGAGTTTGCCGCGTTATTTTCGGTGGCCGTGTTCGCACCAGACCTTTTCACTTTGCCTGCGGTTTGTCCTTTTCGGGCACTATGTTGGCTAACCCGCCCGAAGCCCCCAGGCTTCGTACAACATCGCCAACCCAAATAGGATGACCAGGCTGCCGGCCAGGGCCCGCACGGCCGGAATTCTCACCCAGCGGCCAAGCTGCGTGGCAGCAGCGCCAATAAGCAGCAGATTGGGCAGCGTGCCCAGCCCGAAAACAAGCATCAATAGGGCACCCTGTGCAGCGCCGCCGGCCGACACTGTCCACAGCAGCGCACTGTAGACCAGTCCGCAGGGTAGCCAACCCCAAAGCAGACCCAAGAGCAGGGCCTGACGCACCGAGCGCACCGGAAGGAACCGGCGACCAAGGGGTTCGATGCGCCGCCACAGCAGTCCGCCCGCTCGCTCAATGCGCGTCAGCGCATTCCACCAACCAGCGAGATACAATCCCATCAGGATCAGGAACAGCCCGGCGACGGCCATCAACAACCGCTGTCCGGTCTGCACTGGCAGCAGCCCCGAAAAATAGAACCCCAGTGCACCCATCACCGCCCCGGCGAGCGCATAGCTCGTGATCCGCCCGAGGTTATAGGCGAACATAATCGGCCAGCGACTCCTGCCTTCGGGTAGCCCCAGAGACAGTGCACCCACGATACCGCCGCACATGCCAACGCAGTGCACCCCCCCCAATACGCCCACTGTGAAAGCACCGAGCAGGCCGAACTCAGTCATTCGCTGACGTCTCCGGCGTCGGGCTGAAACGCCAGGCCAGCATGATCAGGATCAGGACCGGCACGCCGAGCAAGGCGGTAAAGCTGAAGAAGCCCGCATACCCCCAGGTCTCGACCAGGACGCCGGAGAAACCGCCGAGAAACTTGGGCAACAGCAGCATCAATGAGCTGAACAGCGCGTATTGGGTGGCCGAATAGACCACATTGGTCAGGCTGGACAGATAGGCGACGAAGGCGGCGGACGCCAGCCCCGCGCTCAAGTTATCCATGCCGACTACCGCGACCAGCCACCAGAAGTCGTGGCCGATCCCGGCCAGCAGCGAAAACAACAGATTGGTTGCCGGCGCCAGGAGCCCTCCCAACAGCAGCACCGGCATGATGCCGAATCGATAGACCGCTGTCCCCCCGATAGCGGCGCCGATCAAGGTCATCACCACGCCGAAGAACTTGGAGACGTTGGCGACCTCCTCTTTGGTGAACCCCATATCCTGGTAGAAGACGTTAGTAATCACCCCAAGCACGATGTCGGAAATCCGGTAACTGCCAATCAAAAACAGCACCAGCAGTGCGAACCAACCAAAGCGTTGGAAGAAGTCGACAAAGGGCTGCACAACGGCGCGCTGTAGCCAGTGGCCCAGCCTGACCCATTGTGTCGCGCCCGGCGCAGAGACACCGCTGGCCTCGGCAGGGACCGCCGGCTCCGGGGCAAGCAGGGTCGTCAATACGCCGATCAGCATCAGACCCGCCATGACCGCATAGGCGACCGCCCAGGGCGCATGCTGATAGGTCGTCTCGTCGACATCGACCGCTGCGGCGATCCACAACACGCCGGCGGAGGCGGTAATCATCGCCAAGCGATAACCGAACGAATAGGCGGCCGCAAGAATGCCCTGCAGCCGCCGCTCGGCCGATTCAATGCGGTAGGCGTCGATAACGATATCTTGGGTCGCCGAGGCAAAGGCGACGAGCAACGCCAGCCATACGAGGCGCTCGAGATCCATGGCCGGATCCGTCATCGACATTGCGGCCAGACCGAAAATAAGCACACCCTGGGACAACAGCAACCAGCTGCGCCGCCTGCCCAGTCGGCGCCGCAGCCAGGCCAGCCCCATACGGTCGACCAACGGCGCCCATATCCACTTGAATCCGTACGCCAACGCCACCCAGCTTATGTAGCCGATGGTGGCGCGATCGACACCGGCCTCGCGAAGCCAGTAAGACAGGGTTCCGAATACCAACAGCAGCGGCAGGCCGGAAGAGTAGCCGAAGAAAAACAGGCGGCGCACACGAGCATCGTCGCGAACATGCCGCCAGGCATTCCGCCAATCATGCGCCTCCGCACCCTCCCCTGAAAGGCTGGGTTGTGTCACTCCCCGCCATCCACGTTCGATCCGACCCGCGCGAAACACTCAGTCCATCTACCGCGCCAAGGATCCGCGGCCTGGCGTGCGCCGGGCGAGAACCAGCCCGTTGAGCGGCACACATCAAAGTTGAACATCGTAATCCATGATTAGAGGTGCATGATCGGAAAATCGCTTGTCTCGGTAGATCCTCGCAGCCCGAATACGATCACGCAGCCCCGGTGTAACAACCTGATAATCGATCCGCCAACCGACATTGTTCGCCCAGGCCTGGCCCCGATTGGACCACCAGGTGTATTCGTCCGCCCGCTGATTGACTACACGAAAGGCATCGACCCAGCCCTGGCCGCCGAACAGACCGTCCAACCAGGCCCGTTCCTCAGGCAGGAAACCGGAGTTTTTCAGATTGCCGCGCCAGTTCTTGATATCCGCCTTGGTGTGGGCAATGTTCCAGTCGCCGCAGATTATGTACTCGCGGCCGTCTCCACGCAGCGCCTGCAGATACGGGGTCAAGCGATCCATGATGTCGAACTTCACCTGTTGGCGAAGCTCACTGGAAGACCCGGACGGCAAATAGAGTGACACCACGCTGAGTCGGCCAAAGCGCGCCTGAATCCAGCGCCCTTCGGCGTCGAAGTCCGGCCAGCCGAGTCCCTGGCACACCTCATCCGGCTCACGCCGCGCATACAGGGCGACGCCGCTGTAGCCTTTTTTCACGGCAGGGTGATAGTAACACTCGAAACTCGGCGGCCAGAACGCCTTGTCGCTGAGCTGCTCGAGCTGAGCCTTTAGCTCCTGCAGACAGACCACATCGGCGCGCTGGCGCCGCAGCCAGGCGTAGAAGCCTTTGCGCGCTGCAGCCCGTATGCCGTTGAGATTGAGACTGATTACGCGCATGCGACGCATTATAGGGAAAGCGGCCATTCCACGCCCTTGCCATTAGGGCATGCCCTAAGCAAAATGCCGGCCTCTCGGAGGGTACCGGTCATGCAAACCCATCAGCGCGAATTTCTCGATCTTGCCCTACAGCTCGGCGTGCTCCGCTTTGGCGAATTCACCCTCAAGTCAGGCAGGGTCAGTCCCTACTTCTTCAACACCGGGCTGTTCGATAGCGGCGCTGCGCTGGCAAAGCTCGGGCGTTTCTATGCACGGACCATCGTCGACGCCGAAATTGATTTCGACGTGCTCTATGGCCCCGCTTACAAGGGCATTCCCCTGGCGGCGGTAACTGCAGCCGCGCTGTACGATCAACACGGGCTCGACGTGCCCTACGCCTTCAATCGCAAAGAGGCAAAGGATCATGGCGAGGGTGGCAGCATTGTTGGACATCCGCTGAGCGGGAGCGTCTTGATCATCGACGACGTTATCACTGCAGGCACCGCGATTAGGGAATCCATGGCGATCATTGCCGCCGAGGGCGCCACTGCGGCCGGGGTCGTGATTGCCCTCGACCGCGAGGAGCGAGGTCAGGGCGAACGTTCGGCGATTCAGGAGATCGAGGCCATTTACTGTCTGCCGGTAGCGCCAATCGTGCGTCTGGCCGACTTAGTCGATTTCATCGCACAGCGCAGCGATGTGGCGGCCGGATATCTGGACAAGATCGAGGCCTACCGACGCGAATACGGCGTTTAAGGGTCTGCTGCAATTACCCCGCGACCAGCTTGAACCCCACCAGCAAGGTGACGGTCTCGAACGCGCGTTTGATCCAGACATTCCCTTTCAGAATCGCCAGGTGGGCGCCTGCGTAACCACCGAGCAGCGAGCCGAGCAGCAATGCCGGCAACCAGTCCCACTTGACGTCGCCGAGGATGCCCAGGGCAACCGCCCCTGTGCCATTCCAGAACATGCCGACCAGCACCAGGGTATAGGCCACGGCCTGCCGATAATCCGCACCGAACCAACGCACCAACCACAGGGTCACGAACAGACCGGTCCCCGACGTCAGCGAGCCGTTCAGTACACCGATCGTGAACAGCCCCAGGCCGCCGATCCACAGCCCCCGCCCGCGCCGGTTGCGCGGCTCCTCGGACAGACCCATCTGACCTTGGATTACCGAGTAGACGCCGAGTCCCAGGGTCAGTATCCCCAAGGCGACCTCCGCATAACGCCCGGGAACTTGCAGGATGATGCTGGCACCCAAAAGGACACCCGGCAGGCCGGTCGCCAGGATGAACAGTACAAAGCGACGACGCAATCCATGCTCCCGCAAGTGGCGCAGCGTAGCGCCGAGCCCGAGCGCGACAGAGGCGATCTTATGGGTGGCCAGGGCGACGCCAAACGGTAGACCGAGAAATATCAGCGCCGGCAGCTGCAACAGCCCCGCGCCGCCCCCGGCGAAAGCAGAAAACAGGTTCGCAAACAGGGCAACCAAAAAAAGTATGAAATGTTCCACAATTTGGCCGCTAAGAGGGGGCGAGGAAACATTATAATGGCGGGTGTAGTG
Source organism: Chromatiaceae bacterium (assembly GCA_024639005.1). Classification (GTDB taxonomy): domain Bacteria; phylum Pseudomonadota; class Gammaproteobacteria; order Chromatiales; family Chromatiaceae; genus Thiosocius. Next base: position 36,345 of record JAHEJD010000005.1, on the reverse strand, counting down.
TCCGCCGATTATGAGTAGCTATGAAATCAATGATTCGTTTCGTTATCGCCGCCGGCCTCGCCATCATCGTGATAAATGCACCCGCATCCGCAGGCAACATAAAGAAATGGGTGGATGAGAACGGCGTTACCCACTACGGCACCGCAGTACCGCCACAGCACAAGAACAAGGCCCATATCGAGCTCAACCGGCGCGGGATTGCGATCAAACGCCACGATCGCGCCAAGACCGCGGAGGAAATCGAGCGTGAGAAGGCGCTGGAGGCCCTGCGCGCCGAGCAACGCAAACTGCTGCAGGAACAGCAGGAGCGTGATCGGATTCTGTTGAGCCTGTACCGCAACGAAGACGACCTGGTCATGGCGCGCGATGGCAAGATCGCCCAGCTGGATGCGCAGATCAAGCTCAAGCACGGCGATATTCGGCGTCTCAAGAACCGGCTGTCGGAATTCCAGTCGGACGCCGCGGCAACGGAACGCCGCGGCAAACAGCTCAACGAGCGTCAGAAGGCCAATCTGGAAAGCACCCAGCGTTCGATCGAAAAATCATACGCCATGATTCTTGCCAAGGAAGACGAAAAACGCGCCACCCTCGAGGGCTACGACTACGATCTCACCCGTTTCCGTCAACTGCGGCGAGGGGGCGCCCGCGCGGCCAACGCCGATGTCGTTGCCAAGTCGGACATCCCGGATCTGGTGGACACCGCAGTGCGCTGCACCGGAGCCGACTGCAGTCGCTTATGGGCGACCGCTCAGGAATACGCACGCAAACATGCGACGACACCGATCGATCTGGCCGCCGAGCGCATCCTGGTGACCGCGCCGCCGCGCGATATTCGGGATATCAGCATTACGGTATCCCGCCTCGAGGACAACAGCGTCGGCGGCGAACGCATCTTCCTCGATGTCCAGTGTGCGAATTTTACCGAGGCCCGCGAGTTCTGCCGCGGATCCGAGGTCTCGGAGATTCGCAATAGTTTCCGTCTCGCACTCGAGCCCTAGCCTGAAAATCGTGTCGGGCACTTGAGAAGCCAGGAAACGCGATGACGGGGCGGCCGCGTACCGGCATCGAGCTCGGCCATCTGGTTCTCTATGTCCGCGACCTGGAGAGCTCACTGCGGTTTTACCGCGATGCGTTACGCCTGGAGGTCACTGCCACGCTGTTCAAGGGGCGGGCGGCGATGCTCAGCGGGGGTCGCAGCCATCACGAGATCATGTTGATCGCGATCGGCGAGGCCCCGGGACCGCTGCAGGGCAAGCGCCTCGGCCTGTATCACTTCGCATGGAAGGTCGGAGAAGACCTGGCGAGCCTGCGCTTGATCTATCATCGGCTGCAAAAAATGGGCGTGACCATCGAGGGCATGGCCGACCACACCATCAGCCAGAGTCTTTACCTGCGTGATCCGGACGGCAACGAAGTGGAGCTCTACGTCGACGACGCGTCCATTGACTGGCGCAACGACGTCGCGTGGGCATCGGCCCCGGTCAAACCGCTTCGACTGGACTAATCACAGCTTCCTGCTGTGGACGGTCGTAATCGCTGCACAGCGCTCAGGGCGCATCGAAAAGGCCATGTTTCAACACAGGCCAATCGGTATCCCAGGCTGACAGTGAACTCTGGGCAAAACGCGAACGCAGGAACTGCTGCATGCGGCCCTCGACAAACGCGGTCAACAGCGCGGCAGCGTCCTCGGGGCTGCAGCGCAGACACACATCCTGGCGTAATTGTGCCTCGCGAAGTATCTGCCGCAACTGGAGATCGATACGTTCGAAAAACTGCTGTACGCGTTCGTGAAGCCGCTCGCGTTCGCCGATCAGCGCGCCCCCCAACAACACGCGGGTGATCCCGGGATTCCGATCGGCAAACCCGAGCAGCAGATAGATCACCTTGGCGATGCGGGCCTGGGTATTTTTCTCCTCACTGAGGATCTGATTGATCCGCGCAAACACGTTTTCTTCCGCGAACCCGATCAATCCCTCAAACATGCGCGCCTTACTCGGGAAATGCCGGTACAGCGCAGCCTCGGATACGCCCACCGCGCGCGCCAGCGCGGCAGTCGTGATGCGATCACCCGGATGCTGCTCCAGCTCACTGGCCAGGGCCTCGAGGATCGCTTGCTTGCGGGACGGGCGCGGCATGTGTTCGAACTATCTGCGCCGGATCAGGGTGCCGATACCTTCGTCTGTGAACAGCTCGACCAGTACCGCATGCACCACGCGTCCATCGATGATGTGAGCCGAATTCACGCCAGCCTTCACCGCATCCATCGCACATCCGATCTTGGGCATCATCCCGCCTGAAATCGTGCCGTCGGCGATCAAGGCATCGACCTTGTCCAGGGTCAGGCCGGTCAAGAGCTTCCCCTGCTTATTCAGCAGCCCAGTCGTATTGGTCAGCAGGATGAGCTTCTCTGCATTCAGCACCTCGGACATCCTGCCTGCTACCAGGTCAGCATTAATGTTGTAGGAACGGCCGTCATCGCCGACGCCGATCGGCGCGACCACTGGGATAAAATTGCCGTGCACCAACATGTCGACGACGGCGGCATCGATGCTCTCCACCTCTCCGACATGTCCCATATCGATGATCTCAGGCGCCTGGGCCTCCGGGTTGGCTCGCGTCAGATTCAGCTTTCGCGCGCGAATCAGGTCACCGTCCTTGCCGGTCAGGCCGACAGCAGATCCGCCGTGGCGGTTGATCAGGTTGACGATCTCCTTGTTGACCAACCCGCCGAGCACCATCTCCACCACGTCCATAGTCTCGGCATCGGTCACACGCATGCCCTGCACGAATTCCGATTGTTTGCCGAGGCGTTTCAGCAGATCACCGATCTGCGGTCCGCCACCGTGCACGATCACCGGATTGATCCCGACCAGTTTCATCAGAACGACGTCGCGCGCGAAGCCGGCCTTCAGTGCCTCGTCGACCATGGCATTGCCGCCGTATTTGATCACGATAGTCTTGCCGCCGAATCGCTGGATGTAGGGCAGCGCCTCGGACAGTACGTGGGCCACATTGCCCGCCGCTTGTGCCGTCAAACTCATGGTTGTTCCGATGGTCCTTTCTGCTGAATGTCGTGCGCCGGACTCAGAGTTTAACCCGATTGGTGCACCATGCAGTTCGACCCGCATGGTGCACGGAGGCGGATGGAAGCAGCTGGGTCTGCTGCATTATTCACAGCGGCTGAGTTTGCACTGGAGCTTGCCACTTCGGCCGCAGCCTTTTCGAACGTGGCGCGGCCGGAGATATCTGGGCGTCACGCAATAGGCGCGAAAATGGGGCGGTCACCGTTGGCCGGTGATAGATCGCCCCAGGACATCGCCTGTCGATCATCGCGGGGCTCAGAATGGCGCATGCATATCCGGCGCCACACGGCGCAACAGATCGCGGAAGCGCGCCTTGATCTCTTCCAGCGCACCCTCATCATCCGCCTCGAAGCGGAAGGTCAACGACGGCGCGGTGTTCGAGGGTCGAATCAGGCCCCATCCGTTGGCGAACTCCACGCGCAGGCCATCGAGCTCGACCAGGCGCGCGTCATCGAACACCTTGTGCGCATCCAGCGCGCGCATCAGTTCGCGGCTCTGGCCTTCCTCGAGCAACAGCTGGTACTCCGGCGTCGCCGGACTGGAGGGCAACTCGGCAAACAACTCGCTCGCCGAACGTGCCTCGAGCGCTACAATCTCCATCACGCGCGCGGCGGCATAGATGGCGTCATCAAATCCGAACCAGCGTTCCTTGATGAACAGGTGGCCCGAGAACTCGCCGCCCAACAGCGCACCGGTCTCCAACATTTTCGCCCGCATGCGCGAGTGCCCGGATTTCCACATGATGGGGCGTCCCCCATGACCGAGGATGAAGCTCGCGAGATGCCGCGAGGACTTGACGTCGTACAGAACATCCACCCCGGGATGACGACCAAGGATGTCGCCGGCGAGCAGCATCAAGACACTGTCCGGCCATAGCTGATTGCCGGCGTTATCCACCAGACCCAGGCGGTCGCCATCGCCGTCGAAGGCGACCCCGAGATCGGCCTCCTGCGCCTGCACCTCGAGCATCAGCGGCGCCAGATTGTCCGCCTGACCGGGGTCGGGGTGATGATTGGGGAAATTTCCGTCCGGCTCACAGAACAGAGGCACGACCTCACAGCCCAAACCCTCGAACGTAGCAATCGCCAGATCACCTGCAACCCCGTTGCCCGCGTCGACGACCACCTTCATAGGCCGCGCCAGCTGCACCTCTTGCAGTACCGCATCCACATAGTCAGCGAGCAAATCGACGCTATCGACGATGCCGTTGCCGCGGGTGAACATGCCGCCGAGCAGACGCTGCCGCAAGGCCAGCAGGTCGTCTCCGTCCAACACGCGATCACCAACGACGATCTTGAAGCCGTTGTAGTTCGACGGGTTGTGGCTTCCGGTCACCATGACTCCGGCCTGGACCTGCTGCGTCTGGATGGAGAAATACAGCAGCGGCGTCGGCGCCTGACCAATGTCCAACACGTCGCAGCCACCGGCATTCAGCCCGCGAATCAGTGCACTTGTCAGTTGCGGGCTGGACAGGCGCGAATCGCGCGCCACGGCGACACGCTCGCCGCCCTGCTCCCGCACCAGGCCCGCGACTCCCTGACCCAGGAGCTCGGCAAGCGCCGGGGTGAGGGCCTCGCCCACTATGCCCCGAATATCGTAGGCCCGAAACAGGGACTCGGGCACCTCGATCGTCGGCTTGGTCCCGGCCCCAGCCGCCAGCAGCTCTGCCGGGTCATTGATCTCTTCGACCTCAACACCCTGGGAGGACTGGCGGTCGACGCCGGCCGCCGCCGGCACCGCCGGTCTGGCCGGCGGCGGCGTCACCGCACCGCCACGTGCCTCGCGCGTGTACTGACCCAGCAGCGCAATTGCGTCACTGCTGCTGGCGACCCTGGCCTGCCGAACCGGTGAGCTCTCACCGCGCAGGATGGCCTCGCCCAGGCCGACCACAGTGCTCATATCGGCACGCAGGTCTCGCGACAACATCCGCCACTGCAGAAAAACAGCGAGCAGCAACGCCAGGGTGCTTACACCGATCAGGATGAGCATGGTCAACACACCGGTGAAGCCACTAGGGTTGGGATCCAGGCCAAAGCTGATCTGCCAGATCGTCTCTGGCACATCGACATTGCCCGCGTTCAGTCCGCCTGCGTATTGACCGGGGCCCTTGGCCAGGGCGTATCCGGAGGCGCCACCCTGGACCAGTTGCAGTCGGCCCTGAAACACCGACGAGCTCTCGATCAGCTCGGTCAGAAAACGCATGTCCCACGCGGCAAACGCAATCCCTACCGCGCGTTCTGCGTCGTACACCGGCTGCGACAACGCGAGATAGGGCGCAGCCGATTTCAACTGATGGATCTCCGCCGGGGAAGGTCGACCGCTGTCGATCGTCCGTCGCAGCATATCGAGACCGGCATAACTCAGTGGGGCGGCACCGGATGGATCGGGCTTGCTCGCATCCGGGGGCAGCAGCCGTATCTGCAAGAGTCCCGATACGCGCTTTGGCAGGTCAGCCTCGAGGGCGGCCACCTGACCACTGTCGCCGCCGGCCACAGCGGCAGCGGCTCGACCATCCGACAAGGCCAGAGTCAACAAGTCGCGCCGCGCCTGGATCGCACCTTCAATTCGTGCCGCGACTGCGGACGCGACGCTCTGCGCCGCGCTGCGCGCCGACTCCTCAGCGGAACTCTGCATGTTCTGGTAAGCGAGGATGGCCACCAGCATCACCAGCACCACCGCCAACAGAACGATGGGCACAAAGTAGCCGATCAGAGATTTACCACCCTGGGCTGCGGCCTTCTCCGGCGTCGCTTGCTGACGCTTCTTTCCTAGTAGGGCCACGTGATCCTAGTGCCTTCCGGAGTGTCCAAATCCGCCTGCCCCGCGATCGCTGTCGCTGAATTCCTCGACTTGTTCAAAGACCGCACGGACGACCGGGATCAGCACGAGCTGCGCAATGCGTTCACCGACCGCCACCCGAAAGACCGCCTGTCCGCGGTTCCAGCAAGAGACGTATAGCTGCCCCTGGTAATCAGAGTCGATAAGCCCCACCAGATTCCCGAGCACGATACCGTGTTTATGCCCGAGTCCTGAGCGCGGCAGAATAACCGCGGCCAGTGATGGGTCGGCGATATGGATCGCGATCCCGGTGGGTATCAACTCCGTATGGCCCGGTGCGAGTTCCAGCGGACCGTCGAGCATGGCGCGGAGGTCCATGCCGGCGGACCCTGCTGTGGCATAGTCGGGCAACGGAAAGCTGTCGCCGAGGCGATTGTCAAGAATCTTTAGTTGCAGTCTGTGCATCGAAACGATCTGCTATCAAGTCCACGAGTTGCGCGGCCAGACGCGTCTTGGGCTGCCTCGATAGGGCCTGCCGACCCCCGTCCCAAATCACCAACAGCGCATTGTCATCTGTTTCGATACCGCTTGAGGCGCTGACCTGGTTAGCGGCAATCATCTCCAGCCCCTTAGCGCGGCGTTTTTGCTCCGCATAGGCCGCCACATCCTCGGTCTCGGCAGCAAACCCGACACAAAAGGGACGCCTCGGCAGTGCAGACACCTCGCCCAAGATGTCCGGATTGCGAACCAGTTCGAGAGTCAGGTTCTCCTGGGTCTTCTTGATCTTTTTCGCCCTGGTCTCGCACGGTCGAAAATCGGCAACGGCGGCACAAGAAATAAAAATGGCAGTGTCGGGCAAGGAAGTAAAGACGGCATCGCGCATCTGCTCGGCGCTCTCGACGTCGATCCGCCGCACCGCCCCGGGGGTAGGCAAGGCCACCGGACCGCTGATCAAAACCACCTCTGCCCCCTGCGCAGCCAGTGCCTGCGCCAACGCAAAGCCCATTTTCCCCGAGCTACGGTTGCCCAGGAAGCGCACCGGATCGAGTGCCTCGCGGGTCGGGCCGGCGGTCAGCACCACGCGCCGGCCAGTCAGACGGCCGGCGCCAAGAAGGTCGCACAAGGCGGACGCGATGACCGGGGGTTCGAGCATCCGGCCCGGGCCTGTGTCACCACAGGCCTGCTCGCCGTCGTCAGGCCCGAGCAGGGTCGTGCCTCGGGATACCAGCTGCTCGACGTTCGATCGGGTCGCGGCATTCCGCCACATCGCCTGATTCATGGACGGCGCGAGCAGCAATCGCACGGTCGATGCCAGGCACAGCGTGCTGAGCAGATCATCGGCCATGCCGACCGCGAGGCGGGCGAGGAAATCCGCGGTCGCCGGCGCCACCAGGATTACATCCGCCCAGCGCGCGAGCTCGATATGGCCCATGGCGGCCTCGTGTTGCGGATCGAACAGCGTGTCGCGCACCGGGCGGCCGGTGACCGCCTGCAGCGTCAGCGGGCCAATGAAGGACGCCGCCGCCGGGGTCATAACGACCTGGACTTCGGCGCCATCCTTGACCAGCAGCCGAGCCACCTCGACCGCCTTGTAGGCAGCGATACCTGCGGTAATGCCCAGCAACACCCGTCGTCCGTTCAATCGCTGCATGCGCGGTGGCTTTCCTCGTCTTGCAGGCTGCAACGATCGAAGGGTAACCGACGCTGCGGGTATGACAAAGCCGACTTTGCCCCTCTGGCCGGGTTCGGATAGGCTGCTGTCACTTCATGGACGAGGTCACGACTATGGCGATAAAGGACTGGCCGGTGGCGGAACGGCCGCGTGAACGTCTGTTGACATCAGGTCCCGCAAGCCTGAGCGACGCAGAACTCCTAGCGATCTTCTTGCGCACCGGCGTACGGGGCAAGAGCGCCGTGGACCTGGCGCGCGAACTCCTGACACGCTTCGGCGGACTGCGACAACTGCTCTCGGCACCGCGCGACGCCTTCTGCGCCGGGCCGGGACTCGGATCGGCGAAATTTGCCCAGCTGCAGGCCGTACTCGAGATGGGGCGCCGCCATCTGCATCAGCGCCTGGAACGCGGCAGTCCGCTGCTCAGCCCGGAGCACACCGCGGAGTTCCTGCGTGCACGTCTGCGCGACCACCCCTACGAGGTATTTGCGGTGTTGTTCCTCGACAATCGTCATCGCGTGCTGGCGTTCGAGGAATTGTTTCGGGGCACGATCGACGGTGCCAGCGTGCACCCCCGTGAGGTAGTGCGCCGCGCGCTGCATTTCAATGCCGCAGCCGTGATTCTCAGTCACAATCACCCCTCGGGCGTTACCGAACCCAGCCCGGCGGATCGGCACATCACGCTGCGATTGCGCGACGCCCTCGCCCTGGTCGACATCCGCGTGTTGGATCACTTGATCGTCGGCGACGGGGATTGTTGCTCGTTGGCGCAGCGCGGTCTGGTGTGAGCGCCGGCCCACAGATTGCCAAGTGTCCAAGATGCCCGAGATGACCGTATCGTGCCGGTGCGCCGCGATGCCGGTGAGATTTCCAGGCTCGCTTGACCCTCCACGGGCCTTCCGGTATAAAGTGCGGCCTTTCTGCCAGCCTCCCGCGAGGCGGCGGATACCGATCCAGCGCGTATTTTCGAGGCTTTCAAGCATGTCCAAAGTCTGCCAGGTCACAGGCAAACGGCCGATTACCGGGAACAATGTCTCGCACTCGCACCGTAAGACGCGGCGTCGGTTCCTGCCGAATCTGCACTACCACCGTTTCTGGGTGGCAAGCGAGCAGCGATTTGTGCGCCTGCGGGTGTCGGCGGCCGGGATGCGCATTATTGACAAGAAGGGCATCGACTCGGTGCTACACGAGCTGCGCGCGCGCGGCGAAAAAGTCTGAGGGGGCACCGTCATGGCCAAAGCCGTTCGTGAAAAAATTCGTCTCAACTCCAGCGCGGGCACCGGACATTTCTACACCACGACAAAAAACAAGAAGACCATGACCGGCAAAATGGAGATCAGGAAATACGATCCCGTGGTGCGTAAACACGTGACCTACAAAGAAGGTAAGATTAAATAACTGCGCTGACTGAGGCACAAAAATACCGCCGATCGGCGGTCTTTTTTTGCCTCTCACAAAGCCCTGACGTTCGCTCAGCCGACCGCCGGGTAATAGCTGCGCAGGCCGCGCGCGAAATCCTGCAGCGCCTTGATCCCGCTGCTCTCTGCCTCTTGACACCACTGCTGCAGGGAGGCCAGCAATGCCTCCTGGCTGGACGCGGTGCGGTCCCACACCTGCTGCAGCTGCTTGCGTGAGCGGTGCACGGTCGCCAGTACCTGACTGTTCTTGAGGATCGACTCCAGCTTGTTCCTGCTCGACTCGTCCATCGATGCCTCTTCGCGCATCAAGAGCCGACGTGCCTGACGCGCCAGGCGGCGGCAATGCCGCTCGCTGCGACACAGCTCGGCAGCCGCAACCGGCTTGACGACGTCACGCGTGTAGCTGGCCAGGATATGCATACGGTGCGTGATCACGGCCTTGACGGTCTCTATGTCGATCGCGCTCTTGGCCAAATCGACTGCCGGCTTGCACGCCACGCGTCGTACCCTGGCCAGGCCAAGCATCGAAAACAGCCGGATGTACATCCAGCCAATGTCGAACTCCCACCAGCGCGACGACAGCTTCGCCGAGCTCGGAAATGCGTGATGGTTGTTGTGCAGCTCCTCTCCACCGATCAGGATGCCCCAGGGGGAGATATTGGTCGCCGCATCCGGTGACTGGAAGTTGCGGTATCCCCAGAAATGGCCGATGCCATTGATGACACCGGCCGCGAAGAACGGTATCCAGACCATCTGAATCGCCCAGACGGCGATCCCTGGGATGCCGAACAGTACAAATTCGATGATCAACAGCAGCGAAACGCCGAAGACACTGTAGGGTTGATAGAGCCTGCGATCGATCCAATCGTTGGGAGTACCGTGCGCGTAACGTTCGATCAGGTCCGACCGTTTGACGGCATCGCGGTACAGCTCAGCGCCCTCCCAGAGCACCTTTCGCAGACCCAGCACCTGCGGACTGTGCGGATCCTCTGCGGTCTCACAGCGGGCATGATGGCGACGATGCACCGCCACCCATTCCCGGGTCACCATGCCGGTCGTCAGCCACAGCCAGAAACGGAAGAAATGCGCCAACACCGGGTGCATGTCCAGGGCCCGATGCGCCTGGCACCGGTGCAGATAGACCGTGACCGCCACAATGGTCACGTGCGTCAGCCCCAAAACCACCAAAACCAGCTGCCACACGGTCAGATTGAGTAAGCCGTCGGTTATCAAATGCACTCTCCTAGTCGTTTGTCGCAGGCCCGGCCGCTGCTGTAAGACCAGAGGGCCAGACTCGGGTTCATTGTTCGTCCATCATAGCCCCTTGCCAGCCCTTTGGCGTTGCAAAAGACGTAGTTCAAGCCACGAAGGGCACGGCCGCTAGCCAATCAGGCGCCCTGATCCGAAATACAAACGAGCAGATGCAGTCCTCCATGCCATCCGTAGACAGCCCAGGCGACACAATTCAGGTCGCTCGGCAGGCGATTTTCGACCGTGATCTCCAGGTCTTTGGTTATGAACTGTTGTACCGGGACGCCGGCGGCGACTGCAACATCACCGACGGTAATCAGGCCTCGTCGATTACCCTGCTGAATGCCTTCATGGAGATCGGCCTGGATCGCCTCACTGGGCCGCACAAGGCCTTCATCAATCTCACCCGGCATTTTTTTGTCGACATGCCACCGATCCCCTTCGATCAGGACCGGGTGGTTCTGGAGGTGCTCGAGGACGTCGAGGTCGACGACGTCCTGCTTGCCGGGATCACCGGCATGGCCCGCCAGGGTTTCGCGCTGGCCATGGACGACTATGCCTTTCAGCCGCACCTCGCCCCCATTCTACCGCTGGTGGACTACATCAAGGTGGAGATAACGGCGGAGGGCATGCCGAGCTTGGCGCAAAGCCTGCCCATGCTGCGTGCGACAGGGGCCAAGCTGCTCGCCGAAAAGGTTGAGACCTGCGAACAGTTCGAACAGCTCAAGGCGCTTGGATTCGATTACTTCCAAGGGTACTTCTTCGCCCGCCCCAGTCTGGTGCAGTCGAGACGCGTCGGCGAGAACGCCGCCATGGTGATGGAGCTGCTGGCCCGCCTCAACGATCCAAATGTCCAGATGGCGGAGGTCGTCCGCCTGGTCAGCCAGGATCCGGGCCTGAGCTTCAAGGTCCTGCGCTACGTCAACTCTGCCGCCTCGGGTCTGCGCAACCGCATCGAATCGATCCAGCACGCCGTGGTGCTGATGGGCCTGGAGCGCATCCGCGCCTGGGCAACCCTATTCGCCATGGCCGGGCTGGGCAGCCGCCCGATCGAAATTCTAAACCTCGGCCTGCTGCGCGCCAATCTGTGCGAGCGCCTGAGCAAATTGTGCGGCAAGGGTCTGCCCGACGCAGCCTACACGGTCGGGCTGCTGTCCGTATTGGACGCCATGCTGTCGCGTCCGCTCACCGAGCTGACAAAACAGCTCCCGCTGCCCGAAGATATCAAGCGTGGGCTGACGCATCACGAGGGCAGCTACGGCGAGCTGCTCGACGGCGTCATACGCCTGGAGCGCAACGAGTGGCCGAACAAGCTGTGCGCCGCGGTGTCGCCGGCCGACCTCAGCGAGGCCTTTGCCGCGAGTTCCGAGACGGCATTCGGCATCATGGCGATGCTGGACGACGACTGAGCTGCAGATTCCCTACGCCGTCGACGGCCAACGCCCACCCGGGTGCGACCCATGTCGTCGCCACACGCTCACAGATCAGGGCTGGACCGTTGATCGCCTGCCCAGCGACCAGGGCGTCACGCCAATATTGCGCCGACTCGGCCGCGATGCCGGCTACGGCGCAGCGCGCGAACGGCTGCGCGGCCGGCGCGTTTGCCAGGCGCGGCAGCACTACCCGCGTGGCGGGCCCGCGCACCCACTGCCGCAAATTGACCAGCTCGACCGGGAGGTCCAGGCGATGGCCATAGCGCTGCAGATGCATCGCATGGAAGGCCTCGATAGTCTGCCGCGGGCCCTGCCAGGGCAGATTAAGCGTGTAGGATTGACCTAGATACCGCACATCGACCGAGGCCAGGGCATCGCAGTCGCCGATCTCGAAGCCCTCGTCCCGCAGCGCATTGAATCCCTGTCCGCGCAGCTCGGTGAATGCGGCCTCCAGACTCGACACTGACAGTTCAGACAATAGCCCGATCAGCGTGCGTGACAGCTGGCGCCCAGGCCGCGCGGCCAGCATGCCAAGCGCAGACAATACCCCACCGTGCACGGGCACCATGGCGGCCGGTATCTCGAGCAGCTCGGCCAGCGCGCAGACATGCAGACCCCCTGCGCCACCGAAAGAGACCAAGACGTGTTCCCGCGGGTCTGCACCACGCCTGATCGAAATACTGCGCAGCGCCTGGGCCATGAGTTCATTGGCCACCGCAACGATATCTGCAGCCGCCTGCTCCACACTGCAGTGCATGCCCACGGCGAGACCCTCGATTGCCTTCACGGCCGCGGTGCGCTCCAGGCGCATGTCGCCGCCGAGGAAGGCGTCGGGTTGTAGCCGCCCGAGCACCAGGTTGGCGTCGGTCACCGTCGGCAGGTCGCCGCCACGCCCGTAACAGGCCGGCCCGGGTACCGCGCCGGCAGACTGCGGTCCGACCTGCAGCATACTGCCCGTATCCAGCCAGGCAATCGAGCCACCACCCGCGCCGATGGTATGCATATCGACCATCGGAACGGCGACCGGGAACCGCCCGATGCTGCCCTCGGTGGTCAACCGCGGTTCCGCGTCGACCAGCGCGACATCGGTCGATGTGCCGCCCATATCGAAGGTCAAGAGTCGCTGGTGACCGCCCGCTGCGCCGACCTCGCGCGCAGCGACCAGACCGCCGGCCGGACCGGATAACAGCATGCGTACGGCGTGGTCGGCCGCCTGCAGCGCCGCCACGGTGTCGCCCGAGCTCTGCATCACCGAGATCGGCACATCGCGCAGACCGCCGCGCAGGCGCGCCAGGTAACCCGCCACCCGCGGGCCAATCCAGGCGTTGAGCCAGGTGGCCATGCCGCGTTCGTATTCGCGGATCTCGGGCAGGACGCGCGAAGACAGGGATACGAACACACCGTCGGGCATGGCGGCCGCGATACGTTCCTCGAGCCTCGGGTCCAGATAAGAGAACAACAGATTGACCGCCACCGCCTGCGGCGCCAGTCGTTCCACCGCGGCACGCAGGTCGGCCAGATCGGCCTCGGACAGCGACTCGATCGGACGGCCGTCGGCACCCAACCGGCCGCCGGTCTCGAGGCAATGCCCTTCCGGGACCGGCGCCTCCGCGACCGGCGGCTGCAGATCGTAGAGCGCAGCACGCTGCTGGCGGCCGATGGTCAATAGATCGGCGAAACCCCGGTTGGCGATATACAGGGCCTCCACCCCTTTGCCCTCCAGCACCGCATTGGTCGCCACCGTCGAACCGTGCACCATCTGCAGGCACGACGTATCCAGGCCGAGTTCGGCGACGCCACGCAGAATGGCCGCCTCCGGCGCCTCAGGCGTCGACAGCACCTTGTGTACGCGAACCCCACCCTGCTCATCGAGCAATACGAAGTCGGTAAAGGTGCCGCCAGTATCCACACCCAGTCTGATCATGCGCGCCATTCTACGGACGATTCACGCGCTTAGGCTTCGCAATCGGCGTCGCGCACGGTACCCTGCCGCCGCATGGAGACCCTGCTGCGCGCGCAAGACATAAGCTACGGACCGAAACGGCGGCCGCGGCTTGAAGACATCGACCTCGAGCTGCAGCCAGGCGAACGACTCGGCCTGCTCGGGGTCAACGGTGCGGGCAAATCGACCTTGATGCAGGTCCTCGCCGGCGTGCTTGCGCCCACCCGTGGTGAGGTATTTGTCCTCGGTCAGCCGCTGCGCCTGGCGCCGCCCTTGCTGCGCCGCCACATCGGCTTTCTGCCACAGCGTGTGCCCGCCTACCCCGAGCTGTCGGTGACCGAGAATCTGAACTGGGCGGGCAGACTGCGCGGCCTCCAACGCCAGGCCTTGAAGACCGCAATCGACGACGCATTGCAGCAGGTGCAGCTCGGCAGCGTCGCGGCTCGCCTGGCGGGCAGCCTGTCGGCCGGCATGGCGCAGCGCCTCGGCCTGGCGCAGGCGGTACTGCATCATCCCGACATCCTGATCCTCGATGAGCCGACCGCCGGCCTTGACCCGCTGCAGACACAACAGATCAGGGAGCTGTTGCGGCAACTCAGCACCGAACGCAGTCTGATCCTGTCCACGCACCTGTTGGAAGATGTGCAGCTGCTGTGCAGCAGCGTCATCCTGCTCGACAGCGGGCGTAAGACCGCGCAGCACGCGGTCACGTCGGAGACCGACCTGCTGGCACATTTTCGCCATCGTGCGGACACCGACGGGATGGGGGCAGGCGCATGATCTGGGAGATCGCACTGCATGAGTGGCGACGCCTGCGCGCCGGCATGATGTTCTGGCTGCTGTTGGCGTTTGGTCAACTGATTATCGCCTGGCTTGCCTTTGCGCAGCTCGAGAGCTTCGCCAAGATCGCGCCTCAGCTCAAGGCCGGCGGATCGACGCTCGGCGCAACCGACCTGGTGGTGATGCCAAGCTTCAACAGCCTGACGCTGCTGTTGCTGCTCGGCATACCTCTGCTGGCGATGGGCAGCCTGGCCGGCGAGATCCGCAGCGGTCGCATCGCCGTCTGGCTGTCGTCGCCGGTTGGCAGCGGCCAGATTGCGCTCGGCAAGACCCTGGGACTGTGGCTGGCGAGCCTGCCGTTGGTGCTCAGCGTCAGCATCACGCTGGCGGCGCTGGGGATGGGCATCGCGCTGGACTGGCCGCGCCTGGCGTTGACCGTCGCCGGTGTCTTGCTGTTCAGCCTCTGGCTGTGTGGCCTGAGCCTGTGCATCTCGGGACTGTTCGATCATCCGGCGGCCGCACTGGCGGCCAGCTATGGCATCCTGCTGTTTCTGTGGTTGCTGGACTCACTGAGCGGACCCGAGGCTGCCTGGTACTGGCTCGCGCTGCTGCCGCATACACAACCCTGGCTGCAGGGCCTGTTGCGCAGTCAGGACATTGCGTTCTTCCTCAGCACCGGCATCGGCGCGGTGTGGCTGGCCAGCTACACGCTGGCCCGTCGGCGGGGGGAGATCTAATGCTCAAACGCCTGCTCTTTCCGACGCTGCTGATCGCCTGCGTGATCCTGGCTGCGCGGGTCAGCCAACACCATGGCTGGCAGCTGGATCTCACGGCGCAACGCAGTCACACGCTGAGCACGGCCGCGGCGCGGGCCCTCGACGCGCTTGCCGCGCCACTCGAGCTAACCGCGTTCGTGCCTGACTATGCGCTGACGCGCGCGAAGCTGCGGCGTCTGTTGGCACCCTATCTGGCCCACCTGAGCCGACCCACATTACGCTTTGTCGACCCGGTGGAGGAACCGACCCTGGCACGCGAGGCCGGCGTCGCGAGACACGGTGAACTGCATCTGCGCAGCGCCCAGCGCCACGAGGTCATCGCCGAACCGACGGCCGCAGCGATCGACGCGGCGCTGGCCCGCATGGCCCTGCGCGGCGAACGTTGGATCGTCAATCTCACCGGCCATGGTGAGGCCCAGATCGACCCATCGCCGGGTGGGCTGGCGACCCTCGCCGGGCACGCCGAACGCCTCGGCTACCGCATGCTTTCCGTGGACTCGGGATCTATCGACAGCCTCCCCGACAACACCGCAGTGCTGCTGGTCAGCGGTCCGCAGCGGCGCCATGCGCCGCCGGTCGAGGACCTGATCTCGCGTTTTCTCGACGACGGCGGCAGTCTGCTGTGGCTGGTGGGTGACGGCCCTTCGCCCTGGATCGATGACCAGTTCGGCATCGGTCTGCTGCCGGGCATCGTGGTGGATGCGGCAGCCGCCAGCAATGGCCTGGAAAGCCCCGACAACGCGGTCATCAGCGATTACCCGGCGGCGCTGTTGCCGCAGCCGCCTGACGGCCACAGCGTCATGAAGCATGCGCGCGGACTGCGCGTCGGCGATCACCCAGACTGGCGGCCGGCGGCCCGTCTCGAGAGCAGCCCGCGCAGTTGGAACGAAACCGGCGACCTGCGCGGGCAGATCACGCGGGACCCCGAACTGGGAGAAAACGCCGGCCCGATAACCGTCGCTGTCGCGCTGCAGCGCAGGGGCGATAACCAGCGCCAGCGGGTCTTGATCCTGGGCAGCCGCGAATTGCTCGGCAACGACCAGGTGGGGCAGGCCGACAACCTGACGCTCGCGCTGGGCCTGCTGAACTGGTTGAGCGACAATGAGGCGCTCGCCGCACCTACCCCGGCACAGGACCTCGATATCGACTGGTCCCCGCAGGTCGCCGGCGTCCTGGCACTCGCGCTGATGGGCCTGGTGCCGGCCGTGTATCTTGCGCTCGGCCTGTGGTCGCGACACAGGCGGCGCCGGGCATGAACCGCTGGACGCGGGCCAATGTGGCCCTCGCCGCCTGTGCGCTGGTCCTGTTGGTGGTCGATCGCTGGCCGGTTGACTCCGGGCAGACCGCCACCCTGACCGACCTTTCGCCCACAACGGCCACCGCACTGCGGGTCGAGCGCGGCCGCGCGCTGCGGTTCGCCCTGCAGCGCGAAGGCGAAGGCTGGCGGCTGGTCCATCCGCGGCAAGCCGCGGCCGACGAACACCGTGTCGCACAATTGTTGGCGGTGGCCCGCGCACCGGTCCTGCAACGCTTCCAGGCCGGGCCAGACCTGGCACAATTCGGTCTCGACCCGCCGACCGCAGTGCTGCAGATCGACGACACCCGACTGACGTTCGGCGACCGGGATCCCACCCAGAACTATCGCTATGTGCTGTTCGATGACGAGGTGCGGGTGATCGACGATGTCTACTTCAATCTGCTCTCCCTGCCAGCGCAGCACTTTGTCAGCCCCTGACCCTAGATATGCCCGAACTACCCGAGGTCGAGACCACCCGCCGCGGTATTGCGCCTTATCTGGTGCAGCGGGTCATCACCGGCGCAGTGGTTCGCCAGCTGCAGCTGCGCTGGCCAGTACCCCCGCTGGGGCGCCTGCTGGTGGGACAGCACGTAAAAGCCGTAGAGCGGCGTGCCAAATACCTGCTGATACGCCTGGAGCGCGGCACCCTGATCATTCATCTCGGCATGTCCGGGAGCCTGCGTCTGCTGCCGGCGGCCAGCCCGCCGCGGATCCACGATCATGTTGATATCCTTTTCGACGAGCAGTGTCTGCGCCTGCACGACCCGCGTCGCTTCGGCGCCATGCTGTGGACTGAAGACGACCCGCTGGCGCACCCGCGTCTCCGGGGTCTGGGCCCGGAACCCCTGTCGACCGCATTTGATGGCGCCTACCTGCACGCCGTGGCGACCCGCCGGCGAGTCGCCATCAAGACGCTGCTGATGGACGGGCAGGTCGTGGTCGGTGTCGGCAACATCTACGCCACCGAGGCGCTGTTTCGCGCCGGTATCCATCCGCAGCGCAGCTGCCGACGGATCTCGCGTGCGCGGCTCGAGCAGCTGGTCAGCGAGGTCAAGTCCGTGCTCGATTATGCAATTGCACGCGGCGGCACGACCCTGCGCGACTTCCTGAACGAATCCGGACAGCCTGGCTACTTCGCCCAGGAGCTCTTTGTCTACGGGCGGGCGGGGCAGCCGTGCAAACGCTGCGGATCGCGGCTCAAGACCCGTCCGATCGGGCAGCGGGCAAGCGCCTATTGCCCGTCGTGCCAGCACTGAGCCGCCATGCCCTATAAACTGCCCTTGCAGGCACAGAAAAAACCCTTGCGACCGGCGCCTATGCAGCCACCGTCCGGGTCTCTAAAATGCTGCCAGCTGGGTTATACCCGCCCAGAAGCGACGTATCGCTCAACCATGACGAACCGCACAGGAGAAAACACCATGAAATCCTTACTCGCTGCAGCCGCGGTCAGTCTGCTGGTCGCGTCCTCGGCCGGGCTGGCCGCCGGCGATGCCGCTGCCGGGCGCATCAAGTCAGAGCCTTGCCTGGGGTGCCATGGCATCCCCACTTATCACAACACCTACCCGACCTACCATGTACCCAAGCTCAGCGGTCAGCAGGCCGACTATATCGTGGCCGCGCTCAAGGCCTATCGGGACAACCAGCGCATCCATCCGACTATGAATGCCCAGGCGCTGAGTATGAGCGAACAAGACATGGTGGACATCGCCGCGTTCTGGCAGGATCTGGGAAAGTGAGGGGGATGACGATGAATCGATTATTGATTTCGACCGCGGCCGCATTGGCCCTCGGCACAACGCTGGCCCACGCCGGCGGCGATCCTGCGTTGGGTAAAGAAAAGGCTACCACCTGCATCGCCTGCCATGGCGAGACCGGGGTCAGCGCAGCACCGATCTATCCGCATATCGGCGGGCAGTACGAAGACTATCTGCTGCACTCCCTCAAGGGCTACAAGTCCGGGGAACGCAAGAACGCCATCATGCAGGGGATGGTGGCGGCGTTGTCCGAGGAGGACCTCGAAAACCTCGCCGCCTACTATGCGAGTCTCGAAGGGGTGCTCAAGGAAGGCGACGTCCGGCCCTGAGGCGTATTCTGCCCGCGCTCTGCCGCATAGCCGGAACGGAAGAATTGGGCATCAGGGCAGAGCTGCCGATGCCGCGAGGATCAGAGGCCGTCGTTACCTCTCCGCTGCGACGATCCCATAGGATGGCCTGCATGTTGCCATAGGTGTCGTCGAGTTGTCGGATCTGATGCCCACGCCGCTCCAGGTCGCCGATGGCCTCCGTCCCCAGCGCCCCCGGTTCGATTTGAATACGATCAGGCAGATGCTGATGGTGGAAGCGGCCGCGAGCCACCCAGTCTTCGACCGGACGGCCTTCGATCGCATCCAGCAGCCCGAGCAGGACCATGCTGATAATGCGCGACCCACCGGGCGTGCCGAGAATCGCCACCCGCTGTTCACTCTCGACGAAGGTCGGCGACATACTCGAGAGCATGCGTTTGCCGGGTGCAATCGCATTGGCCTGATTGCCCCGCAGTCCATAGGCATTGGCGGCGCCGGGCTTGGCCGAGAAATCATCCATTTCGTCGTTCAGCAGCACCCCGGTGCCGGCGGCCACGAAACAGGCGCCGAACGGATAGTTGATACTGAGTGTCGCGGCGACCCGATTGCCTTCACGATCCAGGACCGAAAAATGGGTCGTATCCCGTCCCTCGTCTGCCTCTTCCGATGGCGCAACACTCGGCATCGCGCGCGCCATATCGATGGTCTTTGCGCGACGATGGGCATAGGCAGGACTGAGCAACCCGGCCAGCGGCACAGGGACATAATCGCTGTCCCCGAGGTAGGTCGCGCGGTCGGCGTAGGCGCGACGCATAACCTCCACCAGAAGATGGGTCCGATCGACCGCAGACAACTCGTCTAAGGGTCGTGCACTCAGCATGTTGAGCATCTGCGCCAGCAGCACACCGCCGGATGATGGCAGGCTGGCGCTGACTACCCGGTGGTTGCGATAGTGCACGACAATCGGTGCGCGCTCGACCACGCGATACGCTTGCAGGTCTTCAGCTGACCATATCCCACCTGAGGCGCGTACCGCGGCAACCAGCCGCGCGCCGATTTCGCCATGGTAGAAAGCGGCAGCACCGGACTCGGCGATAGCCGTTAAAGTCGCGGCCAGCGCTGGCTGGCGCAGCACCTGCCCCAGTGGCGGTATCTCGCCGTCGACCAGGAATTGCTCCCTGGCCGCGGGGAAGCGGCGCAGGGCCTCCAGGCGAAAACCGGCCATCCGGCGATAAACTGCATCGATCGGAAATCCCTCACGCGCCAGACCGATGGCGGGCGAAAGGCTGACCTCCAGCGGCAGACGGCCATAGTGCCGCGCGATATGCGCCAACGCAGCCGGGGTGCCTGGGATACCGGCAGCCAGTGGTCCGTCGATCGACGCACGCGGGATCACATCGCCCTGAGCATCGAGGTACATGTCGGCGCGGGCCGCCAGCGGCGCACGTTCACGGCCGTCGATCATGACCTGACGGCCGTCGCGCGCGCGATGCAGCAACCAAAAGCCACCGCCGCCGAGTCCCGATCCATAGGGCTCCACGACCGCCAGCGAGGCGCTAATCGCAACTGCGGCGTCAAAGGCGTTACCCCCGGCCTCCAGAATTAAGCGCCCGGCCTCGGTTGCGAGCGGGTGCGCAGTAGCAATCGCATCCGACGCGGGTCTGCCGGTCGCGTCGGCAGCAGCCGCAACGAGAATCAGGCAAAAAACGAAAAGGCCCCGCAGAGGAGCCTTTCGCGCGCGATGGATCCGCTGTCGGTCAGGCACTGGCAGCGGTTATGCGCTCGTACTTGGCCATCAGTTCTTCCTGGGTCTCGACCACATCCGGATCGTGCGGGATGCAGTCGACGGGGCAGACCTCGACGCACTGCGAGGTCTCGTAATGCCCGACACACTCGGTGCACAAGGCCGGGTCTATCTCGTAGATCTCGTCTCCCTGAGAGATTGCGCCATTTGGGCACTCAGGCTCGCAAACATCGCAGTTGATGCATTCGTCGGTGATCAACAGGGCCATACCGGCAACTCCCTACAGCAGTTCGGACGACCGAGCGTTAAATGCAGCGCTTGCTATCGAAAAGTCGCTGCACCTCGGGGTGAACGAATTCTGACACATCCCCACCCAGTCGGGCGATTTCCCTTACCAAGGTCGAGGAGATAAAGGCATACTGCTCGGCCGGCGTCAGAAAGATTGTCTCAATCTCGGGCGCCAGGCGGCGGTTCATACTGGCCAACTGAAACTCGTACTCGAAGTCTGAGACCGCCCGCAGGCCACGGATTACGATGCCTGCACCATGGCTGCGGCAAAAATCGACCAATAGACCGTCGAAGGGCACAATCTGGACATTGGGGATATCGGCCAACGCCACCCGCGCCAGGTCCACACGCGCCGTAACGTCGCAAACCGGGGCCTTGGCGGTGTCTTTCGCCACCGCGACCACGATCTGGTCGAACAACCGCGCCGCTCGCGACACCAGATCTCTATGGCCGTTGGTGATGGGGTCGAAGGTACCTGGATAGACAGCTTTTTTCATTGCGCATCATCAGGGCCGCAGGGCGAATCGCAGCGGCGGCGACCCCGTCCTCGAGTGACAAGTAGCTGTCACATTCTAGCCTGTACTGTTGCGCCGCAACAAACGCTGTGCCGACTGACCCGCCCGGCCCTCCCTATGGAGAGACCAGTTCTGCGGGAGTTCCGGCCACGGTCGGGCGGCATCTTGTTCGAGATAGATCCATGCCGCGGGCGTCAGCCAATGATTTTTCTCCAGCAACCGGCAGGCGGCCGCCAAGAGTTCCTGTGCAAAGGGTGGATCGAGGAATGCGATTCCGAACGGTACCGGTGGGGGCCTGGTCAACAGAGACAGGGCCTCGCGCTGCAGTACCTCGGCTGCAGCCTGTTCATTCAACAACTTGACGTTCTCGCGCAGACGCTGTGCGGCCGCCCGATGTTGTTCGACCGCCAACAGCGCGGAGGCGCCGCGCGACAATGCCTCCAGGCCAAGCGCCCCGCTCCCCGCAAACAGGTCCAGGCAGCGGGCCCCGTGGATCTCGGTCTGCAGCCAGTTGAACAGCGTCTCACGCACCCGATCCGGCGTTGGACGCAGTCCGCGGCCCGCAGAGAAGCCCAGGCGGCGGCCGCGGTGGCGGCCGCCTATTATGCGGACCTGGCTGGCCGTCGCGGGCAAGCGTCAGCCGCTTCCGCCGACTATGACGGCGATGCCGCCGGGCGCGTTGATACGTCGTGCAAAGGCATCGCGTACTTGCGCGACATTGACTGCAGCGAGCTTTCCGGGGAGCGTGTCGAGCCAGTCCAGCGGGTAATCGTAAAAGCCCATCATCGCCAAATACGTGACGATCTTGCCGTTACTGGCGATACGCAGTGGGAAGCCGCCGATCAGGTTCTGTTTCGCGGCCTCGAGTTCCTTCTCGCTCGGTCCCTGTTCGACAAACCGCAGCAGGGTCTCGCGCATCACTTGGAGTGCCTCGTCCGCCTGCTCGTTCTTGGTCTGAGCGACCATCAAAAAGGGACCCTGGACGCGCATCGGACTGAAGTAGCTGTACACGCTGTACGACAGCCCGCGCTTGTTGCGTACCTCTTCACCCAGGGTCGAGACCAGCGAGCCACCGCCGAGCACATGGTTGCCGACATACAGGGGGAAGTAATCGGGGTCGTGGCGGGCCATGCCGCTCTGGCCGACGTAGATGTGGGTCTGCGTGGAGGGAAAGGATTCACGCAGCTCGCTGCCGCTGACCGCCGGCGGTGCCGGCAGCGCGGGGGCGTGCTGACCGACCGGCAGGCGACGGGTGACGCGCTCTGCAATGTCCTCGGCGGTCTGCCGGTCCACCGCACCGACGATGGCGACGACCGCATTGGCGGCGGCATAGTAACGGCGATGGAAGCGTTCCAGGTCGTCGCGACTGATCGCCGCCAGGGATGCCTCTGTCCCGCTCGGCGGATGGGCGTAGGGGTGATCAGCGTATAGGGTCTGGAAGAAGCGCTGTTTCGCGACGGTCGATGGCGACTGCAGACTGCGCCGCACCGCAATCTGCATCTGCTGGCGGACGCGTTCGAGTGCATCGGCATCAAAGCGCGGTTCGGCGAGTACGGCCGCGGCGCTGTCCAGCGCAACCTCCAGGACCTCGGGTTCGATCAGGCTGCGCAGATTGACCCAGGCCATGTCGCGCAGCGACCCGCTGCCCAATTGGATGGCCCGCTCTTCCAGACGCAGGGCCAAGTCATCGGCATCCCATTCGCCGGCGCCCTCGGTGAGCATGGCGCTGGTAAATCCCGCCAGTCCCGCTAGATCGCCGTCGCGCGCACTGCCGGCGTCGAGCACGACCCGCACGTCCACCATGGGCAGATCCGGGGCGTTGACGAACATGACCTTGGTCCCGCGGCTGGTCTGCCAGGACTCGACCGTCGGGCCCGCATGCGCGGCGGCGGCCAGCGCCAGCAGCGCCACGATCATCCAGTGTTTAACTCCCATGACGGCCTCCGTCGGCGGCGACCGCGGGTCGCGCCTGCTGCTCCATCGGCAGCGGCGTCAACGTTGCGACCGTGAGATTTTCATCAACCAGGTAGCGCTGTGCCACGGTGCGCACCTGTTCGGGCGTCACCGCCTTGAGCGCCTCGATCTCGCCCTCCAGCAAGCGCCAGTCCAGACCGATAGTCTCCAGCATGCCGATCTCCATCGCCTGGGCAAACAGTGAGTCTGCCTGGAACACCTTGCTGGCGATCGCCTTGGTGACGACGCGCTGGAGTTCGGCCTCGTCAATCAGCTCGGTGCGCAGACGCGCCACTGCCTCCCGCAGCGCCGCCTCGACCTCGGCGATGCTGCGTCCGTCGCGCGGCGTACCGTCGAGCAGCAGCATACCGGGCAGCCGGCTGTAGGTGTCGTAATCCGCCCCTGCGGACGCCGCGATGCCCTTGCCACGCACCAGTTCGCGGGCAAGACGTGCGCTGTTGCCGCCATCGAGCACGCTGGATAACACAAATAGCGCATGCGGCTCCCAGGGCTCTTCGGCATGCCCCACCACAGGTGTCTTGTAGCCCATCAGGAGATAGGGCTGGCGCGCCGGCACCTTGACCTCCACCCGGGTCTCGCCGCGCTGCGGCGGCTCGGCCGGTGCCTTCTGCCCGCGCGTATCACCGGCCGGTAAGGGACCGAAATGCCGGTTTGCCATCTCGAGAACGGCCTCTGGCTGCACGTCGCCGACCACCACCAGGATGGCATTGTTGGGGGCATACCAGCGGCGGTACCAATCCGCGAGGTCCTCGAGCGCCATTTGCTCGAGGTCATTCATCCAGCCGATTGTCGGGGTCTGATAAGGCGAAGCGCGCCATGCGACTGCGTTGAATTGCTCGTATACCTTGCCGCTGGGCTTGTCTTCGGTCCGCAGACGTCTCTCCTCCTTGACCACCTCGATCTCTTTTGCGAACTCTGCTTCATCGAGCAGCAGATTGCGCATGCGGTCTGCCTCGAGTTCGAGGGCCTTGTCCAGGTGCTCGACCGCGAGGGTCTCGAAATAAGCGGTGTAGTCTCGACCGGTAAAGGCGTTCTCGGTGCCACCGAGCGCCGAGATAGTCTTCGAGAACTCGCCGGGGCCGACGTCCTTGGTGCCCTTGAACATCATGTGCTCCAGCGCGTGCGAAATGCCGGTGATCCCATCCGGCTCATAGCTGGCTCCGACGCGATACCAGACCTGCGACACCGCGACCGGGGCGCGGTGGTCTGGTTTGACTATGATCTTCATCCCGTTTTCGAGCCGAAATTCGCTGATCTCTGCAACAGCGGGCAGCGCGGCCAACAACAGGACCGCCAGGCAAGTCCGAACGCACAACATCTTCAAGTTGACTTCTCCCGGGTGTGGCCGCAGCGCGTCGGATGGTACGATGCGGCACAGCGTATTGCGACTGATGGCGTCAGATTCTTGCAACAAGACCCGCCGCCATCAACCATGTTCCGGATCTGGATCCAGGCCCAATTGACCGGCGTGCCACGTAAACAGTTCCCTTAGCGACACCAACATGTTCGGATTCCGCAAGAAACATTCCCAGGATGCCCCGGCACAGGACGATCAGGAGCAGAAACGAGGCCTGTTCAAGCGACTGCGGGCCGGCCTAGCGCGAACCCGCGCCGGCCTCAGCGACGCGCTGGGCGACCTGCTCACCGGGCGGCGTCAGATCGACGACGAGCTCCTGGACGAGATCGAGACCCTCCTGCTGACTGCCGACGTCGGCGTGAACGCCACCCGGCGCATTATCGACGATCTGGCCGCACGGGTGCGCCGCAAGGAGCTCGCCGACCCGGAGGCCCTCGGCGCCGCCTTGCGGGAACGGCTGAAAGAGATACTGCACGGCACCGAGGCACCCTTCGCGGAGCCCGCCGCCGGCCGACCGCTGGTGATCCTGATGGTGGGTATCAACGGTGCCGGGAAGACCACCACCATCGGGAAACTGGCGCGCCGCTTCAAGGAGGAAGGCAACAGCGTCATGCTCGCCGCTGGTGATACCTTTCGTGCAGCGGCGGTCGAGCAGTTGCAGGCCTGGGGAGAGCGCAACGACACACCCGTGGTCGCACAGGCGAACGGTGCCGATGCGGCCTCGGTGATCTATGACGCGCTGGAGGCGGCGACCGCGCGCGCCGTGGATGTGCTGATTGCGGACACCGCCGGTCGTCTGCACACCAAGAGCAACCTCATGGACGAGTTGAGCAAGATCAGCCGTGTAATGCAAAAGCTAGACCCGCAGGCCCCGCACGAGGTGATGCTGGTCGTCGATGCCGGCACCGGGCAGAACGCCCTCAACCAGGCACTGGAGTTTCACCAGGCCGTCGGTCTGACCGGGATTATCCTGACCAAGCTGGATGGCACCGCCAAGGGCGGTATCATCTTCGCTATCGCCGACCGCCTGGGTGTACCGATCCGCTTCATCGGCGTCGGTGAGGCCATCGAGGATCTGCGCCCTTTCGATGCCGACGAGTTCGTCAAGGCGCTCTTTGGATAGGCGCGACGCGCGGGATTTCAGGGCGCTTTGTCAAGGCCGGCCGGGCTGCGGGCCGCGGCCGGGAGTCTTGTGATCCGCTTCGACAATGTTGCCAAGCGTTACCCCAACGGCCATGAGGGCCTGTCGGGCGTCAGCCTGCACCTCGAGCCCGGCGAGATGGCCTTCGTCACCGGCCATTCCGGTGCCGGCAAGAGCACGCTCCTGCGACTGATCGGGCTGCTCGAGCGGGCGACGCGCGGCCAGGTCTGGGTCAACGGACGCAACCTGAACAAGCTGAGGTCGCGCGACATCCCCTATCACCGGCGCGAGGTTGGGATGATCTTTCAGGATCACCGCCTGCTGAACGATCGCACGGTATTCGACAACATCGCCCTGCCGCTGGTCGTCGCCGGTATGGCGCATGCGGAGATCACGCGCCGGGTGCGCGCCACTTTGGACAAGGTCGGGTTGCTGAAAAAGGAGAAGGTGTTACCGATCACCCTGTCGGGCGGCGAACAACAGCGGGTTGGCATAGCGCGTGCGCTGGTCAGCAAGCCCCCGGTGCTGCTAGCCGATGAACCGACCGGCAATCTTGACCCCGAGTTGTCACGCGAGATCATCGAGCTGTTTCTGCAGTTCAACCAGGTCGGTGTCACATTGCTGATCGCGACCCATGACGTCGACCTGGTCGATCGGCTCGGACGGCGCATCGTCAATCTGCGCCAGGGGCGGGTGGCGAGTGACACCGTGAGAGAGTAGGGATGACGCGGCAGGGCAGGTCACCCAAGTTCAGGCGTAACCGCAACCCCGTTACCTGGCTGCTGCGTCATGCACAGATGTCGCTCTCATCGCTCGGCCGACTGAGCCGTAGCCCGGCGAGCACCCTGATGACCGCGGCGGTGATCGGCATTGCGCTGGCGTTGCCCAGCGGCCTGCATCTGCTTGTCGACAATGTGCGTCAGCTGAGCAGCAGCTGGGACGGCTCGGCCAGCCTGTCGTTATTCCTCAGCGAAGCGGTCAGCGGCGAACAGGCGGAGGCCGTGAGGCGCCAGATCGATCGGCGTGACGATGTCGCCGAGTCACGCCTCATCGATCGCAATCAGGCGCTGGCGGAGTTCCGTCGCCTGTCCGGATTCGGCGAGGCCATCGACCTGCTTGACGATAATCCGCTTCCCGCCGTGGTCGTGGTGCGACCGCACGACAGCGTCGCGGGTGTAGAGGGCATCGCCAGGATGGCCGCTGAGCTGCAGGCCTATCGTGAGATCGACATGGCCCAGGTGGATCTGCAATGGGTCAAGCGCCTGACTGCGATCACCGGGACGATAGAGCACGGTGTCGCCATCCTCGCAACGCTGCTCGCTGGCGCTGTTCTGTTGATCGTCGGCAACACCATTCGCCTCGACATCCAGGGTCGCCACAGCGAGATCGAGATCGTCAAGCTGGTCGGCGGCACCGATGCCTTCATCCGCCGGCCGTTCCTGTACGAGGGTCTGTGGTACGGCCTGCTCGGCGCCGCGATCGCTTTGCTGCTGGTCTTGCTCTCGCTGAACCTCCTCGACAGCCCGGTGCAGCACCTGGCGGGGCTCTACGCGTCGAATTTTTCCCTGGCCGTGCTCGACCCATTGAGCCTGCTCGGCACGCTGTTCGGCGGCCCAATACTCGGCCTGGCCGGCGCATGGCTGGCAGTCGGCCGCCACCTGGCCGAGATTCAGCCGGAGTAGACGATCGACACCCGGACGCGCCGGTTGCGATCTCGCGGTCGGCGTGCGGCGGAAGATTGGACTTGCGGCGCGAATAGAGTGACTATCCGACGGAGTCTCCGAGGTTCCAAGCTCGCGTTGAATCGATCATGAAGACGATCTGTCTGCTAGCCCAGAAAGGGGGGACCGGGAAGACGACCCTGTGCCTGCACCTAGCGGTGCTGGCGGGTGAGCTGGGACGCCGCGCCGAGATCGTCGACATCGACCCGCAGGCCAGTGCAAGTGCCTGGCGGCGGCGGCGGCAGGGCGAGGTCCCGCCGGTCTCGCGCAGCCAGGCCGCACAGCTGGACGGTGTCCTGGCCGACCGCCGGCGCCAGGACATTGACCTGGTGCTGGTCGATACCGCCCCGCACAGCAGTCACGAAGCGGCGCTGGCCGTGCAGCTGTCGGACCTTGCGCTGATCGTCAGCCGGCCGGCGATCCTGGACCTCGAGGCCATCGGCGCATCGGTGAAGATCGCGCAACACCAAGCGACCCCGAGTGCGATAGTGCTGAACGCCTGCCCGCCACCACAGCGCGACAGGGAGACCGCCATCGTGCGCGAGGCACGCGAGGCGCTGCAGGTCTATGGCCTGCCGGTCTCGCCGGTCAGCATCTCTCAGCGCGCCGCATTCAGTCATGCGCTGATCGACGGTCGGGCGGTCACGGAGTTCGAGGACACCGGAAAGGCGGCGGGCGAGATTCGCAGCCTCTGGCAATGGGTAGAGAGCCGATGGTGACAACCGCATGAGCAAGCGCGCACGCATTACGCTGGAACCAATCGATGAGCCTGAGGCCACGCCGCTGTCAGAAGAGCCCGCGCCTGCGCAGGCGACGCGATCACGTGCCGGAAGCAAGGCTTCGGACAATTCCAAACCGCAGACCGCAGCGCCCAAGAGGGCCAACTGGAAACCGGCCACGGGTCTGATCCTGAAGGCCGTGCTCGCGGGCCTGGCGATCGCGGCCGTGGCGCTGCTGATTCGGAGACGACCCCTCTGAGATCTACCGCGGCCCACCTGATCCGTCGCATCGACCCAATCGGCAACCGAGCATCACCCCTGTGCGCTACCGCCAGCAGAATCCTGCACATCGCAGCCTTCAAATCGCTAAAGGCCCAGAGAACTCAACCGTTACCCTTGGACCTTTCGGCACTTGGCGTGTCTCACGAACGCACGGAACACAAAGAGTGAATAGACGCAGTGCATGAAAATCAAATTTAAACATTTGTTTCAGTAGGTTGGGATACATCTGGAACTTTCTTCTCCAGTTAGCACTCTCAATGAGGGACTGCTAAAATGCGCAGCTAAGAGCGCGGTCCAAAGCCGAATTCGGGCCGCAACAGGGGAAACGGGAAGGTAAAAATGAACAAACAGCTCGCGATTCCGATGACATTGCCGACCGGCAGCATGGATGCCTATGTCAGTGCCGCGTTTCAGCTGCCCATGCTGTCGGCCGAGGAAGAGCACGATCTGGCCGTGCGTCTGCGCGAAAACCAGGATCTCGAGGCCGCGCGGAGTCTGGTCATGTCGCACCTGCGATTCGTAGTGCGCATCGCGCGCGGATACAACGGTTACGGACTGCCTCAGCATGACCTGATCCAGGAGGGCACCGTCGGCCTGATGAAGGCCGTGCGCCGGTTCGACCCCGAGATGGGCGTGCGCCTGGTCTCGTTCGCGGTGCATTGGATCAAGGCGGAGATCCACGAGTACATCCTGCGTAACTGGCGCATCGTCAAGGTGGCGACTACCAAGGCGCAGCGCAAGCTCTTTTTCAACCTGCGCAGCGCCAAGAAGCGCCTGGGCTGGTTTTCACAGCAGGAGGTCAACGCGGTCGCAGAGGACCTCGGCGTCAAGGCCGAGACCGTGCTGGAGATGGAGTCGCGTCTGGCCAATTACGACGTGGCCTTCGACGGTGCCGACGACGCAGACGGCGACGTCCCGAGCGTTGCACCGGCGGCCTACCTGCCCGACTTACGGCATGAGCCCTCGGCGCTGCTGGAGCGGGCCGACACCGAGACTGCACAACGCGATGAGCTATACGGCGCGCTAGATGCACTGGATGCCCGTAGTCGCGACATCCTGCAGCGTCGCTGGCTGAATGAAGGCAAAGAGACCCTGCACGAACTCGCCGACGAGTACGGTGTGTCGGCCGAGCGGATCCGCCAGATCGAGGCGGCCGCGTTGAAGAAACTGCGCCAGTCCCTGGCCGCCTGACCGGCGCGCCGAAAATACTTACCCCACACCCGCCATCGTGCGGGCGTTGCGCGTTTCAGGACAGAGTTCTGCGAGCTGAACCGTCCCTGTTATTCAATGTAGCGCTCGCCCGTCAATCCTCCGAGGCGTCGTTGCGATCCTCGCCCGCCGGGCGGCGTGTCTTCGCGGCCTCTTGTTTTCGCTGAGCGTTACCCGGGATCATCGGGTCGTCGTCGTCCATCAGGATGCGATGGGCCGGACCCTCCAGATCGTCGTACTGCCCGGTGCGCACGGTCCACAGAAAGAACGCGATCGCGACCACCATCAGACCTACCGCGAGGGGTATCAGCAGATACAGAATCGACATGATTAGCCCTCCTTAAGCCGAATAGCACTCAGTCAGCGCACCCGTCAGGGATGTCGGGGCACTCCGGTGGTTCGAGCCGAAGGCGTCTGCAGCAAGAATGCTGCAGTCGAGCCTCCATGGACGGATCCACGGCGTCCCTCGGATCGAATCCGCCGGGGCGCAAGTGCTTAACTAGGTACCATTCCCCTTCAGCCTGAGTGCGTTGAAGACCACGATCAACGAACTGAACGACATTCCGATTGCCGCCATCCACGGCGCGACCAGGCCGGCTGCAGCCAGCGGTACGGCCGCAAGATTATACAGAATCGCCCACGCCAGATTCTGCTTTATGACGGTGCGGGTCGCCCGCGCCTTGCGGAACCCCTCGGGCAGCGCACTCAAACGCTCCGACAGCACGACCATATCGGCGCTGGCGTGAGCAAGCTGCGCCCCCTGACCCATCGCGATAGACACGTCGGCGCCGGCCAGCACCGGGGCATCATTCACGCCATCGCCGATCATCGCGACACAAAAACCGGCGGCCTGCAGCTCGCGTACCCGTGCCAGCTTGTCATCGGGGCGCATTCCCGAGCGCGCATGGGTAACACCCAGCTGGCCGGCGACGCGCTCGACCGCGGCGGCCGCATCGCCGCTCAGGATCTCCACCTCGAGTCCCAGCTCGCGCAGCTGGCGGATCGCCAGATCGGCGTCGTCTCGCAGCTCGTCGCGAAGCTCGAAGCGGGCCAGCGGCCCCTCGCGATCCCCGAGCAAGACCTGGGTGGCGCCGTTGGCGAGCAGCTCGGGCACCTCACGCCCGCCCAGCGCCGCGACATAGGCGGGACTGCCGACGCGATAGTGGTGCCCGTCGATCACCCCTTCGATCCCCTGCCCCGGCTGCGCGCTCAACTCGCTCACCCGGGGCGTCTGCGGCGCATGCGCACACAGCGCCTTGGCGACCGGGTGCTCCGAGCCACTCTCCACCGCCGCGGCCAGCGCCAGACAACGTGCCCGATCGGCCCGGTCCGGCGCCAACAGCTCGACGTCACTCAACTGCAGCATGCCACGGGTCAGGGTCCCGGTCTTGTCGAACAGCGCGTGGCTGGCCTGGGCCAGGGTCTCCAGCGCATGGCCGCGCGTGGTCAACAGCCCCAGGCGGGTGAGTGCCCCGGAGGCAGCGGTGACCGCCGTCGGGGTGGCCAGCGACAGCGCACAGGGGCAGGTCACGACGAGCACCGACAGCGTGACCGCAAAGGCCTGCTGTGGCGCATGCAGCCACCACCAGAGCGCGACGGCAGCGGCGACGATCAACAGCGCGCCGACGAACCAGCCGGCCACGCGGTCGGCCAGCCGTGCGACCCTCGGCTTTTCCGACTGCGCCCGGTCCAGCAACCGCACAATGGCGGATACCAGGGTGTCCGCGCCGACCTTGTCGACGGTCAGCTGCAGCGGGCTTTCGACGTTCACACTACCGCCGACGAGCTCGTCGCCGACCGCACGCGGTCGCGGCAGGCTCTCGCCGGTCAAAAGCGACTCGTCGACCGAGCTGCGCCCATCGACGACCCGGCCGTCGGCCGGAATGGTCTCGCCCGGTCTAACCAGCACCCGGTCGCCGGGCGCCAGTTCTGAAACGGCGACGACCTGCTCACCCGCGGCGGTCAGCCGCGTAGCGGTCGCCGGCAGCAGTTTGACCAAGGCCTCGGCGGCCGCGCCGGCCCTATGACGGGCCCCCATCTCGAGGTAGCGGCTGGTCAACAGAAAAAAGGCGAACATGCATACCGAGTCGAAGTAGACCTCGGTGCCATGGCTGATGGTCGACCACGCACTGGCAGCGAAGGCGCCACCGATCGCCAGCGACACCGGCACCTCCATGCTGAGTTGGCGATGTCTCAGGTCCCGCCAGGCGGTGGTAAAGAAACCGGCGGCGGCGTAAAAAACCACCGGCAAGGTCAGCAGTAGGCTGATCCAGCGCATGAAGGTGCGCATGTCGTCGTCCATACCGCCGTAGTCGCCCGAGTACATGGCGATCGCCAGCATCATCACCTGCATCGCCCCCAGGCCGGCGACCGCGAGGCGCCTCAACGCGGCCGACTTTTCCCTTTTGTACAGCGCCTCCTGGCGACCTGGATCGAACGGGTGAGCGACATAGCCGATCTCGCCGATCGCCTTGAGGATGCCCGACAGGTGGATCTGGCCGTCATCCCAGTGCACGCGCGCACGATGGGTGCTGTAGTTGACCGAAAAATCGAGCACCCCGGGCAGGGCGTTGACATGGCGTTCGTTCAACCATACGCACGCGGCGCAGGTGATGCCCTCCAGGATCAACGAGGCGGTCTTGGTCGACAGCCCATCGACCTGCACGAAACTGCGCTGTAGCGCAGGCTGATCATAGAGTTCGAGGCGCTGGAGCGCCTCGGGGATCAAGTCCTGCGGTTTGCGCGACGGGGTCTCGCGGTGTTCATAGAATGAGGTCAGTCCGCCGTCGACGATTGCCTGGGCGACCGCCTGGCAGCCATGGCAACACATCGGGCGCCCTTCACCATCGATCGTGACCGAATAACCGGCGCCATCGGGCACCGGCAGGCCGCAGTGAAAACAGTGTGCCGCAGCCGCCACCCGGATCAACCCGAATCCCGCTGCGGATCGACCACGGTGTCGGCGCGGCTCTCAAGCAGCGCCTCGACGCGACGAATCTGCGGCACAAATTGCCTCAGCCGCTGCAGTGGCATCTTCGGGGTTGCGCAGCACACGGGGTCAATTGCACAGGGCCTGCCGTTGCGAAGCCCAACACAGAACATGAACGAAGAGGTCAGCCGATCAGCGCCATCAGATTCGGCACGTAGTGATCGACGAGAAGCAGTGCGAAGAGTGCCATCAGGTAGGTTATGGAGAAGCCGAACGTCCGCATCGGCATGCGATCGTCGTCGCCGCGATAGAGGCGCACCGCGTAGTACAGAAATCCAAGGCCGAGCACCATGGCGCCGCCCAGATAGAAGCCGCCGCTCATACCGTAGCCGTAGGGCAACAGCGTCACCACCAGCAACAGCACGGTATAAAACAGGATCTGCAGCCGGGTGAAGTCTTTGCCGTGCGTCACCGGCAGCATCGGCATGTCCACCTTGCGATATTCTTCTTCACGATGGATTGCCAGGGCCCAGAAATGCGGCGGGGTCCAGGCGAAGATGATCAGGAACAACAGCAGCGCCCCCGGATCGACGCTGCCGGTGACCGCGGCCCAGCCCAACACCGGCGGCGCCGCCCCCGCCGCCCCGCCGATCACGATGTTTTGCGGCGTCGCCCGCTTCAGGTACATGGTATAGACGACGGCATAGCCAATCAGCGATCCAAAGGTCAACAGCGCGGTCAGCGGATTGACCAACAGCACCAGGATCAACATCGCAACGATACCCAGCGCGACGGCGAAAACCAGGGCGTCGCGAGTACTCACCGCGCCCTGCGGCAGCGGTCGGCCACGGGTACGCCCCATGACCGCATCGATCTTCTGATCGACGACGTGATTGATCGCTGCGGCAGACGCAGATGCCAGCCCGATCCCCAGGGTACCGAAGACGAAAATGTCCAGCGGCACCATGCCGGGAGAGGCCAGCAGCATGCCGACCACCGCGGTAAACACGATGAGCGCGACGACGTTGGGCTTGCACAGCGCCAAATAGTCGCGCCATTCGGCGGTTGTTGTCTTTAGTGCTGTTGTCGCCATAGTCGGTAATTCAGATAAATCATTGATACCAGCAGCAGCGCCGCGACGCCATTGTGCGCCGTCGCCACGCCCAGGGGCAAATGCAGCAGTACGTTGCCGATGCCCAGGGCAACCTGAACCAGCAATAGACCGCCGACCAGTAACGCCGCCCCGGTCATAGCCGCACCGCTGCGCGCCACGGCGACTACCAGCCAGGCCAAATAAGCGAATGCGACCACGGCGCCGATCCGATGGGTGACATGTATTGCCGTACGCGCCGGGTGCTCGAGCACGCCATACTCGTAGTCTATGCCCAAGCCCCGCCACATGACAAAGGCCTCATCGAAGTCCATATCCGGCGTCCAGCTATCTTGGCAGGTGGGGAAATCCAAGCACGCCAGCGCGGCGTAGTTGGAACTCGTCCATCCGCCCAGTGCAATCTGCGCGGTCAGAATTACGATGCCGATGGCGCCGGCCAGACGCCACGGCCGCTCGCTGCCGACGGGCGACATTTTGTGCGCAGTTCGCAGCGCCAGCAGCGCCAGAAGGCCGAATGTGGCGAAGCCGCCCAGCAGGTGTCCCATGACGATCACCGGCTTGAGCAGCAGGGTGACTGTCCACATCCCGAGTGCCGCCTGGAAAATGACCAGTGCAAGCAGAAACGTCGGCAGCCACACCGGCTGCGCAGGATCGCGCCGCCGACGCACCCAGGACCAGATGGCGATTGCCAGAATGAACAGGCCCAGCGTCCCGGCGAAATAGCGATGGATCATCTCCATCCAGCCCTTCTCCGGTTCCAGTGCGCGCTGCTCGAGGTAGGTCTTGTCGACCACCTGCTCCTCGCTTTGCGGTACTGTCAGTTGTCCATAGCACCCCGGCCAGTCCGGGCAGCCCAGGCCGGCATTCGTCAGGCGCGTATAGGCGCCCAGCACAATGACCACGAAGGCAAGGAAAGAGGCAAAGATGACGGTGCGATGGTAGGCCATAACGTTTTACTCAACCGATCTGCGAGACCTTCAACAGCTTTCGCAGATCATTCATCATCCCCTTGGTCGGCACCGAGAGATCGTAGAACATCATCAGATTACCCAGAGGGTCGACCAAGAAATACTGTTTACCCTCGGGGGCGAAACCCTCGCCGCGAAAACGCGCGCGCAGCGTCTCGGCCCGATGATCACCAACCACCCAGCGCAGATCGGCATGCTCTTGGGCGAGGCTCTGGATCAGCGCCGCATCGGGGCGCTGCGCAAACACCAGCAGGCGCTGGACGCGCGACACGTCTTTGTTCATCGCCAGGCGGGTCTGCCGGGTCAAGTACAGCTGCTCCTGACAGCGTTCATCGCAGGAGGCCCCGGGCGCAAACAACACGAACGTCCAATGGCCACGCAGATCGGCATCCGTCAGGGGCGTCCCATCGGCGTTCAACAACCCGCTGATCGCCAATGGTCGTGCCGGCGACACCAGGGTGCCGGCGTTGGTTGTCGTATCGACGCCGGCATCCCCGAGGTACAGCCAGGCGACCAATGCCGACAGCGGCGCCAGTAGAAACAGCGCCAAGATGCCCAGCAGCTTGAGCCGGTTGCGGCGCACCAGGACGGGATCAGATGCGAGCATGCTTGCCTCCATCATTATCCCGTCTGCGTGTGTTTACGCCGATGTAGATGATCAACAGGGCAACTGCAAGGCCGAACCACTGCACTGCGTAACCGAGGTGTTTCTCCGGGCCCATTTCGGGGATGGGAGACCAGTCGTATTGCAGGCCGCCGGGTTGCCCATCATCGATCACCAGCGCATAACGCAGAAGATCCATATTGCGCGCCGCACTCAGCGCGGCGATGTCGAGACTCTGCACCAATACCTTGTCGGCGACGCTTTGCAGGGGCACTTCACCGATCACCAGACCGACCGAGGCGGGCGAGTCGAGTCGACCCGTCAGGATGACCGGATCTTCTGGGGCCGGCAACATCGGCAGAAATTCCCGTGATGCCCCAACGGCGACCCAACCACGGTTGATCAGTAGGCGCGGCCGATCCTCACCGGCCAGCTGAAACGGGGTGAAGACGTGGTAGCCAGGCTGCCCCCGATACACCCGGTTATCGAGTAGCCACTGTTGCTCGGCGACGTACTGACCCTGTACCTGTGCCGGCCGGTATCGATCAGACTCTGCCAACGGTGCCTGCCCACGCAGGTCCAGCGGCGCCGTGACCTCGCTCGCGGCACGCCGTTCGACCAGGGACTGTTTCGCGCCTGCCCGCTCGGTCTGCCAGAGCCCAAGCGCCAACAACGTCGGAAACACCGCCAGGAAGGCCAGCGTCGGCCACAGCGACGGCGCAAAGCGATAGGGGCCAAAGGTCAGCGTTGGGATCTGCATGTGAGGAACGGCTGATATACTGCGAAGTCTATTGACGGGAGAGCATTGTCGTGTGGATCAAGGTCGTTATTGCACTCGTGTTCATCGGCATCGTCGCCAGCCTCGCCTCCGGGCTTTTCTATCTGGTCAATGACAAAGGGGATTCGCGCCGCACGCTGCGCGCGCTGACCTGGCGCGTCGGCTTGTCTGTCGGCCTATTCGTCTTTTTGATGATCTTGATCGGTCTCGGCGTCATCGAACCGCACGGCGTGTATCCGGAAAGGCCCGCAGTCGAGTCGATTCAGCAGTAGCCACCGCCTCAGGCGGCGACCATCATGGCCGGGCCTGCCGAGTGGCTGGCCCGGCCATGCGGCTATAGCACGTAAACGAAAATAAAGAGCCCCAACCAGACGACATCAACGAAGTGCCAGTACCAGGCAACACCTTCGAACGCGAAATGATGTTCGGGCGAGAAATGTCCGGCAGCCGCCCGCAGCGTGATCACGATCAGCATGACGGTCCCGATGGTCACATGCATGCCGTGGAATCCTG
>JAHEJD010000030.1 GCA_024639005.1 Chromatiaceae bacterium | reverse complement strand
AGGCTAGGGCGATCCCTTTACTGCTCGGGGCGCTGCTGACGGCGCCGGCGTTCGCGCTGGACAACCAGCTCGGTGCGCACCCCTCACCCTATCTGGCGATGCACGGACAGGACCCGGTCGCATGGCAAGATTGGGGTGAGGCCGCCGTCGATCTCGCCCGTGCCGAGGACAAACTGCTGTTCGTCTCCAGCGGTTATTTCTCCTGTCACTGGTGCCACGTGATGCAGCGCGAGAGTTATCAAAACGGCGCGATTGCCGATATCCTGAACCGCGACTTCGTGCCGGTGAAACTGGACCGTGAGCTGCATGGTGCGCTGGATGCCCACTTGATCAGTTTCGTCGAGAAGACCCAGGGGCAGGCCGGATGGCCGCTCAACGTCTTTTTGACACCCGAGGGCTACCCGCTGATCGGGGCGACTTACCTGCCGCCAGAACGCTTTCAGGCGGTGCTGCTGGGCCTGAACAAGTCCTGGCGGGAGGAGCGCGGTCGTCTGCGAAATCTGGCCAGGCGCACCCTGCTGGAGCTTACGCTCGACACGCCACAGGAATCCGTCGACCCCTGGCTGGCCCCCGCGTTGCAGGGCGCATTGCTAGAACAGGCGTTGACGCTGGCCGACCCCCTGGCCGGCGGTTTTGGCGACCAGAGCCGCTTTCCGATGGCCCCGCAACTGTTGACGCTACTGGATCTGCAGGCACAGGCGCCGGATCAACGGCTGGCCGAGTTTCTGATCCTGACCCTGGACAACATGGCGACACAGGGCCTGCGTGATCATCTGGCGGGCGGGTTCTTTCGCTACACCGTCGATCCTACGTGGCAGATTCCGCACTTCGAAAAGATGCTCTACACTCAGGCACTGCTGGCCGAGGTCTATCTGCGTGCGTCGCAGGTGTTCGGGCGCGATGACTATGCGGCCGTGGCGCGTGACACCCTGACGTTCGTGATACGCGAGATGAGTGGTCCCCAGGGTGCCTTTGTCGCCAGTTTCTCTGCGGTGGACGGGGCCGGTGAAGAGGGTGGGGTCTACTTGTGGACGATCGACCATTTGCATCGCCTGCTGGGTGAACAGGACACGGCGCTGGCGCGTCGCTATTGGCACATGCTCGATATACCTGCCCTGGACGCGGGGCATCTGCCGCGTCGCGGCGAGTCGGTCAGCCAGATCGCCGAGGCGATCGAGCGGCCTGAAGGGGCAGTCATGGCGCGGCTGCAATCGATTCGCGAGCGCCTGTTGGATGCCCGTGCGCAGCGGGTGCTGCCGGTGGATCAAAAGGAGCTTGCCGGTTGGAACGGCCTGCTGCTGGCCGCCCTCTCTCGCGCCGCGCTTGCCTGGGGCGATCGCGAATTTCGCGCGGCGGCCGGTCGCGTTCGCGATTTCCTGCACAAACGTCTGTGGGATGGCGCGGGTCTGCGCCGCGCCATGTCGGGAGATCGTGCGCTGGGCAAGGCGACCCTCGAAGACTATGCCTATGTCGCCTACGGCATGGCGCAATACGCGAGGCTCAGTGGCGACCCGACCGACCGCACCTTTGTCGCTGCGCTGCTCAATCTCGCCTGGCAGCGTTTCCATGGACCCGGTGGCTGGCGTCGCGACGATCGGCCGCTGATTCCCGGCCTGGGGGACCAGCCTGCGCTGCCGGAAGGCGCATTGCCTGCGCCGTCTGCGGTGCTGATTCGACTGGCGTCGAATAGTGATGACCCTGCGTTGGCAGCCAAGGCGGCGAGCGCCGCCGCGGGCGCCCGACCGCAGGCGCAGGCGGAGCCCTTCTGGTATGCAGGGCACCTGGCCGCATTGGTGGCACTGCCATCGGCCGATCCTTAGGCGGGTGATCGGCGATAACGAGGAGCCGAACGGAGGGACTCTGGCTATGCGACCCGGTGACGAACATGCCTATGCAGCACGTCAATTGCTGGCGGGCGCCTTCCGCGGCGTAATCTCGACGCATTCGCTGGAGCACCCTGGTTATCCTTTTGGTTCACTGGTTCCGTACGTGCTTGGCCAGGACGGCCGCCCGCTGCTGCTGCTCAGCCATCTCTCCCAGCATACGAAGAACGTCGATGCAAACGGCCGCAGCGGTCTTACCGTCGTACAACAGGGCTCGGGGGATGTGCAGCAGCTGGCCCGCGTTAGTGCAATCGGCGATGTCACCCCTCTACCGGGGAGCCCTGAGACGGACAGGTATTTTGACTACTTTCCGCGGGCGCGGGCCTACTACGATGAACTGGGGTTCCAGTTCTACCGCTTTGACCCGCTGCGCTTTCATTGGAACGGCGGCTTCGCGACGGCACGCTGGTTCGGCGCTGATCGCATCGTGCGCATCAATCCGCTGAACCGCGATACCCAACTGCGTGTCTTGGCGCATATGAACCGCGATCATCGCGATGCGCTGCGGCTATACCTGCGCGGCCGGTCGACCGTCGGCTCGGACGAACCGATCGAGATAGTGGGTTTGGACGCCGAGGGTATGGACCTGCGCGTCAATGAAGATCTGATCCGTCTGCCCCTGACTCGCACTATTGCCTCTGCCGATGATGCACGCGCGGTGTTGGCCGAAATGGCCCGCAGCGATGGATCATGACGAGCTGGCCGGCCACGGCCAGGGCCCGTTCGACCGGACATGCCGTCGGACGCCACTATTCTGGATGAACCACGGATGATGAGTGAATTGCGAACGTTTTCGATTTCCGCCTGGTTGATCGGCGGCCTCGTGGCCTTGGTGCCCGCGCAGGTCGATGCTGATTTGATCATCGATCTGAACGATGGGAAGCGCATCGTGGTCCCGGTCGACGAGCAGAACATCAAGAGCATCACCTTCACCCGCTCGGGCGGCGCGCGCCCGCCGGGGAAAGAGAAACGGTTATCTTCGAAAATGCCGGGCGCAGCGGCTTCAGGTAATGGCAGGATTCTGCGTGTCGGCGGCGATCGCGAAATCAAGTATCCCAGCGATGCGGCACGCATCGCGAGAGACGGCGATACCGTCGAGATAGATGCCGGCACTTATCACAACGATTACGCGCTCTGGAAGCAAGACAACCTGACCCTCCGCGGCGTTGGAGGAATGGCGCATCTGACGTCAAAGGGGCTTATCCCCAACAGAAAAGCGATCTGGATCATCAACGGTAATAACGTCACGATCGAAAATATCGAGTTCTCTGGTGCCTCGGTGAAAGACACCAACGGTGCCGGCATACGCCATCAGGGTGGTGACCTAAAGCTCAAGAACACATTCTTTCACGACAATGAATTTTCGATTCTCACCGGTAAGCTGCCAAACGCAAATATCGAGATAAGGTCTTCGCGTTTTTGGTTTCAGAAGCGCGAACGACGGTATAGCCACGGCATCTATATCGGGCAGGTGCGCCGCCTCGCATTGATTGGCAATCACTTCAAGGGCACGGACGAGGGGCACCACGTGAAGTCACGCGCCCTCGAGAACCACGTCTTTTACAATCGCATCGAGGATGTGCCACGAGGGAACTCCAGCCGCCTGATCGACCTGTCAAACTGTGGTTTGAGTTTTGTCGTCGGCAATGATCTGCATCAGGCGAAGACGTCGGAGAACCTCAATGCGATTGGCTATGGTCCCGAGGGTTGCAAGAGGCGCGACGAGCGACAGATGAGGCTCTATGTCATCAACAACACCTTCATAAACGAGGCGTCGAGTGGGTCCTTGGTCAGGAACTTTACCGGGGGCGATGTGATCGTGTCGAACAACCTTGTCTTCGGGAAAGCCGACATGCTCGTTGGCAAGGGGACTGAGCGCGATAATCTGCGACTCCCGCTGCGGGACCGGGTTAAGCAGACTTGGTCTGCGCCGAGCGGGTCGGCGGCCATCGACAGGGCGACAAAGATCAGCCCGGCAGAGGGCGTCTCTCTGCTGCCCGTGTTGGAGTTCGCGCCGCCGGCAGGGACACGGAAACGGCCCGTCGCCGGCAATCTGGATATCGGGTCGCGGGAGCGCGCACGCTGATCAAGGTTGCCTGTATTTCGGCTCTGCCTCGCGCCGACGATGCCGCGGCACGCGCGTATTCGCAAACTTGATCAGGGGCGCCACCACGCCCGTTTGCCTGCCTTTCGGGCGCGTGTCGCCAGCACCAGGCTGACGTTGTCGGCGCGTGGGCCGCCGCGCTGCGCGGCCAGTGCAACCAGATCACCGGCTTTCTCCGACTCGGCCGGCGCGCCGGTCACGTGGTGTGCGGCCTCGGTGCTCTGGACTTGGTTCCAGAAGCCGTCGCTACACAACAGAAACCAGTCGTTTTTGCCGATCGCCGTTGCGCCGAACGCCGGCTCCAATTCATTGTTGCCACCGAGGCACATGTACAGTCGACTGTTGCGCCGCTTGCCAGAGCGAGTCGCCCCACCGGCCCCCTGTCTACCCTGCAGCAGCGATGCCAGGGTGTGATCTGGGGTGCGAAACAGCTGAGTGTCGCCATCGAAGTGATACAGGCGACTGTCGCCGACATGTATCCAATAGGCCTCGTCGCCACGCAGCAAAAGCGCTGTACAGGTGCTGGCGGGATTGCTGCCGTCCTGCCGGCCGATGCTGCGAATCGCCTCATGTGCGGCGTGACAGAGATCGGTGAGACCTTCCCGCGGGCTGCGTTTGGCGAGCCCTGCCATCGCATCACGCGCGGTATCCAATACGGTCTGCGCAGCGAGCGCCCCGTGCTGCTGTCCACCCATGCCATCGGCCAGGACCACGAGATGGTCATTCGCCCTTCCAGGCAAGGCAAATACCTCACTGCGGTCCTGCTGTTCTGCGCGACCACCGATCGCGGTAGCCAAATCGAAGCGCCAGGTCATCGCGGGTATC
Organism: Chromatiaceae bacterium; assembly: GCA_024639005.1. Taxonomy (GTDB): domain Bacteria; phylum Pseudomonadota; class Gammaproteobacteria; order Chromatiales; family Chromatiaceae; genus Thiosocius. The sequence continues at coordinate 24,769 of JAHEJD010000030.1, read as the reverse complement.
CCCGGGCGGCCAGGCCATCGTGATCTGGCTCAATCAAATACGGTATGCCATACATGCATGAAATCCTTGACGATATTGCCGGTGCCCTCGCGCTCACGCAGGGCCTCGAGGGAGGTAGGCGGCGGTGACTCGCTTGGTTCGCTCTGTTCGCTCGGGGCTATCACCAGTTCTGTGACCTCGATCTCTTCCGCGCTATCCAGTTCGGCGCGCAGGGCCAGCAGGCCCACGTGATCCTTGCGGACCTTCAGACCGCGCTCCAGGTAGACCCTTGCCAATCGGTTGTCTCCCCTGCGCTGTGCCTTGCTTGCCAGCACACGATAGCCATCGGCGACGCGGTCGATTCCGGCTGTGGCCGTCGCGTGTCGTGGAGCCAGTTCGAGGACCTTTGAATAATGCGTATAGGCGCTGTCGTCTACCGGCGTGGTCAGTCGGTTGGCCAGTAGCGCCTCATCGCCGGCTCGCAGGTGCGCCGCGATGACGGTCTGGATATTGCTGGTTGGCGATGCATTGCCGGCCGGCTGGCTGTCCGAGGTGGTTTCGGCAGCGACCTGCGGCGCCGCCGCCAAAGCACTGCTGGGCGCACTGTCTGGGTCGGATTGCGCCTGTTCATCCGCTGTCGTTGCCGAAGCGCCGGCCAGCGACTGCTGTGGCGTGAACCTTGGTGATGGCATGGTGACATCGGTATACGGCCGCGATGGTGCCTGGTCCGCCTGTTCGATGTCGGGGCCCGCGATGGCAGGTGACGCGGTGCGGGGATACGCTGGCGCTAGTCGCGATTCCTTGACCACCGGCGCAGCCTCGCGAGACGACGTCTCGATGACCGCCGCAGCTCGTCCAGTCGCATCGGCGAGCCTCACGGGCGCGGCAACGGAACCAGGCCCCAAATCGCCGTCGATCGTATCCGTTGACGGTAGGGTGCCGAGGATGACAATCAGCAGAACGGCGAGGGCGGCGGAGGTCTTTGCCACTGTCGGCGCAGTGCGGAGGAGCCTAATGAAGCGGGTGAGCAGGTCTGACGCGCGCTGTTGCGGATGAGCGCGTGCATCGACCTGGCTCTGCCCCTCCGGCAGGCGTGTTTCGCGTATCTCCTCAACCAAGTGCGCCGCGCAGGCGATACGATCTTCCGGCCGCTTGGCGATCATGCGTTCGAGCAGTCTTTGGTAGCGGGATAGCGTATCGGGCAGCACCGGGATCGGGTGGCTGAGATGCGCGACGATCGTCTCGATGTGCGAGCGTGCAGCGAAGGGTTTACGCCCGGTGAGCATCTGAAAGAACACGATGCCCAGCGCATAGATGTCCGACCGGCCGTCCAGTGCTCGGCCTTCCGCCTGCTCCGGACTGAGGTAATAGGGGCTGCCAAACGCACTGCCGTCCATGGTCTGCTCCTGGTCTCTGTCGCGCTGAACGGCGATCCCGAAATCGGTCAGCTTTGGTGTACCGTCGACGTGGAACAGGATGTTGCTGGGTTTGACGTCTCGATGAACGATGCCCTTACGGTGTACGAAATGCAGGCAGACCGCGATGTTCTCGAGCAGATCGATTGCCGCCTCTGGCTGGATCCCCTGGTCGATCCTGTCTTGCAGTGAGCCGCCTTCCAGGTATTCCATAGCGATGTAGTGCCGCTCGCGAATCGCGCCGACATCGTGGATGGTGATGATATTGCGGTGCTCCAGCGAGGCGATGATACGTGCCTCCTCGAGGAAGCGTGTGGCATGCTGCGGGCTGTCGAACTTCTTCAGCAGCTTTAGCGCTACCCGTCGCCCCAGCGATTCCTGGACCGCCAGGAAGACCGAAGACATACCGCCTTCGGCGATCAGACGTTCGATGCGATAGCCGGGAATCTCCATATAGGCGGTTTAGCGGAGATCCATGGTGCGATTCAGAAACTTTAATGCCAGCCCGCGCACCCTCAGGTCATCGTCGTCTTGTAGCGCCACCGGCTTCGATACCCGCGCACCGTTGACTGAGACCCTGCCGCGGCGACTGGGGAGCAGAAAACAGCCATCGTGGCGGCGCTGGATGCATGCGGCCAGGCGAGGGGCCAACCAGCCGGGGACCTTGATGTCGCAGTCCGTTGATTTGCCGATTCTGAAGTTGACTTTATCCAGCGTGTAGCAGCGCAGATTTGCGGCATCGTCGATGACCGAGAGGGTCGGTACTTTGACACGTCGGCGCAGCTTGGCCAGGTCGCCAACGCTCGAGATATCGACCTCCATGGTCGCCTCCTGCGCCTGCTCTGCCTCGGGCGATGTGGGCACTCCGGCCTCCTCTCCCTTGAGTCGAGGTACGGCCATGAACTTGAGCACGTAGCTGAACACCTGGATCTCGTCCCAGTAGCGCAGGCGATGGCGCCGGATCCGCTTGCCGCCGATGAAAACGCCGTTGGCGCTGCCGTTGTCGATCAGCACGAAGGACTCACCCTGTCTCTCGATGGTTGCGTGATGCTTTGAGACACCGTGGCTGGTCAGCACGATATCGTTGTCCGGCATCCGACCGATGGTCGTGCGTTCGGCGCTGAGCTCGCGCTGTTCGAGCAACGCGTCACCCATGAATATTCGAAGATAGGCCATGTCTGTGTCAGCTACACGCGTCGCTGGGGTTCTAGCCCGTCAGGGCTCGCAAGCCCGCCCGCCGCCAGGCAGATTTGGATTCCTGCTGTCGACCATGATGCTTCTTAACAGGCATTTTTTCGGCAGCGTTGCGATTTTCTGTAGTCGGCCGAGTACGCCGGGCAGGGTGATGGCGTGCGGAAGAATGGCGCTATCGGTGTGTCTCTGGCGGTGGAGACCCGCGGTGCAGTGGGATCAAGGATCCCTGTTGCGGTCCTTACACACGCAGCGACAGCCCATCGGCCAGCGACAGGCGGTAGGCGCGATAGCTCGGGATGCTGCCCACCAAGAAACCCGCGGCCGTGACGGCACCGAGCAGGAATGTCTCGTAGGCAGATGGCGGACCAAGCGCGATGAACAGGCCGAAGCGGCTCTCGATAATCGGCTGGCCGAGTGCGAGCAGGCTATAGAGCAGCGTCAGTCCCAGCAGTACCCCGAGCAGCGTCAGAAAGCCGGCCTCTCCCATGACCAAAGTAAACACGTGCGCGGGCCGCGCGCCAACGGAGCGCAGGATAGCCATTTCGCGGCGGCGTTCATTCAGACTGGTCAACAGTGCGGTGAGCATCCCGAAAAGACCGACCACCACGACGAAAATTGCAACGATCAGGAGTGCATTCTCAGCAATCCCGATGAGGTCCCACAGTTGGCCGAGGGCCACGCCGGGCAAGATTGCCGTCAGCGGCTCCTGGGGATACTCGTTGACCAGGCGCTGTACCTGAAAGGTCGCGATTTTCGACTTGAGGCCTATCAGTGCCGCGCTGATCGCCTTGGGTGTCAGGTCCAGCGCGCGTACCTGCTCGGCGGAGATCGAGATCCCGGGCAGCGGGGCGCCGCGCTGCCAGTCGGCATGGATAGCCTCGATCGCCTGCAGCGAGACATGCACTGTGCGATCGACCGGTGTCCCGGTGCGTTGCAGGATGCCCGCCACACGGAAGGGCTTGTCGTCATGGCGGGCAAAGCTGACATCACCGGCGCCGTGCGCAATCACGATGGGATCACCGATCTCATAGTCGAGCGCATCGGCCGCCTCGGCGCCGAGTACCGCGTCGTAGAGATCCTCGAACGGCTTGCCGGCAGCAAATTCCAGCGCGCGGTCGCGCGCAAAGCGGTAGTGGCGAAAATAGTCGCGATTGGTACCGAGAACCCGATAGCCGCGGTGTGAGTCACCGAGCGAGATCGGGACGGTCCACGCAATCTTCGGATGCTGGGCCAGCGCCTGGTAACTCTCCCAGGAGAAATTATTGGTGGCGTCGCCGATGCGAAAGACCGTATACAGCAGCAGCTGGACCGGCCCGCTGCGTGCGCCGATGATCAAGTCGGTGCCGGAGAGGGTATTGGCGAAGCTGGCGCGCGCCTCGGTGCGCAGCCGTTCCACGCCGATCAGCAGGGCCACGCTGAGCGCAATCGATAGCACCGTGAGTACCGCCGTGAAGCGGCGGTTTAGCAGGCTCTTCCAGGCCAGGGAGACGATCGCCATGGCTAGCGCGCGACCTCTGGCCTGGTGGTCACCTGGTTGAGCGCGGCGAGATTGATGGTCCTGTCGAACAGGCCCTCGAGCGCGGCGTCGTGGCTGACGAAGATCAGCGTTGACCCGGCAGCGCGGCATTCATTGAACAGCAGCCGGACGAAGGACTCGCGCCGATCCGCATCCAGTGACGACGTCGGTTCATCGGCAATCAACAGCTCGGGCGATCCCATCAATGCTCGAGCGGCCGCGACCCGCTGCTGTTGCCCGACGCTCAGCGTGGTCACCGGCCGCGCCAGCAGCTCGGCATGCGCCATGTCCAGATGATCCAGCAGCCGCAGCGCCTCGTCCTCGACACGGCCGGACCGCTGGATCGCCCGATCCTGGCGAAGCGCGGAGAATCGACAGGGCAGCAGCACATTGTCCAGCATGGACAGATAAGGGATCAGGTTGAACATCTGAAAGATGTAACCGACGTGATGCGCGCGATAATGGTCGCGTTCTACATGGCCGAGCTGTTCGAGCCCCTTCCCCAGTACCTCCACCGAGCCTCGCAGCGGCGTCGTGACGCCCGCCAGGAGGCTCAGTAGGGTGCTCTTGCCGCTGCCGCTCGGGCCCTCGATGAAGACATGCTCGCCCGATGTGATGCACAGCTCGTCCAGGGCCATCACGACAGGCCCGCTGGCATCCCAGCGAAAGACCAAATCTTTGATGGCGACGATCGGGCGCGATTCGCCACCTGGAAGCTCTGGATGTGGGTTGGGGTGCATCATGCAAAACGGCTCGCGCGGGGCAGAGGGATCAAAAACGCAGGACGGGGTTCGCCGGGGTCAACGCAGCCGCGCCCTGTTGGTCGCCGATGATGTACTGCACTGCCAGCCGCTCGGTGCCGGGAAAGGCCTCGAACAGCCCCACAGTCAGCTGATCGATGCGCCCCGGCCGGGTACAGGCGAAGCGATACTCCGCGGTGACATCCGCATGATCACCATCGTGATGATGGCCGTCGCCAGCATCCTGTGCATCCTCCTCAGGCCCTTCATGCAGATGATGTCCTTCCGCCTCTGCAGCGTCGATCAGCGATGAGTCAAGCTCAACCCGAGTCATGCGACATCCGGCGGCCTCCGCAAAACGGAATAGGCGGTCACCCTCTCTGAGTCTCGCGACCGCGGTGCGCAGCGCTGCATCCTCGCCGTCCGACGAGGGTGCGTGCTCGAAGCCGAAAATATTGGCCGCTGGGCTGTGGAGTTCGACATACAGCTCTTGATTCTCGAGTGCGAGGTTCAGCCTGCCGATGCCATGGGCATGCGCGGCATGCTGGCGATGAGTTGGCGCATCGTCAGCGCGACTGCCCGCTGCTACCAGTGCCATCACCAGGACGGTATTGGCTGCCAGCCAGCACCGCAGGCGCGACGCGCCAAAGCGCCTGTCGATGACCCCAGCCGTGAGGGATGATGGTGCGTTCATGTCTGTTTCCCGCCGTCACAATGCGCACAGGTCCCGATTAACTCGACGACCGGCCGCGTCATTCTGAATCCGGCCGCCTTGCCGGCCGCCTGCAGGCTCTTGGCAACGGCGCTATCCTCCAGTTCACTGACGTCGCCACAATCTGAGCAGATCAGGAACTGGCCGGCGTGGGTGTGCTCAGGATGGGCGCAGCCGACAAACGCATGCAGGCTCTCGAGCTTGTGCACCAGGCCGTGTTCGAGCAGAAAGTCCAGCGCGCGGTAGACGGTGGGCGGGGCCGGGTTCTTGATGCAACCGCGCATTCGGTCCAGCAGCTCATAGGCACTGAGTGGTTTGTCGGATGCACACAGCAGCCTCAATACGGTGCGGCGCTGCTGCGTGAGCCTGGCGCCACGGCCGCGACACAGATGCTCGGCGCGCTCCAGCACGGCGGCGATCTCCTGTTCAGTCATTGGCGTTTCTCCTGGTATCAAATGTGGAGACCGAAGTCTGGGCGCGCCGTCGCGACATCAGGCGTGTGACCAGCGCCGACATGACATACATGGCGCCGGCCAGCAGGATGATCGTCGGACCCGCCGGTAGGTCTGGTGCATAAGACAACGCCAGCCCACCAAGGCTAACCAGGCTGCCGAGCAGCGTAGCGACCAGCATCATGCGGCCGAGAGAGTGCACATGATGCCCCGCCACCGCCGCCGGCAGCGTGAGCAGCGCAAGCACCAGGATCAGTCCGACCACCTGGATCAGCAGCACGACGGTGACCGCGACCAACACCAGCAGGAGCAGGTAGAAAAAGGCCACGGGTACGCCGCGTAGACGTGCGAACTCTTCGTCGAATACTACCGCGAGGAACTGGCGATGATAGGCGCCGACGACCAGCAGCAGCGCAATATCCAGCGTCAGCATGAACCACAGGCTCTCTTTGGGCACCAGCAGGATGTTGCCGAAAAGATAACTCATCAGGTCGGCCTGATAGCCCGGTGTCTTGGCAATGAACAGGATGCCGACCGCCATGCCGATGGCCCAAAGGGCACCGATCAGGGTGTCCTCTTGCGCCTGCCAGGAGAGCCGTACCCAGCCGATCAGCAGCGCCGCAAGAATCGCGGCGGCGAGTGCACCGCTGAGCGGATCGGCGCCGTAGTAGACTGCGGCCCCCATACCGCCAAGCACCGAGTGGGCAATGCCGCCGGCGATAAAGGCGATGCGTTTCACCACCACGTAGCTGCCCATGACGCCGCAACCGATGCTGGCCAGCAGCGCCGCCGCGACGGCGGTTTGCAGAAATCCATGCTCCAGTAATGCAGAGAAGAACTCGCTCATGCGCTAATCTGGATGCCGCAATTTTCAGGCTAGTGACGGTGCGCAATCATGCGTACGTCTTCGCCGTAGAGGTCCTGGATCACCTGACCGTCGACCGCATCCGTGCCGTGACAAACCAGGGTCCGGTTGATGCAGGCCACCCGGCCGACATAGCTGGAGATGAAGGCAATATCATGCGAGACCACCAGGATGGTCATACGGGTGTTGAACGCATTGAGCAGATCGAAGATCTCGCTCTCGAGGCGCTGATCGATATTCGCGGTCGGCTCATCGAGGATCAGGATCTTCGGATCGCTGACCAGCGCGCGGGCCATCAGCACGCGCTGCAGCTGTCCGCCGGACAGGCTGGCAATCTGGCGGTCGGCCAGGTCATCCGCCTCAACTTCGCGCAGCGCCCTGCGCGCCGCCTCGCGATCTATCCCGTGCAGGAAGCTGGGCCAGATGGCACCCAGCCAGTGCCCCGATTGCTTGACGCCCAGGCGGCCCAACAGCACCACCTGTTCGACAGTGATCGGGAAATCACGCGGAAAGCTCGGGTGCTGGGGAACATAACCGATCATGCGGCCGGCCTGGCGCGGTCGTCGGCCGAGCACCCGGGTGCGTCCGGACTGCGGTTGCAGCAGTCCCAGGATGATCTTCAGCAGGGTACTCTTGCCGCCCGCGTTGGGCCCTACGATCCCGAGGAATTCGCCCTCGCGCACCTGCAGGTTCACGCGCTCGAGCACTGGCGCCTTGCCGTAGGAGAAAGTCACATCCTCGACGTCGATGATCGACTGCCCGATCGTCATGACTGCATCGCCTCAGCGAACTGCTGCGCCACGCGGCGCAGGTTGTCCACATAGTCACCCGCTAGCGGATCGGCGACGAGAATCCTGCCGTGGATCGCGCGCGCTATTTGCGCGGCCAGGCGGTCGTCGAACTGCGGTTGCACAAAGACCACGCGGATAGCCTCGCGTCTCGCCTGTTCAATGAGTGCTGCCAGGGTGCGCGCACCGGGTTCCTTGCCCTCACCCTCGATCGGCACCTGGGTCAGACCATAGGTGGCGGCGAAATAGCTCCATGCCGGATGAAACACCATGAATCGCCGATTGCTCAGCGGCTCGAACAGCTCGCGGATGGTGCGATCCAGCTCATCCAGCACATCCAGGAACGCGTCACGGTTGCGGGCAAAGTCGGGCGCATGTTTCGGGTCGAGTTCGGCCAGCAGGTCGTGAATGTTGCCGGCCATGTGCTTGACCAGCGGTGGGCTGGTCCAGACGTGGGGATCGTGCGCATCCTGCGCATGAACCCCTGGACCGTTGGCGTGTTCGCGGTCCTGTGCAGTCCGGTCGTGTGCGGTGGTGCCATGCGCGTGGCGTGGCAGGCCGAGCAGGTCGATGCCGATCCGCGCGTCCAGTATCCGCATGTCGGGATTGGCGGCACGAATCCTTGCCATCCAGGCAAGTTCGAATGGCACGCCGGTGCGTATATAGACCGAGGCCTTCGACAAGGCCGCGATCTGCTGCGGCGAGGGGTCGTAGGTGGCCGGGCTGTAGCCCGGTTGCAGCATCGTGCGCACCCTGACGTGGTCCCCGCCGATCTGTTCGACGAAGGTCTTCAGGGGCGCAACGCTGACGAAGACCTCAAGGGGCCTGGCCATCGTGATGGCGGATAGCAGGATCAGCGGTAGGCAGGCCAGGACGCGCATATCGGACTCAGGGCGCTCAGTCGTTTTCCGAAGAGAATCGGACGCGCTTGGCGTGTGCGATTCGACATGCGCGTTATTTTATAACGTTTCGTTACGCGCCGCCAGCCACATCGGGTGCGGCCCCGACATCGATGACTGCAGACTCAAGCGCGCTACTGCCGGCCGGCGTCATGCCACACAGCTGCCGTCTGCAGTGCGCGGCTGATCTCGGTGCGCCACCCGCGTTCACCATGGATATTGAACAAGGCCTTGAGGCCGAGCGCATCGGCCAGTGCGGGGCCGCGCTGGTCGCCGAGGGCCATCAGCGCGGTCGCCCAGGCATCGGCGTCGGTGCAGTCATCGGCGACCACAGTGACCGCCGCCAGGCGATGTTGCACCGCCTGGCCGCTGAGCGGATCGATGGTGTGCGAATAGCGTCGGCCGGCGTTCTCAAAGAAATTCCGGTAGTCGCCAGAGGTCGCCACCGCGAAATTCCTGACCTCGATGGTCCCCTGCACCGTCCGCTGATCGGGCAGCGGTCGTTCGACGGCGATACGCCAGGGTTGGCCCGATACCTTTGTACCCTGCGCGCGTACCTCACCGCCGATCTCGATCAGGAAGTCCTCGTAGCCTTGGTTCTGCAGCAGGCGGGCGAGTCCATCGACAGCCCAGCCCTTGGCGATGGAGGAGAGGTCGAGCTGCAGGTCTGGGATCGCCTTGCGCAGCGCAGGCGGCGACCCCCGCGCCTCGAGGTGCTGATAGCCGATACGCGCCAGCGTCTGCGCGATATCGCCCGCCGCCGGCGGGGAGCCCCGCGGACCCTCGCTGCCAAAGCCCCACAGGTTGACCAGCGGCCCCACAGTGATGTCATAGCGTCCCTCGCTGAGACGGCTTATGGCCGCGGCGCGCCTGACCAGCTCGGCCAGCGACCCGGGCACCGTCAGCCAGTCGGTGCTGCGCGCTTGGTTGAAGCGCATGAGATCGGAGTCGGACCGATAGGTCGACATCTCTGCATTGATCGCTTCCAGCCGGCTCTCGACCTGTTGTTGCAGCAGCGCCCGCTGGTCGTCGCCTGGTGCCGGCGACAGCTTGATGCTGTAGCTGGTCCCCATGGTCTGGCCAGAGAGCTCGGCGATCGGCGCCGGTGATTCGGTACATCCGCCCAGCAGGGCGATGAGGACCAGCCAGCACGGGCCTGTCCGCAGCGCATGAACCCATGGATCAGCCTGCATAGCTCACCGATTTCCTGCTGTGGCCCCCGATATCCTCGCCCTGACGGGGCGTACTCGTTGCAGCCGATTCGACGTAGTGTCGACTACGCCTTCACCGCCTTCAACTCCGTGCACCCCGCCATAGCGGCGTCTCGGCGGCCTCGTTACGAAAAACGGTGAACTACGCAGGCTTGTCGGTCTTGGTGCAGGCAATGGCGTCGCCTTCTCGATGTGTCGGTCTCGCGTCGCGCTGGCTGGGTATCGCTCAGGCGTCGCGACATTCTTCCTTAAGATAGCGCCTGAGGTACATGCGTGTCTGCAGGTAGCTGGTCGCCAGCCAGATCAGCGCGAGTATGCCAAGCACGCCGATCAGGCCCCCCAGGGTGGGCAGTACGGCGGTGAGGATCAGCGTGACCGCTATGACCCCGATCACCGAACCGAACGCGAGGATCCGCACCCGTGCGACGAAGGTCTGTACGCTCGCGATATCGTTGACGCCCTGCTGTTTCAGACGTGCGCACAGTGCCGCATAGGTCTGCTGCTGTCTGCGTGACACACGGCCAAAGGGATCGTTGAGCTTCACCTGTGCGGACTCCATCAACAATGGCTATTCGAGAGGCCCTCTTGGCCCGTGTCTCACCGGGCTTTGCGGCGGTCCGGGCTTCGCAATCAGCGCCCTTGTCGGCGGCTGATGGGGATCTAAAGTCACTAATCACGCGCCGCGCTCGGGCAGCCGTCGCCCGAATCGGATCAAGATGCCTAAGAAAATGCCTTTCGTTGCCACTCTTGTGAAGGGCGTTCGTCTCTGGCGTGGTGCTGCGTCAAGGTTTCTTTGGCGCCGAATATTCGCCATTTACCCGCGCGGGATTTCTGCGAGAATCAAATCTGCCGAATCGCAAAGTACCCATTGTTAGGGTATGATTTGCAAAGAAAAATCAAGGCAAACAGTGACCTGTTCGGGCGCTTTGGGACCACCAGCGGGTATAGCAAGCCACCCGTTTTTGTCAGCGCACCGACACTGCCTCCAGGCGGATGGGCACCGGCGACCTTGAACTATAACGAAAAGTGCCGAAAACAATAAACAGTGAACGCCGCAATTCACGTTCTCTTGGTTAGCGCCTCTGTGTCGGATGAGACGGTGCTGACTACCTTGCTCGCCCGGGAGCAGATTGGCGAGGGCGTAAAGCTGTCGGCCGCGGCATCGGCTCAAGCCTTCTACGATGCCCTCTATTCCGAACAGAGCTACGAGATCATCGTGGTCGATGACCGCCAGGCGTGGTCGGATTGGCCGGGTATCATCGCGACCTGCGCCAAAAATCGGCCTGATGCGCTGTTGGCACTGCTGTCCAGCGTCGAACAGCCGCAGGAATCGGCCCTGAGCCAGGGGGTAGCGGCGGTCTACCCTCGCAACAGTGCCGGTCTGATTGCGCTGACAAAGTTGGTAGGAAAACTCGCCGCGCAGGAGCGCGGCTTCAGTCTACGACAGGAGACCGATGCGTTCGACGAGGCAGAAGAGGCCGCTGAAGAAGAACGCGGAAAGTTAGTGTACGCGGTGTCGCATGACCTACAGGATCCATTGCAGCTGGCGCGTCGCTACGCTGACGTTCTCAATGAAGACTTTGAGGATGCGTTGGGCGAATCGGGTGCCAAGGTGCTTGACCACCTGAAGTTCAATCTGGGCCGCACCCAGGAGATGCTCGACGAATTGCTCGAGTATTCCCGCCTGCAGCATTCGCGCCCCGAAAAAGAGCCGGTCGATTTCAACGACCTGCTGGATGAGGTCACCGCGCTGTACAAGATCACCCTGGATGAGATCGGCGGTTCCATCATCCGGCAGCAAAGCCTGCCCACGCTGGTGGTGGACCGTCGACAGTTCCTGCGCGTATTCCAGAATCTGATCGGCAACGCGATCAAGTTTCGCAGCGATCGCCCTTTGCATATTGCGGTGCGTGCGCAGCGCGTGCGCAACGAATGGCGTATCGGCATCAAGGACAATGGGATCGGCATCTCTGAGGAGGATGCGGGCCAGATATTTGGTATGTTTGAAAGAGGCAGTGCGGCAGCGGACTATCCGGGTACCGGTATGGGGCTTGCAATTTGCAAACGCATCGTGCAAAACCACGGCGGGAAGATCTGGGTGCGTTCCTCCTTCGGTAGCGGCAGTGTGTTCATATTCTCGGTACCACAGGCGGACGATGCGGCCTAGGCACTCATCAAATAACAATCAGGTCTGGCAGGTGATGTCAAAAGGTTTAGATGAACGGCGAGAGTATTGACGTCCTTCTGGTGGAAGATAACCCGCAGGAAGCAGAGATCGTTCGTCTGTATTTGGCCAAGCGGTATTCGCATAAATATACCGTTCGGCATGTCCGCAGCATCAGTGGCGCACTGACGGAGCTGGGCGCAGGCCCGCTGCCCAACGTTATTCTGCTCGATCTGCATCTGCCCGATACGCAAGGGCTCGATGGTTATAAGCACGTAGCCGCGGCGGCCCCCGGTGTTCCGATCATCATCCTCACCAATTTTAACGAAGAGAGCACCGCGGCCAGGGCGGTGCGCAATGGGGCGCAGGACTACCTCATCAAACGCGAGGTGAATGCCGCGCTATTGCATCGCGCGATCTTGTATGCGATCGAGCGGCAGCGTTCAGAAAGCGCGTTGGTGAAGGTGCAGGAGCGCTATGCACTGGCCGTGGCGGGCGCTAACGATTGCATCTGGGACTGGGATGCAGCCAGCGGTGTGGCGTATTTCTCGCCCCGTTGGAACGAGCTGGTCGGCCTTCCGCCGGACGTCACGATAGAGCGCCTGGAGGATTGGTTCGAACGTGTGCACCCGGAAGACATCGCCGAACTGCGCCGCGTCATTGCGGCCAGGCCAGAGGGCGAGCGTCGCCATATCGAGCAAGAGCACCGGCTGCGCCACGAGAGTGGCGAGTATATCTGGGTCTACGCGCGGGGCGTGATTCTTGGCGATGACAGTGGCAAGGCGGTGCGCATGGCGGGTTCGATCAGCAGCATCGCCAAGCGTAAGGAGACAGAGCACGAGCTGATCCACCGCGCACTGCACGACGCCTTGACCGGGCTCCCAAACCGGGTGCTGTTTATAGATCGCCTGCAGCAGGCGTTGCGCCGCTTCAAGCGCAACAATCAACTGCGTTTCGCGGTGCTTTATTTTGATCTAGATCGATTCAAGTTCGTCAATGACAGTCTTGGTCATTCGGCCGGCGACAGCCTGCTGGTATCGATCGCACGCCGCCTGATGAGCGTGATCCGACCGGGCGACACCGTTGCCCGAATGGGCGGCGACGAGTTTGCGGTGCTGGTCAGCGACATCGAGGACGAGTCGGATACCGCGCAGGTTGCCGAACGCATCCACACGCTGTTTCAGCAGGAGTTTTCCATCGCCGGTCGCGGCATGTACTCCAGTGCCAGCATCGGTATCGCGATTGCCACTAACCAATATCAGTCGCCGGAAGAGGTCCTGCGCGACGCGGATCTGGCGATGTATCGGGCGAAGCGCTCGGAGGCCGAGAACACCGTGATTTTCGATACCACCATGCATCAGGCGGCCGTTTCGCGCCTCAACATGGAGACCGACCTGCGGCGCGCGTTCGGGCGCGGTGAGTTCCTGGTCTATTACCAGCCTATCGTGACCCTGACGGAACGCCGCATCGTCGCCTTCGAGGCCCTGCTGCGCTGGCTGCATCCGGAAAAAGGCCTGCTGACGCCGCAGAGCTTTCTGCCGGTCGTCGAAGATTCCGGCATGCTGGCAAAGCTTAGCTGGTGGGTGTTGGAACAGGCCTGTGCACAGGCCCAGGAGTGGCGTACGCTGTTCGTCAACGGGACCCCGCTGGGTATGAGCGTGAATGTCTCGGCGAGCATGTTCCGCGCCGAGCACGCGGCCGAGCGCCTCAGGAGTATCGTTCGAAAAAGCGGCATCGCACCGCAGACGCTGTCACTGGAACTGACCGAGCGCGACTGCATGGATCATGAAGAGGCCACGCACGCGGTGTTGAGCGAACTGCGCGACTTCGGGGTCAGGATCCATATGGACGACTTCGGTACCGGCTACTCTTCGCTGTCCTATCTGCAGCGCTGCGCCTATGACACCCTGAAGATCGATCGCTCCTTTGTACAAAGTCTGGGCAGCGAGGATCAAAGCCTCGCGATCGTCCGCACCATCGTCGGCCTGGGACGCATGCTCGAGATGAATGTCGTCGCAGAGGGCGTCGAGTCGCAGGGTCAGATCGATGCATTGGTATCCTTGCAGTGTCCCGAGGCCCAGGGCTTCTGGTTTTCGCGGCCTGTCCCGCCCACCGAGGCCGGTGAACTGCTGCGACTGGCCCGCAGTGCAGGACACTGAGCCGTTCGGGGTCGATCGGGGCATCTTTGTGTTGGTCATTTCCCAAGGGTTGTTCCAGCGGTCCGTCCCCGAATGTGCCAAAATCAGCATATTAGCCCTCGCCGCCTGCGCCGTACCCGCGTGCCGCGGGTACGAGGTGATTCGATCATCATGAGGAAGCGGCCCAACGATGGCAGGCGAGCCCCAGGAACCCTCTACCGGCGCTGACGACACCGTACTGCAGCAACAATATCTGCGCGCGCTGAGTTCCTTCGAGGGCATCGTTCTCAGCCAGATCGACGTCAAGAACGCGCTTGGCGACCGCCTCAACTACAGCATCCGCGCCGGGCTGATCATCCTCTCGGTGATCGCCTTTTCGATCCTCATCCTGCTGCTTACGCTGAGCTCGCAGATCAATAGGATCTCGGGCGTGGTCGGGGCGATGAATACCCATTTTTCCGCGATTACGCTGCGCATGGATGAAATTACCGAGAATCTCGCCTCCATGGAGGTACAGGTCGCTCAGCTGCAATCCATCGAGCAGAGCACCGCCACGATGCAGGTCGAGATGGAGCAGATCGGCACCAGTATGACGACTATTCAGGCGAGTGTGTTGAATGTCGGGGGCCACATGGCCGGTGCGCGCCAGAATGTCGAGAATATCTCGCTGACGATGGGTGCGATGAATAACGAGGTGCAGGGGATGGGGGCCGAGATGCACCGTATGGCGAAACCCGCACGAACGATGAATAACATCTTTCCGTTTCCGTAGGAGAGCGCATGACTGTCGATCCACGCCGTCCAATTGTCCAGGTGATGGCGCGCCTCGGGCGCGAGACCCAGCTGCACCTGGATGAGCGTCACCGGCACTTTAAGATTACCGACAAGGTGATCCTGATCATCTCCTTCCTGCTGATCTTTCTGGCATTCGTCAATGTGTACTACGTGACGGTGCTTTACCAGGACCTCGATGGCATCGTCGACAATATGGATTCCATGTATCGAAACATGGACCGCGTCAGCGACGACATGGACCTGATCGCCGGGCGCGTGAATCGCTTCGAGCGGCACATGCAGAGCATGGGACCGATTACCGTGAACATGCAGGGGATCAGCCAGGAGATGCCGGGCGTGCGCGAGAACATGGATCAGCTCAACGCCGACATGTCGGTCATTGACCGCGACATGCACTTCATGACGGGGGCCATGGGCGGCATCAACCAACGCATGGGCGAGATCACTGGCGCGATGGGGATCATGCGCCTGAATGTCCGTCAGTTCTCCGGCCCCATGGGCGCGATGAACCCGATTCTGCCGAACTGACGCGGGCGGGGGCGCCTGCCGCTGCGCTGTCGGACGGCGACAGTGCAAAAATGCGATGCCCGGTTCACCAGCGGCACCAGCCCGCTTTTCTCGCCGGGTTTCGTTGCGAGGGCGGCGAGGTGCACGCAGTGAAAGACGGTGCCGGCGTAGCTGACACTGCGTCAAACCGGCTGTAGCGAGGTACGCCCCGTCACAGCGAGCATAACGGCGTCTGCAGTAGGAAGTTGGTGAGAAAAGCGGGCTGGATTCGTATAAACTCCATAGCCAAAATAGGGCTAGAGCCGTTTCCAGTGTCCGAGGTTTCTGCACGCAGCGTCCAGCAAATGCCCCGATTTGATATGAAGGCGGGGCAGTTGACGCTGCCGACCCTGGTGCTCCGAGACCACGACATCACCGGCCTGGACGCCTTTCTCGCACAGCAGGTGGCCCGCCTGCCGTCCTTTTTCGACCAGGCCCCGGTCGCGATCGATCTGTCCGCGCTGCCCAGTGGTGAGCCGCTCGCCGAGTTCCCAATGCTCGTGGGTATGCTGCGCGGCCACGGCATGATCCCGGTCGGGGTGCGTGGTGCCTCGGACGAGCAGCGAGATCAGGCCCTTGCGCTCGAACTGGCGATCATCCATACCGCGCGCAAGGCGGCGCCGGCCCGGCCGCAGGCGGTGCCGGGTGCCGCGCCGCCGCCCAGCCCCCGCACCCTGGTCGTCGACAAGCCAGTCCGGTCAGGACAACGCATCTACGCCGAGACCGGCGACCTTATACTGCTCGCGGGCGTGAGCTCCGGGGCCGAGGTGATGGCCGAGGGACACATCCATGCCTATGGCGCGCTGCGCGGCCGCGCGATGGCCGGGGTCTCGGGCGACATGAAGGCACGGGTCTTCTGCCGCAAGCTGTTTGCCGAGTTGGTCTCGATTGCGGGGTGCTATCGCGTCAGCGAGAACCTCGAGAGTCGCTACCTCGGACGCGCGGTGCAGATCTCATTGGTCGACGAGGCATTGAAATTTGAGCTGCTCTGAGAAGGCAGACGCGGATACAACCTGACGGATGCGGACCTCGCGGTCCAGAGGAGTAGGCAGTTGGCGAGAATTATCGTGGTGACCTCCGGCAAGGGTGGCGTGGGCAAGACCACGACCGCCGCGGCATTTGCGATGGGCCTGGCCGAGCGTGGTTCAAAGACCGTGGTGATCGACTTCGACGTCGGTCTGCGCAATCTCGATTTGATCATGGGCTGCGAGCGGCGCGTGGTCTACGATTTCGTCAACGTGGTCAATGGCGAGGCCAACGTCGGCCAGGCGCTGATAAAGGACAAAAGGAACCCGAATCTCTTTATCCTGCCGGCCTCACAGACGCGCGATAAAGAGGCCCTGACCATCGAGGGCGTCGACACCGTGCTCAAAGAGCTGGGGCGCGAGTTCGAATTCATCGTCTGTGACTCGCCGGCCGGCATCGAAAAGGGTGCCACGCTGGCGATGTACTTCGCCGACGACGCCATCGTCGTCACCAACCCCGAGGTCTCCTCGGTGCGCGACTCCGACCGCATGATCGGGATCCTGTCGAGCAAGTCGCGCCGCGCGGAGCAGGGCCTCGAGGGCATCCGCGAATACCTGCTGGTGTCGCGCTATTCGCCCGACCGCGTGCAGCGCGGGGAGATGCTGGCGCTCGAGGACGTCCGAGAGATCCTGTCGCTGGAGCTGATCGGGGTGATCCCCGAGTCACAGGCCGTGTTGAACGCGTCCAACGCCGGCGTGCCGGTGATCCTCGATCGCGAGAGCAGCGCGGGCCAGGCCTACAGCGATATGGTCTCGCGCTACCTCGGCGACGAGCTGCCGCACCGCTTCCTGAATGTCGAAAAGAAAGGCCTGCTCGGCCGGCTGTTCGGGGGCTAGGCATGGCACTGCTCGATTATTTCAGACAACGCAAGAGCAACTCCGCCGCGATCGCCAAGGAGCGCCTGCAGATCCTGGTCGCGCACGATCGCCGCGGCGACGGGCCGTCATATCTGCCGCATCTGCAGCGCGACATCCTCAGGGTGATCCGCAAGTACGTGGCGATCGACAACGACGCCGTCACCGTCAATGTCGAACGTGACGGCAGCCGAGAGATCCTGGAGCTGAATATCATTCTACCGGACTGATCGCCGCAGCAGGATGCGATAAGCCAAGGGTCCTGCGCCGATTGGGCTTCGCTTGGAATGAAGCGACGAAAGAGACAACAATAATCAGCCTCACGGCTCAATTGTTCATCGTCCTGCGGGGCTACGTAGTTCCCGGCGAGATCCGGGGAAATGCATGGCGTCATCACCTACCCTTTTGCGTGGTTACGCGGGAGAGTGTTCGCGGTGCCTTTGGGTTTTGTTCGGTGACGGCGGCGTCGGTTGCGGGAAGTGCGACCGGGCGCACATCCGGGTGGGCGGGGTAATCCGATGGCGCTTACTGTGGGTGCATCACGCCCCGCATGCGCGTCGGTCAGCGATAGACGAGATGCACCCGGCGGTTGACCCGGGTGAACAGCTCATAGGCGATGGTGCCGCTGCGGCGGGCGACCTCGTTGGCACTGACGATGTCGCCCCACAGCTGCACCGGATCACCGATCTTCGCCTCAGCTTGGGTACTCAGGTCGACGGTCAACATATCCATGGAGACGCGGCCGATCAGCGGTACGATGCGGCCGTTGACGGCCACCGGGGTGCCGTCCGGGGCATGCCGCGGATAGCCGTCGGCGTAGCCGATCGCGACGACGCCGACGCGGGTCGGTCGGTCGCAGGTGTAGCGCCCGCCGTAGCCGACGGATTCGCCGGCCGCCAGGTCATGTGTTGCGATCAGGCGCGACTCGAGCCGCATCACCGGCGCGAGCGCAGCCGCGGCGCTGTGCGGTTTATCAAACGGGGAGCTGCCGTAGAGCATGATGCCCGGGCGTATCCAGTCGTCGCGGGTTGCCGGCCAGGCCAATATGGCGGCGGAATTGGCCAGGCTGAAAGGGCCCTCGATCCCGTCCGCCGCCTCTGCGAACCGCGCGAGCTGCCGATCGGTGGCCGCGTCGTCCGGCTCATCGGCACGGGCAAAATGGGTCATCACGACGACGTCGCGCACATTCGGGCTGGCCGCCAGCCGGGCATGGGCCGTCGCCAGTTGCTCGGGGGTGAAGCCGAGCCGATGCATCCCGGTGTCGATCTTCAACCACACCCCGAGCGGCAGCACCGGCCGCGCCGCCAGCAGCCAGTCGAGCTGGCTCTGCGTGTGGACCACCAGGGTGAAACCCTGTGCGGCGGCCTGGTCGATCTCGGCCGGATCGAAGGCCCCCTCGAGCAGCACGATCGGGTTGCGGATGCCGGACTCTCGCAGCTCCATGGCCTCTTCACTGCAGGCCACACCAAAGGCGTCGGCCCCATCGGCGAGTGCGCGCGCCAGCACCACGGCACCGTGGCCATAGGCGTTGGCCTTGACCACGGCCAGCGCCCCGGCGCCAGGTGACAGCGACTTGGCATAGCGATAGTTGGCGACGAAGGCCTGGGTGTCGATAAACGCGGACGTGGGTCGGCTCATGCGTAACGCGGCAGTGGCGATGGTGTTCTGATTGACCATACCACTACTGAAGATGCGCGAGCAGGCCGCGACGGCCGGGCTGCGTCATCAGTCCTCGTTGAAGTTCGCCGCGTCTATAGACCGATGCGACCGGCGTGCGGGTGTTCTGAACGGTGCTGGAGGCCGGTGCATCTTCGGCGCCGCCGACCGGGTGCTGTCGACTCAGGCGTTGAGATCGACGATCACCCGGCCGCGAATGCCGCCAGTGGTGATCTTTTCGGCCAGTTCGGGCAGTTGTTCCAGGCTTGCGGTCTGGCCGATCTCACCCAGCGCCTTGGCCGGCAGGTCATCGACCAGGCGCCCCCAGGCGGCACGGCGTCGGTCTGGCGGGCACATTACCGAATCTACGCCCCGCAGGCTGACGTTGCGCAGGATGAACGGCATCACCGTGGTCGGGAGATCGGCGCCGCCGGCAAGCCCGCAGGCGGCCACGCAGCCGCCATAGCCGGTCTCGGCCAGCACCCGCGCCAGCATGGTGCTGCCGACGGTATCGACCGCCCCCACCCAGCGCTGGCCTTCCAGTGCGCGCGGTGGTTCACTCATTTCTGCGCGGCTTAGGATCTCGCCGGCGCCGAGCTCACGCAGGAAGCCCTCGGCGTCTGCCTTGCCACTGACCGCCGCGACCGCGTAGCCGAGCTTGGCCAGGATGGCGACGGCGATGCTGCCCACGCCACCCGACGCGCCAGTGACCACGACCGTGCCCTTGTCCGGGGTGATCCCAGCCTCTTCGAGCGTCATCACACACAGCATGGCCGTGAATCCGGCGGTACCGATGGCCATCGCCTGTCGGCTTTCCATGCCGGGTGGCAGGGGCACCAGCCATTTCGATTGCACGCGCTGGCGCTGGCTGTAGCCACCCCAGTATTTCTCGCCCACGCTCCAGCCGGTGAGCACCACGCGGTCGCCGTGCTTATAGTCGGGGCTGGAGGATTCGAGCACGCTGCCGGCGAGGTCAATCCCCGGCACCAGTGGCCACTGGCGCACGATCTTGCCCTTGCCGGTGATCGCGAGGCCGTCTTTGTAGTTCAGGCTGGAGTATTCCACCGCCAGCAGCACGTCGCCCTCGGGCAGGTCTTCATCGCGCAGTTGCTGGATGGTGTGGACAGTCTTGCCGTCCTCCTGAGTCAACACGAGGGCCTTGAAGGTGTCAGACATGAGTGGCTCCTAGCTGATGGGCAGCGGTAGTTGGCAGAGAACCGCAGCCTGCGCGGATGGACCGTACTATGCCCGCAAATGGAGCGGCAGGAAAATTGCGGCGGTCAATGCTTTCTCATGGCCGCGGTAAGTGTGTGATATTTGGTGCGATGCGACGATCGCCTATCGCACCCGACGGCGGCGCATCCCGCAGGGCAGGGGATCCGGCCTGATCTCGTCAGCCACCGAGCAGCGCGGGTTTGTCACGGCGGCGCTGACCCGACGGACGCTGCGCCTTTTTTCCGCGACTATTTTCCGCCCTTTGCACCCGATTGCCGTCGACGTCCTTCTCGGGACGCTTGCGATTGCCGTCGGCCTCGGCTGCCTTCGGTCGCGACGCCTGTCTGCCGCCGGAGGGCTTGGGTGTCTTCTCGACGCGGCGGCTTGGCCGCCGTTGGCCCGGATGCCCGTCGCGACCCTGATCGCGCCGGCCTGTGTTGCCTCGCCCGTTCGGGATGGGTTCGGCACGAATGCTCGGGTCGGGTTCATACCCCGGGAGCGTCTCGCTGCGCAGTCTGCGTCCGAGCAGCCGCTCGATATCGCGCAGCAGCTTGTGTTCATCGACACAGACCAGCGACATGGCCTCGCCCTCGTTGCCGGCCCGTCCGGTGCGGCCGATACGGTGGACATAGTCCTCGGCGACGTTCGGCAGCTCGAAGTTGACCACGTGCGGCAGCTGATCGATGTCCAGACCGCGCGCGGCGATATCGGTTGCGACCAATATGCGCACGGAGCCGTCTTTGAAGCCCGCCAGCGCGCGGGTGCGCGCGGCCTGTGTCTTATTGCCATGGATGGCCGCGGCCGACAGGCCGTCGCGTTCCAGCTGCTGGACGAGGCGGTTGGCACCGTGTTTGGTGCGGGTGAAGACCAGTACCTGGCGCCAGTTGTTGGCACCGATCAGGTGCGACAATAGTTCACGCTTGCGCTCCCTATCGACCGGATGCACCATCTGGGCCACGCTCTCGGCCGCACTGTTGCGCGGCGCGACATCGATGGCTACCGGGTCGCTCAGGAACTTGTCAGTGAGGGCACGGATCTCGGTCGAGAAGGTCGCCGAGAAAAGCAGCGTCTGGCGCTTGTCCGGCACCAGCGCCAAGACCTTGCGGATATCGTGGATGAAGCCCATGTCGAGCATGCGATCGGCCTCGTCCAGCACCAGGATCTCGATCGCGGACAGATCGAGGGTTCGCTGTTGCACGTGATCCAGCAGCCGGCCCGGGGTCGCGATCAGGATGTCGACGCCACGGCGCAGCTGGGCGATCTGCGGATTGATTTTGACGCCGCCGAATATCACCGCAGACCGGAGATGCTGATGACGACCATAGGTGTCGACGCTCTCGGCGACCTGGGCGGCCAGTTCGCGCGTCGGCACCAGGATCAGGGCCCGTGGGTGGTGATCGGCGGCGCCTTTTGCCCGGGCGTTGGCCAGACGCTGCAGCATAGGCAGCGTGAAACTGGCGGTCTTGCCGGTTCCCGTCTGCGCGGCAGCGAGTACGTCGCGGCCCTGCAGCACGACCGGGATCGCCTGTTGTTGAATCGGGGTGGGGATGATGTAACCCTGATCGGCGAGCGCGCGCAATAGGGCCTCCGAAAGGCCTAGAGAATCGAACGACATGGAGATTAAGTTTCCTGGGACACCCTACACAGGCGTTATCGCCTGATGCGGTCGAGGGGTGTGGATTAAGTAGCGCCACGTGAGGGTGGCGAGAGATCAGGCGCAGACCGACTTCGCGCTCTAATCCATTAGTATACCACAGGGACCCGGGGGCGTCGCTCAGTTCATACCACCTCTGGCGTGTCCCCGGTGATCAGATCGCCGAAGGCCTCGACGACGTGCTCGGCGAAGCTCTCGCCGGCGCTGGCGTAGAAGTTGAACACGGCGTGCACGCCGGCGTCGCGCAGCGCCTCCTCGTGGTCGGGGTAGTGGGCTACGGATGCCAGTTCGAGTTCAAATCCCTGCTCTTGGAGCAGGCTTGCCACCGCCAGGTTCGAGGCGTGATCAGAGAAGGCCAGCAGGGCGAGTTTTACCTGGCCGGTGCGCTCCGCGCGGGCCCAGAAGTCGGCGTCGGTGGCGTCGCCGTGGGCGACGTTGCGCCCAGTCTCGCGATGGCGTTCGACATAGTCTTCATTGATGTCGATACCCAACACCACGTCGCCCCATTGCCGATGCAGATAGTCATAGGCGCCGGTGCCGACGCGTCCCATCCCGAACACAATGACCTGGGCCTTGCCGGCGCGGATCATTTCGTCGCCGGGCAGACGCGTGCGGGTCTGGAACCGGTGCAGCGGATGGCGCAGGCGTGCATACAACTGCTTGGACATCGCGTTCAGCGGTGAGGCGAGCAGGAAACTGATCGACAGGCCGATCGCCAGGATCGCCAGCCATTCCCTCCCCAGCCAGCCGTGACTGACCCCCAGGGCACCCACGATCAGACCGAATTCGCTGAAGTTGCTCAGGCCCAGCGACGCCAGCGTTGCGCTGCGCGCACGCATGCGCTGGCGCGTCATCAGCAGGAAATACAGCGCCGTCTTTATCGGCAGGATCAACACCACCAGCAGCATGGCCGCGCCCAGCGTGACCCAACTGAGATCTGCGGACAGACCGATGGAGAGGAAGAAGCCGATCAGGAACAGGTCCTTGAAGCTCAGCAGCGACTTGGCCAGTTCGTTGGTCTTGGGGTGGCCGGCCAGCACGACGCCGAGCACCAGCGCACCCAGGTCCGCCTTGACGCCGACCGATTCAAACAGCGCCGCGCCGCCCAGCGGCAGTATCCAGCCCATCAGCACCAGCAGTTCACCGTGCCCGACTTTCTCCAGCACCCGCAGCAGCAGCGGCCTCAGGGGTATCAGCCCGAGCAGCAGCAGTGCCCAGATGCTCGGCATCTTGGCCGACGAAGCGGATATGAACACGACGGCGAAGATGTCCTGCACGATCAACAGACCGATGGCGACGCGGCCGTGGACGGCACCCATCTCACCGCGTGCCTCGAACACCTTGACGGCGAAGACCGTGCTGGAAAAACTCAGCGCGAACCCGATCAACAGCGCGCTGGGCAGGGAGAGATCGCTGATCATCCCGAGTTGGAGTATGGCCAGCCCTTTGATCAAGAGCATCGCCAGGACGGTAATCACCAGCATGTGCACGCTGGCGGTCAGCCACACGACCGGTGCGATCAAGTCCTTTACATGCAGTTTCAGGCCGATGGTAAACAGCAGCAGCGTGACGCCGAGGTCGGCGATGCGTTGCAGCATCTCGGTGTTCTGCATGCCGAGTGCGCCGAGTACGAACCCCGCGAAGAGAAAACCGATCAGCGGGGGCAGGCCGGCCACTCTGGCGACCATCCCCAGCACGAACGCGACCGCCAGTGGCAGCACGTGGTTGACGTCGATGGCCGACAGGTCGAGCGGTGCGAGTGTGTCCATGACCTAGCCTAGAGATCTCACCGGTGCAGGGCAGTGGCTGTCTTGGAAGGGTATTGTCTTCATAGTGCCCATCAGTCAGTGACTTGAATGTCCGTGTTGCCGCTCAGCAAGCGATCGTTGATCGGGTGGAGAGATCTTCCGACTCCGGGCAGTGACCCCAGAAGTTCGCGGAATGATCGCACAAACGCCGTCGGGATCCGTTGCGGCGAGGTCCTGCGGTTCTCCCGGAGCGGGCGGTTTCAACCGAGCGGCGATTGCCCCGGCAGTTCGGGTGCCGGTGGATCGAGCCAGCGCGGGGAGAAATCCGCTGCGCAATGGCAGCGACCCGCCGCGCCGAAGCGTGCGAGGCGCTCTGTCTCGCATGCCCTGATCGAATCGAAAGGCCCAATGATACCGACCGGGCGCTCGGGTGTGGAGCCGGGTGGGTGAATATGGCAGCTGATCGGTGGTGCAGCCACGGCCCAGCAAGGCAGACCGGCCAGCAGGATCGTGACGACGGCCGCTCTAGTCGTAAGGCGCGATGTCGTTGGCATACAGGGTGTAGCCGGCCTCCGCGATATCGTTGTCGATGCGCTTGACGCTCATCGTGCCCGTCACCCAGATCACGTCGAAAAGTTCCGGGCGGGTTCCCTTGCCGGTCTCGGTCACGACGTAAACTGTCTGATTGGCGGGCGGCGGCGGCACATGGACGCAGGCGCCGTAGTAGGGTACCAGCAGGAAACCGGTGGTCTCGTCCGCGTCGGCCTCGACGGGCACGACGAACCCGGGCAGCTTGACCAGCCGGCCGTCGAGGTCCTCGCGCACCGGGGCCTGGTCCCAGACCTCCTGGAGCCGGTCCATGAGTTCCTGGGCGCGTGGATCATCGTCGGCCATGTCCTCGACCTGGAATTCCTCCAGGAGCTTGTCGGGACGAAAATCCTCGGGCACCAGGGCATCCCACTCCAGCTCTATCGTCGCGGTGTCGTCGCCGGGCGCAGGCGTCGGGGCGACAGCGGTGTCGGCACTCGCAGCGGGGTCGGTGCGAGGGTCGCCGGTCGCCGGCGCCGGCTGGGCCGCCGATTCGACAGCGGGCGGTGGCGACGACTCTTGCGAGCAGGCGCCGAGCAGCAGCAAGGCCGCGGCTAAAGTGAGGGTAAGGGCGTGGGATGCGGACATTCGGCTGCTCATCATGCTTCATCGTA
>JAHEJD010000089.1 GCA_024639005.1 Chromatiaceae bacterium | reverse complement strand
CCCTGCAGGCGCACGGCGTCGATGCGGTTGAGGGGTAGCGTCTCGGCATCGCGGCCGGCGCGATCGAACAGATCGAACAGCGTGGCCACCAGCGGCTTGATGCGCGCCGCCGGCAGCTCGAGCCACTGCGCCTCGGCGACCTCCAGCATCAGCGGCTGGTCGTCGGGCAGGTCCTCGGGGCGGTCGATGCGTTCGACCAGCTTTGCCAGCACCGGGACCAGGTCGATGCGCCGGCCCTCGAAATCGACCCCGATCCCGAGGTCGAACCAGTGGCCGCGCTCCTCGATATCCACCGCGAGGTCGTCGGCGTGCGCGAAGCGCAGCGCGAAGTTTTCGTCCTGTTCGACCAGCCAGCCCTCGTCGCGCAGCGCCGGCACCTCCGTATCGATGAATTCCCGCCACAGTCGCGCGGAGGTCTCGATGTCCTCCCCCGGCAGGGCGAAGGCGGGCTCGGTCGTAGGGTGGGGTTGCCAGGCCTCGAAGCCGATCGCCAGCAGCCGGTGCAGCGCCTTCACCTCGCTGTCGCTGTCACGCAGGATGCGTGTCACCCCGTCCGCATCCGGCAGCTGACTGACGCCGTCGAACGGCAGGCCGACGCGCCGGCCTTCATAGTCGAATCCGATCATCACCAGATGCACCAGGCGCGCGCCATAGGCGTCCTCCGCGCGTTCGGCGGTCAGCCGCAGCACCGGGGTCGGCGTCAGGTCGCGCAGTTCCTGCAGTGCGCGGGGCGCCGGGAGGGGCAGGGCCATCTCCGGGAATGCCTGCAGCAGCAGGTCGGAGACCTCGGTCGCCAGTTCCCGCGGGAGCGGTGGGGCGTCGAGAAGCGCGTCCAGCGTGCGGTAATCCAGCCCCGGATCCAGCGCCAGCGGACCGGCCGTCGCAAGTTGCGGGTCGATGTAGGCGGGTGGATCGACGTTGACCAGGAGCGCACCGCCGGGCTCGGTGTCCAGGGACAGGTGCAGCTGGTCGCCCTCGGGCCGCCACGCGACGCGCAGCTGGCGCGGCTCGCCGGGGTGCAGCGGCGGGTCGTTGATGTCGCGCCAGTGCAGACGCCCGGTCCCCAGCATGCGCGTCAGCGCCATGGCACCGAGGTCGCCGCGCAACTCGATGGCGTAATATCGCGAGAGACCGCTGAGCAGGCGCAGAATGGTGTCGTCGACCGGCTGCGCGACCTGTTGCATGCGCGTCCCCTGCATCTCGTAGAGTCCCAGGGTGCGCGGCTTGCCGTAGCCCTTGCCGTTCTTCAGCACGCGGCTGATCTGCAGCCGCACTTCGACCTGATGCGTCTGGCGCGCTGACGGCGCCAGCACATACAGCAGGGCCTGTTCGCCGAGCTCGGGCAGCCATTGCTCGGGTGTCCGTGCCTCGGCGACGCGTGTCACCCAATGCTCGATCTGCTGGCGTTGACGCGCGAGAGGCTCGGGCCGTGCCTCGTCCAGCATATTGTTCAGGACCGCGGCGACGTGCTTGCAGTTGTAGCCGACCGGACAGGTACACTCGCCCTCGAGTTCAACGACATCCATGAATTCGCTGATATGGATCTCCTGCTCGTAGACCGCATTGCCGCGCACGCTGGACCTGACCCTCATGCCTTCATCGGTCTGCTGCAGGTCGATGTCCAGCACGCGGTGATGGCGGGCATAGTCGCGGCCACGGGCGTAGGCATGATCTCCACAGGCGTGGCGGATGTCTGCTTTGGTCAGTGCGAAATCCATCGTTTGTGCGCTGGGCCAAGATAAACCCGGGAGCTTAGCATCGAAGTCCGATTCGTCGCCGCAGCGCGTTTTTGCAATTGCCGGGGCTGGTGCGCTGGGCTGGCGAGACGGGGTCGGCTTATACTGCCGGCCAACATTTTGTCCAGACAGGATGGCCACCATGACGACACCGAGAAGTCCTCTGCAAGCGCCCCGCCGGGCCGCTGCGATTCGCCGACTGGCAGCCGCGCACCTGGAGCGCGTGTTTCTTTTGCTCCCGGTACTGGCGCTGACAGCGATAGTGCTGCCCGGCGACGGCGAGGCGGCGGCCGTGAATGAGGGCTATGGGTCGAGTACGCTGGACCCTGCTGCGATCCAACGCCTCCTGGACCCCGCGGGTGAACCTCCAGCGGCGCCTAAGTCGACGGTCTCTACGCCGCAGCCGAGCCCATCCAAGCCGGCCGCGGCGGCACCAAAGCCAAGCGCGGCAGCACCCAAGCAAACCGTAACGGCACCCGGGCCCGCTCCGCTGGCAACGAAACCCGTTGCGACGGCGCCCAAGCCAGCCGCGGCCGCGCCAATGCAGGCAGCAACCCCGCCCAAGCCGACTCCAAGGGCACCTGAGCAGGCGCCGATCGTACCCAAGCCGCTCGAGAGGGTGCCAAGGGCGGCGCAGGCGGCGCCCGGCGCAGTGCCGAGGCTGCCCGATGCGTCGCCGATGTCGCCCAGGGCGGTCCCCGCGGCACCCAATGCACCGGTGGCGTCTTCCAGGGCGGTTCCGATGGCACCCGACGCCACGGCGCTGTCGCCCAGCGGGGTGCCGAGGATCCCGAGCGCATCGCCGATGTCGCCCAAGGCAGTACCGACGGCGTCTCCCCAACCGGTGGCGATGGCGCGTCAGCCGACGGCCCCTGCAATGAAGCGGCCAGCGGCGCAGTTGCGCCCCCTTCCGAAGGAGCAGATGGATCTGATCATCCAGGTGTTCGCGCCGGAATTGCAGAATTAGCCTGAAGATCTTGCCAAAAGTTGCCAAGCAAACTTACTTTCGAACATGGGCACGATGAGTATCTCCCTTCCAGACTCGATGCGCTCTTTCATCGACAAGCAGGTGTCTGATCGCGGCTACGGAAAGTAGCGAGTACGTCCGTGAATTGATCCGAAGGGACCAGGACCGCCAGCATTTGCGGGAGCTTCTGTTAGAGGGTGCTGCGTCTGCGCCAACGGCCCCGGTGGATGCCGGTTACTTTGACGGCCTGCGCGAACGCGTTCGTCGGAAAAGCTAGCTTGGCGGGCACCCGTGAAGGTAAAGCCGGTTGTCCCGCGCTATGACCCGCATTTGTCACCGGCCGGCAAGCAGCTGCCGCACAACAGACTGAAATTTCTTCGGAAAGGCATGAGGCTGTGCGTGCCGCGGCTTGACACCCTGTTTCCGCCGCTGGCCTATCGCGGTCCTGGCGGGTCAGCGGTGCTGCAGCCAGAAACGGTCCAGGGCCTGCACCGTGGCGGCGAGTTGCTCCCAGTGAGGCAGTCCCAGCGTGGGCTGAATACGTTCCGCCTGCCAGTTCGGCCGTTGCGCCACCAGCTCGTCGAGCAGGTCGAATTTCACATTCGGGTCGCGATCGTAAAGCACCAGCACCGGCAGTTGCAGTGGCCGGTAGAGCTCCTCGATCGCACCCGGCGTAAAGAGCTTCATGGAGAGAAACCGAAAGGGCGCGTGTTTGGCGCCCGGCTGGTGCGCAGTCGCATGGGCATAGTCGAGCAGGTCTTGCGGCGTCGGGCCGGTGAACGCCTGCCCGATAAAATACCGGATGCTGGGTCTCGAGGTCAGCAACCGGTATAACCCGTCACCGAGCACCGGCAATCGAAAGAATGACAACAGACGGTCGGTGATCTTGCCGCTCGGGGGTTGGCGCCGGCTCAGGCCCGTGGGCGAGAGCAGCGCGAGTGATGTAATGGCGTCGTCGGCCAACGGCACTGCGCGCGCCGCAAACTCGGCGCTCAACGAGAACGTGATGATGTCCGCGGGCTGTTTGACCACCTCCGCGAGGAACTCAAGCAGCGCGTCGGCGTACATTGCCGGGCTGTATGGCCGGTCGCCGCGCTCCGATCGACCGTAGCCGGGCAGGTCGGGGGCATACACGGGGCGCCGCGAACGGTAGTGCTCGAACAGCGGCTTCATCTCCATCGCGCTGGGCGCCGCGTTGATGCTGTGCAACAGCACCAAGGGCCGTCCTTCGACAGCGCTGTCCTCGTAGTAGCTCAGGCAGCCGGCCGATGCGATGTGGATGTGGTGGCAGGGGGCGTCGATGGCCGCTTGCAGCGTGTCGGGATCGAGGTCGGTTTCGCTGGGGAACGGAGAACCGGCGGTCATTTTTTGTGCCTCACTCTGGGATGGCCCATATCGTCATTGACGCTGCGGCGGGTGCGCATGCGCAGGGTATCGTATCTTGCCGGGTCGCAAGCGCGGCTGTCCCGGGCCGCAGCGGCCGGGCGCGGATCTGTGGGCCAATCAGGCCAGACGCGCCTCGCGCGTGGTCGCCTGCTGCTGCAGCCCGATCTTGCGCCAATGATATAGGATGATGCCGACCCCGGTGACCAGCGGGACCGCCCAGAGTGCAGGGTTCAATGCCAGCTCCGGCATGATCCGAACCGCACCGAAGGCGAAGAATGCGGTGTACACCGAGATGCCGGCGCCTACCAGTCCCTTTAGATGCTCTTTCAACCAGTCCTGCGGCCCGCGTCCCGGTTTGTAGATGAACCAGAGATTGGTGGCTGCGGTGGCGAATCCGACAAACGAGATGCCGACCATGAGTAGCTGCCCCAGCGCGACGCCATGCCATGCGCAGTTGGCGGCCGCAATGGTCACCGCGACCTGCAGCAGCAGATTGAAGGGCCTGCGGTTTCCCACATGGTCGCGTCGGTTCTTGATGCACATCCAGCCGTACCAGGCGAGGTTGATGGTCAGGATGGCCAGGTAGAGCATCATCCAGCCGAATATCCCCTGAATCAGCGCCGGGTCGAAGTCGAGGTGGGGATGGGTCCCGACCGGGTCGTTGATGGTCAGGCTGGCGATCCCGATCGCGATCGTCCCCGTCGACAGCATCGACCAGGTGAACACCTTGCCCCAGAGTTTGTGATTCGCGCCGCCTTTGCGTGCGACTATCGGTACCCAGAATGCCAGTAGCCCGACCGACCCGGTGACGATATGTGCCGACACGACGGCATGAAAAGGCCAGATGAATTCATGGAACAGCCCCATGGCGAGTCCTCCCGAAAAACCCGCGGCGTTGCGGGATTGTCAAGACAACTATACACTTAGATAAGTAAATTTTCCTAGACAAATGCCCGGCCACCGATCGGCCATCGCGGGCGGGGTAACCATAAAAGAGACAGCCCCCCGGCGATCTGCCGACTCCAGGAGAACGCCTTGACGACCGCCGATGCCACCGGCTCCAGCCTGCAATCCGACGCGGACCGGCTTGTCCCGGCGGTGCCTTATGTGCCACCGCGTCCGGTACCGCTGTCACCGCTCGCCGCGCTGATACGCACCGCGGCGCAGGGTGAAGGCAATCTGTTGAGCCTGCTGCCGGCCGCCGCCTATCGCCTGCCGGTCACCCACCTCGGTTACTCGCGGCGCTCGATCCTGCTGGTCAACGAGCCGGAACTGTTGCGCGGGATCATGACCGATCCGACCGACATCTACCCGAAGAACGACCTGATGGTGGGCGCGCTGGAGCCCCTGGTCGGCGATTCCATCTTCGTCTCCAGCGGTGCGAAGTGGCGCCGGCAGCGCGACATGATCGACCCCGCTTTCTCGCACATCCGGCTTACCCGCGCCTTCACCTCCATGAGCGCCGCGGTCGACGACTACGAGGTGCAGCTGGATCAGCTGGCGTCAAAAGGCGAGCCGTTCTCGCTCGATATGGCGATGAGCAACCTCACCGCCGACATCATCTGCAGGACGGTGTTCTCCACCTCGCTGCAGACGCAGATCGCCCGCGATGTGTTCGATGCCTTCGAGATCTTCGAACGCAGCGCGGCGCAGGTGGAGCTGAAGGCGCTGATATTCGATCCCCCGTTCAAGAAGATTCGCCAGCATCAGCCGGTGCTGGACGCCTGCGAGCGCATTCGCTTTCACCTCGGCGAGCTGGTCGATTCGCATATGAATGCCGCCGCCGAAGCGTTCAACGACATCGCCTCGGCCTGCATCGCGGCACGTGATCAGGAATCGGGCTGTCCGTTTTCCCGCAAGGAGCTGGTCGACCAGCTCGGGGTGCTGTTTCTCGCCGGGCACGAGACCACGGCCAGTGCACTGACCTGGCTGTTCTTCATCCTGTCGGTCAGGCCAGAGGTGGTCGCGCGCATTCGCGCCGAGGTGGACGAGGTGGTCGGCGACGGCCCGGTCGCGTTCGAACACGTCAAGCAGCTGCGCTATGTGCGCAACGTATTCCGCGAGACGCTGCGCCTGTACCCGCCGATCACCTTTGTCCCGCGGGTGGCGATGGAGCCGACGCGCATCGGGAAGTTCAAGGTCAAACGCGGGGCCATGATCATGATCTCGCCCTGGACCACGCATCGTCATCGCAAGCTGTGGAGAGATCCCGAGGTCTTCGATCCCGACCGCTTTCTGCCGGAACGCGAGCACGAGCTCACGCCGGGTGCCTACCTGCCGTTCGGCATGGGCCCGCGTACCTGTGTCGGCGCCGGCTTCGCGCAGACCGAGGCCAGCCTGATCATCGCCCGGCTGGTACGGCGCTTCGATTTCTCGGCGCTCGAGCCCGACAAGGTACGGCCGGTGGCGCGGCTCACCACGCGCCCGGTGCAGCAGATCCAATGCCGCGCCAAGCGGCGTATAAATTAGTGGCCGGTGGGATTTCCGGCTCCATACCAACCGATGTCGAACGTGGCGGCCTCGCCGAACGACATCCCGGAAAAGATGGTTCGCCGCAGGATCTGGTAAGAGGTCAGCGGCATCAGCAGAAAGGGCAGGGGATCACGCCAGTCCCAGCTCACGTCGCGGCAGCTGAACAGATACTTCATGTTCGGCCGCCAGGGCCGACCCTTCAGCGCGGCGCCCTGGGTCTCGGTGAGCGCCGGGTAGAACTGCTGCAGTATGCGTTCGTCGCGCAATCGAAAGGGGTTCTCTGCCGCCGGATCCAGGACCGCCTTGGCGAGGTCTTGCGGGTCCACGAAATGAACGCCGCTGGTGGTCCGCGGATTGCACTCGATGGGCAGGGCCTGACCGTTTTCGTCGCGGCGGAAATCGAATGAGATGAAACCGCTGTAGCCGGTGCGGCCGACGAAGCGCTCGATCCAGGCCAGCATGGCCGGGTCCGGATCCGGCAGCGACTCGAAACAGACCGCCACGCTGCCCGATATGATGAGGCCGCGGTAGATGACCGTGCCGACGACGCGGCCGGCATGCGCGACCGAGAAGGAACTGAGCTCCTCGCCCGGCAGGTAGGCCTGCACTATCGCCGGCGCCTCGGGTGTCGGCAGCGCCTCGCCGGCCGCGCGCAGCGAGACGCCGTGACCGGCCGATGACAGTGTCGGTTTGATGATGTGCGGCTGGGACGCGGCGAAGGCCCGGGCCTCGTCGCTGTCCAGGGCAAAGGTTGTGGGTACCGGCAGGTCGTGTGCCTGTGCCGTGCGGATGAACGAGAGTTTGTCGTGCAGCCCGAGCAACACCGCCTGCGGCATGCAGTACAGCGTGGTGCCCTCGGGCAGTTTGTCGGCGAGCGACGCGACATGCAGGGTCTCTTCCGATACCGGGACCACCAGCCGAACGTCCTCGCGGGCGACGACGTCGCAGAGATCGGCCTGATAGGCGGCCACGTCGGTATTGGGTGCCGTTACCGCAAAGCAGCGACTCACCGCGCGCGAGACGCGACTCAGATGCCAGCCCCAAGGCTCGGCGATGATCACCCGGCAACCGGCGCGCGCCAACGCGGTCGCCAGTTCCAGGCCTTTCGGCAGGCGTCCCAGGGTGATCAGCACGGTATCTTGCATGGTGTAGTAAGCGACGCGGCTGTCTTGGATAACTGGCGATGTCGAACAGGGAAGGGTGAACACTGCCGTCGCCCGTAGCGTTCTATAATACACAGCCTCGCCCGGGGGCTACTGGCGACATTCGATCCATAACCCATCAAAGGGTTGCTGGCCATTAGACGGAAGGGAATATGGCTTTTCTCGAAGAACTGGTGACAAGCGGACGCATCGTCGATCTGATGCTTGCCTTTATCGTGCTGGAGATCGTCGCCCTCGTGTTGATGCGCAAATTCACCGGCAGTGGCATCGCGACCCTGCCGCTGCTCACCAATATCGGTGCCGGTACCAGCCTGATGCTGGCCCTGCGGGCCGACCTCACCGGCGCAGGGTGGACCTGGATTGCATTCTTCCTGGTCGCTGCGCTGGTATTCCATGTCAGTGATCTGGCGCAGCGTTGGCAGCCGCATGTCGGAGAATAAACGTGCCGTTGTGATCGGCAGCGGGTTCGGCGGTCTGGCGGCGGCGGTGCGTCTGGGCGCGCGCGGCTACCGAGTCACCGTGGTCGAGCGGCTCGACAAGCCGGGCGGCAGGGCCTACGTCTACGAGCAGGACGGCTTCACCTTCGATGCCGGCCCCACGATCGTGACCGCACCGTTTCTGCTCGAGGAACTCTGGGCACTGTGTGGGCGGCGGCTGTCGGACGACATCGACCTGCGCGCGATCGACCCGTACTACCGCATCCGCTTCGACGACGGCAGCCATTTCGACTACAGCGGCGATCACGAGGCGATGAAGGCCGAGATCGCGCGCTTCAATCCAGACGACATCCCGGGCTATGAGGACTACCTGAAGGCCAGCGAGCGCCTCTACGACATCGGCTTCGACAAACTGCTCAACGTCTCGTTCGATTCGGTCGGTAAGATCATCCGCACCGTGCCGG
>JAHEJD010000029.1 GCA_024639005.1 Chromatiaceae bacterium | reverse complement strand
GGTTGCTCGGTCGGATCGAGATAGCGCAACAGGTCGTATTCAGGGTCGATATCGACGCGCAGCGGCTCGCGCGGTAGATCGAAGACCAGGCGATTGCGCGGCTGGTCGATGCGGGCCTGCAGAAGTCTGGCCGATGGCTCGCCGCTCAGACTGACCGCGACCGGCAGGTCGAACGCGAACGGTGGCGCGTTTTCCTGGGCGATATCCAGCGCGAGTTGATAGGCGCCGCCACTGGCCTCGACCTGCACATCGATCAGGCGGAGTCTGGGCGCATCGGGGCGCTCCAACCATTGCCTCGCCTTGGCCGCGAGCTCGCGGTCCGGTCCCGTGATGCTGTCGATCGCGGCGGCGAAACCGATCGGTGAAAAGCGGTGTTGCTGCCACAGGCGCTGCAGACCGGCGCTGAAGGCCCCATCCCCCATGGCGGTGCGCAGCATGTGGAACAACATCAGCGATTTGCTGTAGCCGATCGACTGTGAGGCGTCATTGTGCCGGCTGACGAACTGCAGCAGCGGCACGTCCTCGCCATCTGCGGCGAAATTACTGTAACGCTGCAGTGCCTTGAGTCGGTACTGCCGGCCTTTGCCCTGCCGCTCCTGCATCCAGTGATCGGCCATATAGGCCGTCAGTCCCTCGCTCCAGTTGCCTTTCTCATAGTCGACCCATACGCCGTTGCCCCACCAGTTGTGCAGGATTTCGTGCGGCAGCGAGGTGTAGGGGATAAACGGCAGGCGCATCACCCGCGAACCCAGCAGCGTAAACGAGGGCATCCCAAAACCGGTCTGCCAGGGATTCTCGACCACGGCGAATTTTGCGTAAGGGTAGTCACCGATCAGTCGGCTGTAGTGATCGATATAGTCGCCCATAACGCCGAAATAGGTCTCCGCCAGTACAGAATCCTCCTCGAGCAACCAGATCGACAGATCGATCGCGCCAAGGCTGCGGTGATATCCTGTGAAGCGGTTGGCGATCAGATACAGGTCGTCGTGCGGCTGGTCGGAGACCCAGGTGACCTGGCCGTCTTGCTGACTGCGCCCGCCCACCCCGACCGCCTGCCAGCCCGCAGGCAGCGACACGGTCATCCGTACCTGGTCGATGGGGAGATCGAACAGGGGAAACCAGGCGGACCCGCCGTCGAGATAGACCCCCTGTTCGGAAACACTGCCGACCGGCATTCCGCCATGCGTGCGCTGACCGGAGAAACTGGGACGGCCACGGTAACGCAACGTGAGCGATCGTCCGGGCGTTTGCATGCTGACGCGGTAGGCCTTGCGCAGCCCGTCGGCGGATGTGGCCAGCGTCTGCAGTGTGCCGTCGTCGGTCTGCACCGAGAGGCCGGCGTTTAACACGAACTCGAATGTGGCCGTCGCATCCCCCACACGGACGGTATCATCGACCGAGATTTCCCCAGAATCCGGGCGCACATCGACTACGAGCTCATGGGTTAGTCTTTGTGCTGACGCAGACAAGGGTGCGCACATGAAAAAGCAACATAGCATGACGACGGCCGCCCTCGCGGCCCTGATTGGGACGATGGTCGGGTTGGCGGCTGGCACCATGTCGTCGACCAACGCGGCGGCGGGGGAGATAGTTGTCATGACGCCGATTGTTGTCGAACCGGCAAAATCCGCAACCCTGCCGGAACTGATGACAAAACTGCGCTCGGAGCGCCTGATCTACGTCGGCGAGACCCATACCGCCTTCGCGGATCATCTGCTGCAGCTCGAGGTCTTGCGCGGCATGGCGGCGCGACCCGACGGACTCGCAGTGGGCGTTGAGTGGTTTCAGTCGCGTTACCAGCCGGTGCTGGACGACTTCCTAGCCGGCAAGATCGACGAGGCCGAGCTTTTGCGGCGCACGGAATACTACGACCGGTGGCGTTTCGACTACCGGCTGTATCGCCCCATAATCCAGTTCGCCAAGGAAAAGGGGATCCCGATCATCGCGCTGAATGCGTCGCGTGAGTTGACCAGTGAAATACAAAGGGTCGGGATCAACGACCTGGCGGAGGATATGAAAAAACAGCTGCCGGACGGTTACGACTTCGAGGACAAGGACTACGAGGGTCAGCTGCGCGAGATGTTCAATCTGCACCAGCGTGATGAATCGTTGTTTCAGCGCTTCCTCGAGGTCCAATTGACATGGGACGAGAGCATGGCGCAGCGGGTTGCGGACTACTTGAAGGCCAATCCGGACGGACGCATCTTGGTGCTCGCTGGCAAGGGGCATGTCTCGGGGCGCAGCGGTATCCCTAACCGGGTGACGCGACGCACGGGCATCCAGGGTACGACGATCGCGACCTTCAACCCGGCATCACGGATGTTCAATAGCGCCGACTTCCTGGTCCTGGCCAATGATCAGGTATTGCCGGCAGTCGGTCTGATGCGGGTACTGCTCGACGAACGGAACGGAGGGGTGTTCGTAAAGGGCTTCTCGGAAGACAGCCCGGCGGAGACCGCGGGCATCGAGGAGGGCGATCAGATACTCGCCATCAACGGCGACCCGATCGAACACTACACCGACCTCAAGATTGCGATGCTGGACCAGCCACCGGGCGGTGAGATCTCGGTAACGGTGAGACGCGAACGGCTCATCGGTGGAGATATCAACGAGACCGTCACCTTCGCCCTCGCAGGCGCTTCTCCACCACACGGCTGATCGCGCCGGCCAGCGAACGTCGGTGCCATTGACCGCGGCCGGCCCGCTGAGCCATGCGGCGTGTATTGTCCCCGGGGGGCCATGATCAGACCGACGTGATCAACGGCTCGAGGCGCCAGATTTCGCTGTTGTATTCACCGATCGTTCGATCGGTGGAAAAGCCCCCGCTGGCCGCACAGTTGCAGATGCTCATGCGGACCCAGGCCGCCTGATCCCGCCATGCTCGCTCAGCGCGTCCTTGTGCGTCCACGTAGCTGCGAAAATCTGCCAGCGTCAGCCAGGGGTCGTCAGGGCTCTTGATGCCGTCGATGATTGGGCGGAAGAGCCCCGGCTCGATGCCGCTGAAATGGTCGCTCTCCAGGAGCGCGAGGACATGCGCGAGGTCTGCGTCGGCTTCGATATACTGCTGTGGTTGGTAGTTGCCGCGCAGCGCGGCGACCTCGTCGGCCCTGAGCCCAAACAAGAAGAAATTCTCCTCGCCGACGGCATCCAGGATCTCGATATTCGCGCCGTCGTAGGTGCCGATGGTGATGGCGCCGTTCATCATGAACTTCATGTTGCCGGTACCCGAGGCCTCCTTGCCGGCCGTGGATATCTGCTCCGAGAGGTCCGCGGCCGGACAGATGGTCATCATTTTGGTCACATCGTAATTGGGTAGAAATACCACTTTGAGGCGGCCCCCGACCGCCGGGTCGTTGTTGACCACCCCGGCGACATTGTTGACGAGCTTTATGATCTCCTTCGCGCGCTGGTACCCCGGGGCCGCCTTGCCACCGATCAGCACACAGCGATTGACCCAGTCGCCGTCGTCACCACGGCGGATGCGGTCGTATAGATGAACGACATGCAAGACGTTGAGCAACTGTCGCTTGTATTCATGGATGCGCTTGACCTGGACGTCGAACAGGGCCGAGGGGTCGAAGGTCACGCCGGTCTCTTTCTTCACCATGTCGGCGAGACGCTGCTTGTTATGCCGACGAATCTGTTGCCAGCGTTCGATGAAGGCCGCATCGTCATTTTCGGCGAACGGGCGCAGTGCCGACAGCCGACTCAGATCGGCCTGCCAGCCGTCGCCGAGCTGTTCGCTCAACAGCTCGGCCAGTTCCGGGTTGGCCATCGCAAGCCAACGGCGCGGTGTCACACCGTTGGTCTTGTTGTTGAAGCGCTCCGGCCAGAGTTCATAAAAGTCCCTGAACAACCCCTGGGTCAGCAGCTTTGAATGCAGCGCGGCGACGCCGTTGACAGAGAAACTACCGACGATCGCCAGCCACGCCATCCGGATCTGCGGGTCCGGCCCTTCCTCGATGAGTGACATGCGGCGCACCCGATCGGTGTCTCCCGGCCAGTGCTGGCGCACGTCGGCCAGGAAACGTGCATTGATCTCGTAGATGATCTCGAGCGGGCGTGGCAGCAGCTGCTTGAACAGCCGCACCGGCCAGCGTTCCAGGGCCTCGGGTAGCAGCGTGTGGTTGGTGTAGGCCATGCACTGCCGGGTAATGGCCCAGGCCTCGTTCCAGCTGAGGCGCTTGTTCGGGTCGTCGAGCAGTATACGCATCATCTCTGCCACTGCGATGCTGGGGTGTGTGTCATTGAGTTGGAATACGTTGTATTTGGCGAACTCTCCCAGTGGTTGATCGCCCCATTGACGGAAGACGTCCTGCAGGCTGGCCGAGGTCAGAAAGTACTGCTGGCGCAGGCGCAGTTCCTTGCCGTTCTCGCTGGCGTCATTGGGGTACAACACCATGGTGATGTTTTCCGCCTCGTTCTTGCTGGCAACCGATTCGGTATAGTCGCCGGCGTTGAACTCCTTGAGGTTGAAGGCGTCGGTCGACGTGGCCGACCAGAGGCGCAGGGTGTTCACGATTTTGTTGCGATAGCCGGACACCGGGACGTCATAGGGGACGGCAACGACGTCTTCGGTATCCACCCAGCGGCCATGCGCTCGATGCTGCAGATCGATATGGCGTTCTGTTCGGCCACCGAACTTGACCACCTGCATGTACTCCGGGCGTTCGACCTCCCATGGGTGGCCATCGCGCATCCAGTGGTCCGGGTCCTCGACCTGATAGCCATTGTCGATATGCTGCTTGAACATGCCGAATTCGTAGCGCAGCCCATAGCCGGTAACCGGCAGCCCGAGCGTGGCGCAGCTGTCGAGAAAACAGGCCGCCAGGCGCCCCAGACCGCCGTTGCCGAGGCCTGCGTCCGGCTCGGTATCCTCAATCTCCTCGAGGCTGATGGCGAAGTCTTTGACCGCCTTATCGACGGGCTCGTGCAAGTCGAGGTTCAGCAGATGATTGCCCAGCGATCGGCCAATCAGGTACTCCAGCGACAGGTAATGTGCGCGTCGCACACCTACCCGTTTGTATAAGCACCAGGTGTTGCGCCAATCGCTCATGATGCGGTCGCGGATCGTGTAGGTCAGCGATTCGTACAGATAGAAGTGATCGCAACCGAGGAAGCGGCCGAGGTGATACTCAAGATAGCGCCGGATATCCTGGCTGAGGTCCTGCGGTGTCGCCGGCAATGCCGGCATGTTCGGTAACACGCACGCCTCTGTTGTATCTTGTTCCGCCACGAGAATTACCTCCTGCTCGTCATTCGGCTCGGTAAAGCTGAAGGTACGCCTGCGCGCTGTTGCGCCAGCCGTAATCTCCGCGCATACCTGTCTTGATAAGTTTCATCCATTGCTTGGGTTTCGCATGCAATGCGAAAGCACGCCGCAAGGCCTCGCCCAGCGCCGCGCCGCTGGCCTCTCGAAACACAAAACCATTTGCTTCACCGCGCGCCAGGCTGCGTGGTTTGGCGTCTTCGACGGTGTCGGCCAGGCCGCCGGTTTCGCGCACCACCGGTGGGGTGCCATAGCGGAGACTGTACATCTGGTTGAGCCCACACGGCTCATAACGTGACGGCATCGCGAAGATGTCGCAGGCCGCCTCGAGCTGGTGTGCAAGGGTCTCAGAATAACCAATGTGACAGAAAAGGCGATCCGGCCAGGCCAGCGCCAGCTTAGTGAGCTGCTGCTCGAGCTTGGTCTCGCCGCTGCCGATGATCACGAACTGGGCATCGCTGTCGTCGAGCAGCGCCGGAATCGCGTCGAGCAGGAGATCGATGCCCTTCTGATAGACCAGGCGTCCTACCGAGCCGACCAGCGGGCCACGCTGTTCACACGCTGCCTCGGGTGCGCCGAGGGCCTTCAGTAGGGTCTCCCGGTTGGCCCGCTTTGCGTCGCGGATCTTGCCATTCACGTGATAGCGCGCCGCGAGATGTGGATCGGTGCGCGGGTCCCAGGTGACGTCATCGATACCGTTGAGGATGCCGACCAGCTTGCCCGCATTCGCCTCGAGAACGTCCGCGTAGGCATAGCCGAGCTCTGTCGTGCGAATCTCCTGAGCATAGCGCGGGCTCACCGTAGTGATCCGATCGCAAAATATGATCCCGGCCTTGAGCATGGAGAAACGGCCGTAGAATTCCCCGTACTCCAAGGACCACCAGTAACTCGGCAGCTGCAGGCCCTGGAAGACGGGGAAATCGAACTGGCAATCGTAGGCGAGGTTGTGCACGGTGAACAACGTGCGTGGCGGCGCTGACTCGGTCGCCAGATAGGCCGGCACAAGACCCGTCTGCCAGTCATTGGCATGCACCACATCGGCCCGCCAGCCGAGCCCGAGGGCGTCCATGGCGAGCGAGGCCGCGACCTGGCTAAACAAGGCGAAACGCACCGGATTGTCCGGCCAGTCGTTGCCGCCGGCGTCCGTATACGGGTTGCCTGGTCGATCGAACAGCTCTGGCGCATCGACCAGCCAGATGGGTATGGTCAACTCTGGATGGCTGCCCTCGAGGATGCGCACCTCGCGCCCAGTGGAGGCCTTGACCCAGCCGAGCACCCGCAATCCGCTGATCCCGGACAGCACCTGTCGGTAGGCGGGCAACACCAGTCTCATATCGATGTCGAGCTGCGCCAGCGCGTTGGGCAGGCTGTGCGCAACGTCGGCGAGACCCCCGGTCTTGATGAGTGGGAACAGTTCACTGGCAGCAAACAGGACGTTCATGGTCATGCGTCGCGCAGCAGAAAAACCGCACCCAAGGGCGGCAGGTTGACCGCTGCGGAGTAGGAGCGCTCGCGCCACACCATGGCGTCGGCCGTGACGCGTCCCTCATTACCCAGATTGCTGCCGCCATAGAGTGTCGCATCGGTATTCAGTACCTCACGATAAGTCCCCTCGCCGGGCAGGCCGACGCGATAGCCTTCCCGCGGCACTGGGGTGAAATTGAACAGGCAGACCAGCGCCTGGCCCTCACCGTGGCGGATCATGCTCAGGGCCGAGTGGTCGGCGTCATGACAGTCGATCCATTCGAACCCCTGATGTTCGAAATCATGGCGGTGCAGTGCGGGTAGATCGCGGTAGAGCCGATTCAAATCCCGTATCAACGCATACACACCCTGGTGGTTGGCGTTTTCCA
Organism: Chromatiaceae bacterium; assembly: GCA_024639005.1. Classification (GTDB taxonomy): domain Bacteria; phylum Pseudomonadota; class Gammaproteobacteria; order Chromatiales; family Chromatiaceae; genus Thiosocius. The sequence continues at coordinate 22,985 of JAHEJD010000029.1, read as the reverse complement.
GCAGCGGCCAATCGATCGCCTCACCGGCGCGCCATTCATGCCATTGTGCGAATTCGCCGCCCATGAACAGCAGCTTCTTGCCCGGGTGTGCGTACTGCCAGGCATACAGCAGTCGCAGATTCGCGAACTTCTGCCACATGTCATTCGGCATCTTGTCGAGCAGGCTGCGCTTCCCGTGCACGACCTCGTCATGCGACAGTGGCAGGACGAAGTTCTCGGTATAGGTGTACATTTGGCTGAAGGTCAGTTTGTCATGGTGATAGCGGCGATGAATGGACTCGCGCTCCATGTACCACAGCGTGTCGTTCATCCAGCCCATGTTCCACTTCATGCTGAATCCGAGCCCGCCCATCCAGGTCGGCCGCGACACCATTGGCCAGGCAGTGGACTCCTCGGCGATGGTTAGCGCACCAGGAAAGCGTGCATGCAGCACGCTGTTGACGTGGCGCAGGAACTCGATGGCTTCGAGGTTCTCGCGGCCGCCGTACTGGTTGGGCAGCCAGTCGCCGTCGTCGCGAGAGTAATCGAGATACAGCATCGAGGCGACCGCATCGACCCGCAGGGCGTCGACATGGAACTCCTCGAGCCAATACACCGCATTGGCGAGAAGAAAGTTGGCTACCTCACGGCGTCCGTAGTCGAATATCAGAGTGCCCCAATCGCGGTGTTCGCCGCGACGGGGATCGGCATGCTCGTAGACGGGGTCACCGGTAAAACGGGCCAATGCAAAGTCATCCTTGGGAAAATGGCCCGGAACCCAGTCGAGGATGACGCCAATGCCGGCCCTGTGGCAGCGATCGATCAGATAGCGCAGATCATCGCCGCTGCCGAAACGTGCACTGGGAGCGAAATAACCCGAGACCTGATAACCCCACGATTCGTCCAGTGGATGTTCCATCACCGGCAAGAGCTCGATATGGGTGTAGCCGAGATCGGTCACATAGGGCACCAGCTGGTCGGCCAGGTCGCGGAAATTCTGGAAACCACCGTCCGCTGTGCGTCGCCAGGATCCGGGATGTACCTCGTAGGTGCTCATCGGCTGATGCATCCACTGCCATTGCGCGCGCTGCTGTAGCCATTCCTGATCCTGCCATTCGAAGGCCGTCGGCGCCGCAATCCGTGAGGCGGTGTCGGGGCGAAGGGTCATCGCCTGCCCATAGGGGTCTGCCTTGAGTATCCGTTGGCCGGTACGACTGGAGAACTCGAATTTATACAGATCGTCGGCATGCAGACCTGGAATGAACAACTCCCAGACCCCCGAGCCGCCGCGGTTGCGCATTGGGTGGCGCAGGCCATTCCAGCCGTTGAAGTCGCCCACCACACTGGCGCGTCTGACCGCCGGAGCCCATACAGCGAAGCGGCAGCCGAGAATCCCGTCAACCGCAATCAAGTGAGCCCCGAGCAGACGGTAGGCATGGTGATGTCGACCCTCGCTGAATAGGTGCAGATCGAGATCCGACAACAGCGGATCGAAGCTGTAGGGCGAGATCACCGAGTGCTGCTGACCGTCACCTTTCTCGAGCCAGTTGAGTTGATGGTGCTGTGGCAGGGCCTCTGCCTTCGAGGCATCCAGGCGAATCTCAAAGATGTCGGTCTGTGGCAGCCGCTGCATCAGACCGATGCCGTCCAGCTCAACTTCCTCGGCGCTCGGCATAAAGGCCCGCACCAGTGTCTTGTCGCCATCGGGGTGTTTGCCGAGTATGCCGAATGGATCGTGCGCCTCGCCATGCTGCAGCATCGCCAGGGGATAGGGCAGCTTAGCGGCCATGGAGCCTCCCGCTGTCGGCGATCATTCCATTGATCCGCGCTGCCAGTCCGTCACTTAACATGTCCCAACGAAACTGCCAATGCCAGTTGCCCGTGCTCACACCGGGCGTGTTCATGCGCGCCTTGCTGCCCAGGCCGAGAAAATCCTGCAACGGGGCGACCGCGAGGTCGGCGCGGCTGTGCATTGCGGTTTCGATCATGAATCGGGCGATATCCTCAGTTGGCTCCACCCCGAGGACCTGGAACACGAAGTCCTTTTCCCCTGGCTGCAGACTGCTGAACCAGCCGACGCAGGTGTCGTTGTCGTGGGTACCTGTATAGACCACGGTATCGGGTGTGACATTGGCCGGTTTGTGCGGGTTGTCGTCGAAATGGTCGAAGGCGAACTGCAGCACCGACATCCCCGGAAAACCATACTTACGGCGCAGCGCCCTGACCTCCTCGGTGATGACGCCGAGATCCTCGGCTACGATCGGCAGATCCGGAAATCTCGCGCGCAGTGCGCCCAGCAATGCGTCGCCCGGCGTCTCCTGCCAGTAGCCGTCGATCGCGGTGTCGCAACTGGCCTCGATCATCCACACCGCCACGAGGCCGCGGAAGTGATCGATGCGCACCAGGTCAAACAGTTCGAATTGCCGCGCCATACGCGCGATCCACCACGCATAGTCCTCCTTCCGCATGCGCTCCCAGCGGTAGTGCGGGTTGCCCCAGCGTTGCCCGGTTTCGGAAAAATAATCGGGTGGCACGCCGGTGACATGGGTTGGCTGGCCATCGTCATCGAGCAGGAAGTCCTGTGGCTGGGACCAGGTGTCTGCACTGTCGTGCGCGATAAATACCGGGATGTCGCCGAACAATGCAACATCCCGATCCCGGGCATGCTGACGAATGCGCTTCCAGGCTCGATCCAGGCGGTACTGTTGCTGTTTGATGCGGGTCATCTCGGGTCGGGCGTTTAGGGCGATGCGACGCAGCGAAGGGGTGTCGCGATGCCGAAAATTATCCGGCCAGTGTACCCAGGTTCGATCCCGGAAGCGCTGTTTTAGCACTTCGAACAGGGCGAAGTCCTCCAGCCAGGCGGCCTCGACCGCGCAGTATTCTTCGAACTCCGATTCATTGACCTTCACATCGCTGGCTGGCAGCAGGCCTGGGTTCATGGCAAAGGCCGATGGGCTCTGGTAGGGCGAGCCGTTTGTGTCGGGTATGACCAAAGGCAGCACCTGCCACACCGAGAGCCCGGCCGACGCGATGAAGTCGAGCCAGCGCAGGGCGTCATCATCCAATCGCGACGATGGCAGTGAGGTGACGTGCAGTAGGATTCCCGCGCGGCGTACGGACAGCCAGTCAACCATGGCCGCGTCGCATTGTGCCGCTGTTTTCGGCATCGCCACCGCCGCGCGAGATAGGGCGATCGAGTTCGGCCGGTACCGGCTCGCCGAGCATCTCGTAGAGATTCTTGAGCTGTTCGCGATACAGGCGGTCGAAATCGCTGACGCTGTCGGCTGCGTTGTAGTCCCCAAACCACCAGAACCAGTCTGAGCCTTCGCAGATCGCCAGCTGTCGCTCGAGTCTGGCTTTTTCCCCTTTCTTGAATCGTTTCTTGTCCACCGCGCGATCATAGACATGCTTCGCGGCGATCAGGAGATCCCAGGCGCGATTTTTGTCGTGTTCGCCTATCCAGGTCGAAAAGGAGCCGTAGACCCAGCTGCCCGGACACAGCGTCGGTAGCATCTGCGGGGGGCACTGCACCAGCGCCTCGCTGAAGGTCAGCGTGCGAATATGCTCGCTCTTGCCCAGGTGCTGGTAGAGCTCGCCGAGGAAGTGGTAGGCATTGTCCGTATAATATTCCCAGGCGTTCTCGCCGTCCAAGACGACACTGACCACGTGCTGATCGCATTCATCGCCGAGGTAGGTCCCGATGTTCTCGAGATGACGGACAAAATCGACCGCGGCATCGCGGGCGTCCCACTGCTGATATTCGAAGCCGATCATGTCGGAAAGACCGTCATCGCGAAAGAACATGCGCGCCTCACAATCATTGATCGCACTCACGCGGAACAGTGTTCGCCGAGCCTCTTCACCCTGCGCCTCGAGCCCGGAGAGGAAACGACTATTGTTCCATACACCCTCACCGGAGGCGCTCCACGCCATGTCGAACTCATCGAGTAGTTTCAGGGCATCGTCACTGACGCCGCCCTCCGACAACCATACGCCTTTCGGCCGCCGTCCGAGGTAGTGCTCGAACACTCGCAGTCCCTCGCGCATGTGCCAGCGCGCGCGCTCCAGGCCGCCGGGGTATGTCGCGGCCTCCGGCCCCTTGGCCTCGGGCAGTGAACAGTGCATGGCGCCGATATCGATCAGCAGCGGCACAATCGGATGGCCATAGGGCGTCATCGACAGCTCAATCTGTCCGCGGTCGGCGAGTATCCGATAGCGATCGAGCAGCCGATCGAAAGCCTCGCTCATGATCTCCAGCAGTTCACGCCGTGCCTCGGCGCTGAATGTGCCGTCGGTTTCCAACAGGCCCTTGACCCGGGGCAGCTGCTTCAGCGAATGCCCGAGCCAGGCGAGGTGGTACCAGCTCAGCAGGTCAATGAAGAACTGATCGTTCATATAAGTGAGGCGACTGGCATCGACGTCCTTGCCATCCAGCGACATCACTATCTCGAACAGGCCACGGAATCCTGGATAGACATCGATCATCTGCGGCGCATGCGCACGCCGGCAGGCGCGCACGATCTCGGCCCTCGCCGCCGCATCAGCCGGTATCGCATCGACACCCGCCAACAGATTGAGTAGTGGCTCGGCGAAACGTTGTCCGCTCTTCAGATGCTCTCTGAACTGCACGGCGTAGTCGTCAATCTGCTCGAGCAGCACCGGCGTGAAGTTCACGACGCAGCGCATCTTCGGATTGGCCTCGAGGTGCGCGGCCATATCAGCGTAGTCCTTAAGGGCGTGCAGATAGACCCAAGGGAGGCGATAGTCTCCCCGCTGACTCTCGCGGTACCAGGGCTGATGCATGTGCCAGCACAGGACAAGATTGACGCAAGTTTCTGGTTTCGTGCTCATGGGTCAGTCCCGTTCGTAATGCAGACGCTGGTTCATCATGCCCGGCGTAACCAGCACGATGCCTTCGTCGGTCACGAGGAAGCGCTGGCGATCCTCCTCGTGATCAACGCCGATCTGAAAGCCGTCCGGAATCACCGTCCCCTTGTCCACGATGCAGCGCTGAAGCAGGCAGTTCTTGCCGATCCGCACCTTGGGGAGGATTACGCTCTCTTTGACGTAGGACCCGGTCTCGATCTGGGTATTGAAGAATATCACCGAGCGTTTGATCTTCGCGCCCGAGATGATGCAGCCTCCGGCCACCAGCGAATCGATCGCCTGGCCGCGGCGCCCCTCGTCGTCAAACGCGAATTTGGCCGGCGGACTCTGCGTCTGGTACGTCCAAATCGGCCAGTTTCGTTCGTATAGATTAAGCTCCGGCTCGATATCGCAGAGTTCGATGTTCGCTTTCCAGTAAGAGTGCAGCGAGCCGACGTCGCGCCAGTAAGCAGGTTCGCCCTCGGCGCCCAGATAGGGATAGGCAATCGATTTTGCATGTTGGATCGCCGCCGGAATGATGTTTCTGCCGAAATCGTGCTGCGAGGTCTCGTCCTCGGCGTCGTGGATTAGCGCCTTAGTGAGGAATTCCATCGAGAAGATATAGATGCCCATCGATGCCAACGCGAGGTCCGACTTGCCCGGGACCGGTTCGGGCTCGGTCGGCTTCTCGCTAAATCGCGTGATGCGGTATTCCTCGTCGACCGACATCACGCCGAATGCCTTGGCATCCTCCAGCGGGACCTCGATGCAGCCCACCGTGAGTTCTGCGCCGGCCTGGACGTGCGTGGCCAGCATGTGTGCGTAGTTCATGGTGTAGATATGGTCGCCTCCGAGAACCAGGACATAGTCCGGTTCGTGTCGGTAGATGATGTCGAGGTTCTGATAGATAGCGTCGGCGGTTCCCTGGTACCACTCTGGGCGCAGGCGCTGCTGGGCCGGGATGATCTCGACAAACTCGCCGATCTCCGGTCGCATGAATCCCCAGGCGCGCTGCAGATGTCGAATCAATGAGTGCGACTTGTACTGGGTCAAAACGCCGATCCGGCGCAGCCCCGAATTGATGCAGTTCGACAGCGCAAAGTCGATGATCCGGTACTTGCCGCCGAAGGGTACCGCCGGTTTGGCGCGCCATTTAGTCAGGTTCTTCAGTCGTGAACCCTCGCCTCCGGCCAGCACCAGCACCAGGGTGCGGCGGGTCATGTCACTGACCGCCTGAGGCTCGACGTAGTACTTGTAGAGGTGGTGCTGTTCCTTGCTGCTGCTCATATCTCCGCCCTGTGTAAGCTCTGCAATATGCGACTGGCCCCCGCCAGGCCGGCATCATGGCGGGTGACGAGATAAACGGGTATCCGCCTGACTACCTCGGCCATACGACCCTTGGCCGTGAACGCAAGGGTGAACGCCGTCGGGTCAAACCAGTCTGCGAGGTGTACCGTCAGGCCACCGCACAAATAGATGCCCCCGGTGGGGTCGAAGGCCAGCGCAAGGTTGCCGGCATAAGCTGCGAAGACGTCAATGAACTGCTGGACGGCCTCGACCGCGACCCGGTCGCCTTGTTTCGCAGCGGCTGCAACTGCGGCCGGACTATTGGCCTGCGCGCTGCTGCCTGCAAGGTAGCGATAACCGTCGAGCAGACCAACGCCGCTCAGTATTCGCTCATAGGATACATGGCCATAGCGTTCGGCCAGTCGTCGGTATACCGCGAGCTGTGCGGCGTTGTTCGGGGCAAAATCCAGATGGCCCCCCTCGGTGGCCTGCGGCAGGCGCTCGTGGTCCCTGGCTGGCAGCCAGGCCATTCCCAGGCCGGTTCCCGCGCCCGCCGCGACCACCGGGCCCTCGCCCGGGACCCCGGCGTTGAGGATCTTCAGGCGTTCGAGGGGTTCATTGATCGCACCGAGTGCGGCGGCCTGAAAGTCGTTCACGATCTTCAGCTGCGCCGTTTGAAAACGGTTCTTCAAGCTCTCTCGGCGCAGCTGCCAGTTGATGTTGGTGAGCCGGATGGGGTCGTCATGCACTGGTCCCGGCACCGCCAACACCATGCGATCGATCGGCTTACCGGGGCTGCCGAGCATGCTCAGGCCACGATCGATTACCGCCTCTAGGCTGTCAAACTCGGCGTTGTTGAACGACTGCTCGTTTGCGCTCGCTGTCGCGTTGCTCCCGGACCAGGCAAGTCGGCTGTAGGTGCCGCCGATATCCGCTGCCAGGGAGGTCATGTCTATTTTCCTACCGATTCTGACGCCGCCGTCAAAGGATTGTCGGCTAGTTCCAGGCATTTTCTCTCCACCAGCACGAGTGCGTGCTCGACGGCGCTGGCCCGTGCGATGGGCAGATCGGCACCCGCACGCCATTGCCGCAACGCCGCCACCTTGCTCTCGCCGGTCACCATGACCAGCATCGACCTGCAGTTCTGCAGCGCGGCGACGCCGAGGGTGACCCGTTCCGGCGGTGGTTTGGGGGCGCCTCTCACCGCAAACACCGTCTTATCGGGCCAATCCATGCCAGGGAAAAGGCTGGCCGTGTGGCCGTCTTCGCCCATCCCCAGCAGAACCATGTCGAATGGTTGTGCGGCCGCGATTTTCGCATGGTACTTGGCCGCGGCCGGTTTACCGCCGATTTCGGCCGGTATCGGATAGTGCTTGCCGGCGCGTGCCGCCAGTCCGGTCATGGTCACCATCTGACTGTTTCGCTCCAGATCTTCGGCCGGCAGACAGCGCTCGTCGCCATAGTATAGCGACCAGCGCTTCCAGCTCTGGCTGCTGGCCGCGAGCCGTGTGTAGGCCGCGCGCGGCGTGCCCCCGCCTGCCAGCACCAGGCGGAACCGGCCGCGCTCAGCGATCGCCTCGCGTGCCGCAATACCGATCAGTCGGCACGCGGCATCGGCGACCGCCGCGGCGTCCACTTCGGTCCGCCAGGTCGTCATGACGAAGGATCCACCAATTGGCGCCAGTAGTGGTGCTCTCGGTTGAATATCCGGCTCACTTCGCCCGGCTCCCACTCGCCGGCCGGGTAGGTCGGGACGTAGTCCCGCTCGCTGGCCCAGACGCCCAGCACTGGATCGACGATGCGCCAGGCCCACTCGACCTCGTCGTAACGCAGGAACAGTGACCGGTCGCCCTCGATGACGTCCAGCAACAGGCCCTCATAGGCATCGGTGCGGGCGTGATGTTCGCAGCGGAACGGTGCGTCGAGGCTGATCTGACGTGTATTCATCTGCAGGCCCGGCTCCTTGACCGAGATCTCCAGGCGCAGCGATTCCTCGGGGGCGATGCTCATGATCAGCCAGTTAGGGGGTGGGCGTTCGATGTGCGCGCTGCGAAAGAAATGCTTCGGCGGCTGCTTGAAGCAGATCGCCACCATGGTACGTGCCTCGGCCATGCGCTTGCCGGTGCGCAGATAAAAGGGCACGTCACGCCAACGCCAGTTGTCCACATACAGGCGCAGCGCCGCATAGGTTTCGGTTACGCTGCTTGGGTCGACGCCGGGCTCCTCGAGATAGCCGGGTACCTTGTGGCCGTCGACGTAGCCCTGTGTATATTGCGCGCGGTAGGCCTGTGCCGGCACCGCGGCCGGATGTATCGGGCGCACTGTCTTGAGTACCTTCACTTTTTCATCACGCAGGTCGTCGGCGTCCATCGACACCGGGGGCTCCATCGCGACCAGCGCCATCAGCTGCATCAGATGGCTCTGCAGCATGTCACGCAGTGCGCCGGTGTCCTCGTAGAAAGCAGCGCGACGGCCCACGCCGAGGGTCTCAGTGCGAGTGATCTGCACATGATCGACGTAATTGCGGTTCCAGAGCGGCTCCAGCATGAGGTTGGCGAAACGCGAGACCAGCACGTTTTGCACCATCGCCTTGCCCATATAGTGATCGATGCGGTAGGTCTGGTCTTCGCGCAGGTGGCGGCTGATCTTGCGCTGCAGGTTTTGCGCACTCTCCAGGCTGAAGCCGAAGGGTTTCTCGATCACCACGCGCCGCCAGGCGCCGTTTTCCTCGAGCATGCCGTGCCGGTCCAGGGATTCGACGAGCGGGCCATAGGCGCTCGGCAGTATCGAGGCGTAGAAGACGTGGTTGTCCGGGAACTCTTCGCCGCGCAGCACGTCGGCCAAGCCAAGATAGGTGTCGTCATCGCCAAGATCGCCCCGAAGGTAGTGCATGCGGTCGCAAAAGTCGTCGCAATGCGCGGCGGCTAGCGGGTCGCGCGCATGCTCGGCGAGCACCTCACGAACATATTGCTTCCAACTGTCGCTGGTGAATTCTTTGCGCCCCGAGCAGACGATGCGCATCGCCGGCGGCAGCAGATCCGCACGCTCAAGATGAAACAGAGATGGCAACAGTTTGATCTGCGCCAGGTTCCCGGTGGCGCCGAAGATGATCAGGGTGCAGGTGTCAGTCACTTAGCGCTGCCTCGCCGCGGCCGTCGATGCCGCGAGTATGCCAGCGTACATCTGGGGCAGGGTCATTGCGCGGAGACAAGTGCGGGCCGATTCGAGGGCGATATGTTGCCCCATGGCGCCCAGGCCGAGGACGGCGATGTCGGATGGCATAGTCGATTCCGTCGTTTGGTTGGCGGCAGTGCCCGCGCGGAGACGGCCATGCCGCTTGCAAGATTCGTGCGCGGTGGAGTCTGTCGCCGCGCTGCAGGGTTGCCGGCACTGCGGCCACGAGTGCACAACTTTGGCACAGTTTGCCCCACTCTGTGCAGTAACTCTGTGCCAAAGGGGTGCGTCGAGCCTGGGATTGCCCGTGAGGATTTGGGCGTCGACTTTCGTTACTATCCCCGCCTTCAGACGCTCGACCCCAGGTGACGGCACGTCCCGTCCGCCCAGCCAGAATCATGCAGCGCATCAAGATCACCCACAGTACCCGGTATCGCTACCCGGAGAAGGTCCAATTCCTCGAGCACAAGCTGCACCTTCGTCCACGCGAGGGGCATGACATCCGAATCGAGACCTCGGGGCTGCGCATCACGCCGGATTACCGCATCAGCTGGCAACGCGATGTCTACGGAAATTCGGTTGCCATCATTACCTTCGATGGCGTGCACCAGAACCTCGAGCTGGTCAGCACCGTCGTGGTCGAGCACTACGAAGGGCCGGTGGCCTCGCCGGCGCTGGCCGCACAGGCGCGGCAGTTTCCGTTCACCTATGACCCTATGGAGCAGATCGATCTGGTGCCATACCAGACCGCGGTGTTTGGCGCTGATCGGGCGCACGTCGAAGGCTGGATCCGGGACATCTGGCAGCCTGGCAGTGTCACGGACACCATGGACTTCCTAGACGCATTGAACCAACGCATCGCCAGTGAGATCACCTACATCGTCCGTGACGAGCCCGGCGTGCAGTCGCCGGCGCGAACCATGAGCCGAGGCAAGGGCTCATGTCGCGATGTCGCGACGCTGTTCATCGAGGCATGCCGCAGCTGCGGCCTGGCCAGTCGTTTCGTCAGTGGATACCTGGTGTCCAGCGCGGCGGTCGAGGATCTCGCGACCACGCACGCCTGGGCGGAGGTCTATCTGCCAGGTACCGGCTGGCGCGGTTTCGACTCCACCGGCGGACAGCTGGTTGGCGGTGACCACATTGCGGTCGCTGTGCATCGCCACCCCGAGGCCATCCCTCCAGTATCGGGCAGTTTCATCGGCCCGGCGGAACCGAAACCCCTCATGGAGGTACAGGTGCAGGTGCAGCGCCTGTGAGGCGCGTCACGGTCGGCCCGCATATTGGACGAAGGCGGACCGACGCGGCTGGGTTTGCCGCATTACTTTGGGCGGCTGCGCTGGCGCCAGCGCTTTTTACGCAAGTCGCAGTTTGTCCTTTTCGGGCTCAGACCGCGCTGTACTTCGCATCTGGGCCGATCCCCCTCGAACCATAGCTTCGGCTATGCCTCTTCGACCGATCGACCCAGCTGCTTTGCCCACCACGCCCTGATTCCCGAAACCTTCGTGCAATATGCGGGTTGCGCAGTGTGACCTGAGACTTCGCGCGACAGGCGGACACTTCACTCGAACTTGGTACGCGCTCGCAGATCTTCGATTGTGACCGACACGTCACGCAAGCTCTCACCATCCTCCGCTGTGCCTACCATCACGCCTCGGCCGGCAACGGGGATGATGCTGTCGATCTGAAAGCGCCCCGAAGTACCGCGGATGAAGCATTCCTCGTCAAAGTACAGACGATCACCGTCGGCGCCGACGGTGTCCGACTCCAGAGTCTCGAAACCGATCAATGCGGCAATGTCTTCGGATCCGTCGATCTCGACCGGCTGGATCGACTGTTCCTCGGGAGCGATCAAATAGGCGCGCATGTCAACGCAATTCCAGATTGTGGCAGAAGGCTGATCAACGTGGGGTACGCTGGCGATGGGCCTCCTCCGTGCGCACCCAGCCATCCCAACCCAGCCATGCGGTCTCTGGCACCACCGTCTGGCTGTTTGTGCGTTCAAGCCAGCAACGGTGGCCGTTCTCCCAATGCCGCCTTGCCGCACTGCCTATCGGTGCGATCCAACGTCTGAAAATAGCCGCCTCCGGCGGGTGGCGCGGGTCTTGTTTCCTCATGTCGGACCTCCCAGGTTAACCGCGCAGCCGTGGGCCGGCCGCGATCTAGGATCTCAACTACCGCTGTGATTCGGTTCTCTTTCTCGGGGCTTCCTGCTTTGCGAAAAACAACACTGCCACGCCCTGGTCCGAAATACGCGTTACGTATGCGGACCGCCGGTATAGCCTAATTACCTGCTTCGTGTACATACGGGTAAATGCCAACTCGATCGCAAGTCCTCGTGGCAGGAATGCATCGCTCTCGATGAACAGCCCTGCACGACTGAGACTGCGGATCTTGCACCGCCGCGTGCGCTCTCCCCGGACAAACAGGTAGGCCTGCACGCCGTCGACAGGCCGGCGGGGAAATCGGCGCCTTTCCATTACAACTCTCTCATCTGTGGCAGTCGTTGACTGACTCAGGGAAAGTAGCAATTAACGTGCCGTGCCGTGGAATACACTTAGCTGCCAGTTGCTTGCGGCAAACTGAGTTGGACCTGGACGTGTGAAGTGTAAAGCCAGCTGACACTATCAGGATCGCGATTCCTGTGTGACCCGGACGGCGTAGCGCGCGATTGCTTCCTATCCGAAAACGTGCGCGACGACCTGCTCAGTCGAGCCGTATCTCGGCAAAATCGTGAACGGTCGGATGCGACGACGGCGAGGTGGCCGTCCCGCGCATCAGTCGTATCGTCTGCATGCCTGCAGTGCGTGCCGCATCCAGTTCAGCCGGGATGTCCGAGAGAAATAGGATGGCGCCCGGGACCAGACCGATGCTCTCCTGGATGCGGCGATAGGAATCGGCCTCTACCTTGGCGCCGACCTTGGTGTCGAAGTAGCCGCTGAAAAGCGGTGTTAGGTCTCCGAACTCGGTGTGGCCGAGCAACAATTTCTGCGCATGCACTGAACCGGATGAATACACGTACAGGTCGACACCCGCCGCGTGCCATGCACGGAGATATGCGACGGCATCCGGATAGACGTGGCCATGGAAGTCCCCATCCTGGTAACCCGCCTCCCATATCATTCCCTGTAGTGTCTTCAGCAGGGTGACCTTGCGGTCCTGGTCAATCCAGGCGATCAGCCGTTCGATCGCCTCGTCGACGTTCAGCAGCCGGCCCACTTCGTTATCGACATCATCCAGTATCTGTCGGACCGCGGGTTCATCGAGGTGGGAGGTCACGTAGTCCGCCAGGTGCCGTCGCGCGTAAGGGAATAGCACGTCCTTGACGAACGAGATCGCCGACGTGGTGCCCTCGATATCGGTAAGGATCGCCTGGATCACTGCAGGCTGGCGACATGGCTGTCGAAGTCGGGGAGGCGTGTCGCTACATCGCTGCCGGTGAAGTCGGCCACCCAGCCGCCCGGCATGGTGAAGAATCGAATGCACTTGAAATCCGGGCTCGTACCCATATCAAGCCAGGGGGTGGTGTCGGACGGTACGCTGATCAAGTCGCCTTTTTCGCACAGCACCAGGTAGACCCTATCGTCGATATGCAGGTAGAACAGGCCGCGACCGTCGACAAAGAAGCGCGCCTCAAAGTCGGCGTGGGTGTGCTCGGCGAGGGACTTCTGGCGCATCTCGGCCTTTTGCGGATGCTCCGGCCCCAGCGCTACGACATCCGCCCGATAAGCGGCCATTGCGGCATCCTGGTCGGTATCGTCCGCGCGCACCTGGCCTGCCTCCCAGCGTTCGAACCGCTCGCCGAGGTTCCCGAAAACAGACGCAATGGCCGCATGGTCGCGGAGCGTCTCCAGTGTTTGCCCCTCGGCCGACTGTATGGAGAGTGCAGACATTGGGTTACCCTCCCGGTTGGCGGCGCAGTCCGGCAAAGATCAGGCACAGCAATATAGCAACAATCGCGGCAGGGTGGCGCGCGCCCTGCAACTCAGAATAATCGCGCGTTGACCAGAAGTGTGTGGTGATGCTGGCTGCATAGCCGGCTGCGAAATCCACCAGCATCCGTGATGCAGGTGACGGATGCGGGCCAGGCAAAACACCCAGCCGGCAGGGGGAATCATCCTGGCGCGCAGCACAGCATCGACAGAGGATATCGGGTCTCCCGGTCAGCGAAGCGGAGGGCGCGGACCGGGCCCTGAGGGGTGCCGGTCCGGTGTGTCAGAAGACCAGCTGCATCATCAGCATCATGACCACCAAGAACAATATCGTCATAATGCCGCCGGCGCGCATGAAGTCGGGCACGCGGTAACCGCCTGGGCCCATGATCAGGGCGTTTACCTGGTGAGTCGGGATGAGGAACGAGTTGGAGGTGGCAATCGCCACGGTAAGGGCGAATACTGCCGGATTGGCACCGGCGCCGATGGCGATGTTCACCGCCAGAGGGACCAGCAGTACCGTTGCGCCGACGTTCGACATCACCAGGGTGAAGAAGGTCGCCAGCACCGCGACCGATGCCTGGATTACCCATATGGGCATGGTCCCGACCACGCTGAGGGTCTGTTCGGCAATCCATTTCGCGGTGCCCGACGTCTCCACTGCCAGGCCGAGCGGGATCAGCGAGGCGAGCAGGAAGACCGTCTTCCAACTCACTGCCTGATAGGCCTCGTCGATCTTGAGCACGCCGGCAAGGATCATGCCGATGGCGCCGGTCAACAATGCGACCGACAGGCGTAGGTCGCTGAACAGCACCAGGCCCAGTGCGATCGCGAAGAACAGACCGGCATAACCTACTTTTTTCGGGCGTAGTTCCTCCTCATGCGGAAACTCGGTGGTTACGACGACGAAATTGCGGTCCTTCTGAAGTCTCGCCAGCGCATCCCAGTGCGTATGAACGATCAGGGTATCGCCACCTTGAAAGGGGATGTCGCGTATGCTGTCGCCCTCGCGCATGGTCTCGCCGTTGCGGTGCAAGGCAACCGTGGCAATGCCGTAGACCTTGCGCATCCAGACGTCACGCGCGCTCTTGCCGACCAGGTTGGAGCCCGGCGGGATGACCACCTCGGCCACGCCGGAACGGGTCGCAGAGAGGATCTCGCCGAGGACCTCGATGCTGCTGTGCAGAAAGAGGTCGTACTTGTCGACGAACTCGAGCAACGGCTTCGGGGAGGCGATGATGCCCAATACCATTCCCTCCCGGATATCGGTGTCGCGTGAGATGGCGCCCGTGCCGTATTTGAGGCTGCTGCCGCTCGCCGAGGCGATGACCCGAATGCGGTCGTCGTGCTCCACGTCGTCAAGTGTCTTGCCGATGAGTTCGCTATTCTCCGGCACCTCGACCTCGAACAATTCGTAGTCCAGGCCGTAGATGTCGCGAAATTGCGCCATCGCGTCGTCCCTGCCTTTCACCGCCTGGCTCGTCGGCAGGATGAAGCGACCGGCCACGACGAAGTAGATGATGCCGGTGACAATCAGTGCGATACCGACCGGGGTGACCGAAAACAGCGACCAGGTATCCATCTGCTGCGAGGGCGCGAGTGCCTTGTTCGAGGTCAGTATCAGGTCATTGAGCAGGATCAGCGGACTGGAGCCCACCATGGTCATGGTGCCGCCGAGGATGGCGCAGAAGCCCATCGGCATCAGCAGGCGCGACATCGGCAGGCCGGAGCGCGCCGAGATACGCGAGACCACCGGCAGAAACAGCGCCGCCGCGCCGACGTTCTGCATGAAAGAGGAAATGAAACCTACGGTGCTGGAGATGATCGGGATGATGCGCGATTCCGTAGTCCCGCCGACCCTGAGGATAAAGCTCGCGACCTTCGACATAATGCCGGTCTTATCCAACCCGGCACCAATGATCATCACCGCGATGATCGAGATCACTGCGTTGGAGGCGAATCCGTCGAACAGGTGTTTGTTGTCGACCAGTCCCTGCGACAGCCCCATCCATGGTGCCAACAACGAGGTCAGACCAAGCAGGACCATGATGGAGGCCGCGGCCACGTCGACGCCAACGATCTCGAACGCGAACAGGTAGATGGTCAATAACAGGATGGCGGTGACCCAGGCGATCTCCACTGAGGGCACCACGGACGTCAGATACATCGCCACCAACACGAACAGCATGCCGGCTATCAGTTGCTTGAGATTCGGGATCAGACGTGGCTTGCTGACAGGGCCCTTGTCCGGCTCGGCCTTGGGTGTCTCAGGCGTCTCCGACGATTCGCCCAGCCCTGTGGGTGCCGTCTGTTCGGATCCATTGCTCATCTGATACCTCATCGGGCGTCTGGTTGGGTAGCGCGGCGATGTAGCTGGCGCTTGTGGTTCAGCACAGGTGGTGCGAGCAGGCAAACACCCGGTCAAGCGGCGTCGCGCAAGTCGGGCACGGCAACGCGCTAAATTCCATACAGGAAACCGATGTGGGGTCCATCTTGACCCGCCTGATGGCGGCTTAGGGCCTGCGGCACTGCGTAAGCGCGTTATATGTTGAAGGAAATCCCGGAGTATTGCTAATGAATACTTACACGCTAACATTCCCATATGGAATATAAAGACCTCCCGGATCTGAAGGCCCTGGCCACCCTGCGCGAGATCGTCGAGCGCGGCGGTGTCGCCGAGGCGGGTCGCGCACTCAACGTGGGTCAGCCGGCCGTGACCAAGCGCCTGCGCGCGCTCGAGCGCAGCTTCGGCCTCGAGTTGATGGTGCGCGAGGCCGGCCGTCTGCGACTGACGACTGCGGGCGAGCGTGTTTACCGGTTTGCCCGCCTGGTCATGGACCACCAGCTCGAACTGGTCGGTGACCTCAACCAGCTCAAGGCCGGGCGCGATCGTCTGCGCCTGGCGGTGACCCAGTCGATCGGCGAGCACCTGCTCCCCGAGCTGCTGCTGGCGTTCTCCGACGCCTTCCCCGATTACCGCATCGACAGCCGTGTCGGGTACAGCCGCAGCATACACACCCGTCTGGCCACCGGACTGGCCGACCTGGCGCTGACCGAGATTCAGCCCGATCATCCGGATGTATTGGTACAGAAATGGCTCGATGACGAACTGGTGCTGGTGTGCTCGCCAGGCCACGCGCTCGGGGCCCGTGAGCTATTGGCGGTGGCCGAGATCCCAAAATTGACCTATGTGCTGCGCGAGCGCGAATCATCGATGCGCATCACACTGGATCGCACGCTGGACGATATCGGGATCAGCGAGCTCCCGGTCGCCATGGAGGTCGGTTCGACAGACACCATCGTCGAGATGCTCGAACGCGGGCGCCACGTGAGTTTTCTCCCCCGCTTTGCAGTACGGGGCGCAATCGACGCCGGTGAGCTGCACCTTATCCGCATCGAGGGTCTGCGCATCATGCGTACCCTATGGA
This sequence comes from Chromatiaceae bacterium, assembly GCA_024639005.1. GTDB lineage: Bacteria > Pseudomonadota > Gammaproteobacteria > Chromatiales > Chromatiaceae > Thiosocius. The sequence continues at coordinate 6,319 of JAHEJD010000029.1, read as the reverse complement.
TCGCGCGTACCCGCGCCAATCTGGACAACCCGGTCGCCGAGGCCTTCATCAGGCTCATTCGAGAGCGGCTGCCGACCGGCTGATGGCCGACCGGTGAGATTTCCAGGTTAGAAACTGACCATCTGCTGGCTGACCAGCCAGGCATTGATCAGCAGTATGACGCCGCACAGGTACAGTACGGCGACCAGCGTATGCCGATGGTGGATGCTGGCGACTCTGGGATGACGTTTCCGGTGTGGCATCGTTATCCTCCTCGGCGGTGGTCGTTATTGGCCCGCACAAGTCATGCCATGGCCAAAAGCGGTTTATCGCACTACTCACCACCTGATCGGTGCAGATTGCAGTGGCATGTGGGTAGCCGTGGTGCAGCGGAGCCTCTAGCCTGGAAAACGGTGAGGTATGCAGGCCGAGGGTATCCAAGGATTACAACGCTTTGATGAAGACCTTGGCGCCACGCCGCCAGTTGTAGAGATCTCGTTTGCGCCGCGGCACGCGTTCGACGGACGCTATCTGGAATCCGCGCTCGCGAAACCAATGCGATGTGCGCGTCGATAACACGAACAGCGCACCGAGATCGAGTTGGCGGGCCCTGTCTTCGATGTGCTGTAGCAGGACCTCGCCCCGTCCGGCGCCGCGATAGTCCGGGTGCACGGCGACACAGGCCAGTTCGGCGAGGCCGCCATCAGGATAGGGATAAAGTGCGGCGCAGGCGATGACTGCGCCATCTCGCTCGACCACGGTGAACTGGTTAATCTCCTGTTCCAGCAGCTCACGCGAGCGTTTGACCAACACCCCCGAGGCCTCCATCGGCTCGATCAGTTCGAGGACGCCACCGACATCATCGATGCCGGCCTCACGGACGAGCTCATAGGGCTCGGCGGTGACCAACGTGCCGGCACCGTCGCGGGTGAACAGTTCGGACAGCAGTATGCCGTCCTGGTGCCGATTCAGGATATGCACGCGATGCACCCCGGCGCGGCATGCGGTCGCCGCATTGTGCAGCACGCGGGTCTGTTCTTCGGGGATGCGTTGGCGCCGCGCCAGCAGCGCATCGACCTCGCGTGGCACCATGCTGCTGATGACGCGCCCGCGTCCATCGGCGGTCTTGTTCTCGGTGAGAAAGATCAGTTTATCGGCGCCCAGCGCGGCCGCGACGGCGCCTGCCACATCGGCGGCGCTCAGGTTGAATACCTCGCCGGTCGGCGAATAGCCCAATGCGGGCAACAGTGCGATGCTGCCGCTGTCGAGCAGCTCGTGCAGCGCAGCGGCATCGACGCGGCGCACCTCGCCGGTGTGACGGTAGTCCACGCCATCGATAACGCCAAGTGGCCTGGCGGTGACAAAGTTTCCCGAGCCGACGCGAATCCGAAGCCCGGCCATGGGCGAATTGGCAAGACCCATCGACAGCAGGGCCTCGATCTCGACGCGCACGGCGCCGTTCGCCTCTTTTACGCAGGCCAGCGCCGCATCGTCGGTCACGCGCAGCCCGTTCACGACCTGCATGGCCGAATCGCGTGCGGACAGACGCTGTTCGATCTGCGGGCGCGCGCCGGCGACCAGGACCAGGCAGATGCCCAGCCCGTTGAGCAGGGCGATGTCGTGGATGAGGTTGGCGAAGCCGTCGTCACGGACCGCCTCGCCGCCGAACGACAGCACGAACACCTTGCCGCGATGTGCATGGATATAGGGTAAGGATCGGCGGAACCAGTCGACGAAACCCGGATCGGCGTTTTTCTTTCTGCTCACGATGCAAGCGTCACTCAGGTGATCGAGTGTTGTTTATTGTGACCTGTTCACAGAATCAGGTCATGCAGAAACGCGCCACCAAGTCACGGATGATGCGCCTGGCCGGTTCGATCTGATCCAGCGCCAGGTACTCATCCGGCTGGTGTGCCTGGTCGATGCTGCCTGGTCCCATGATCAGCGTCTGAGCGCCGAGGCCGTTGAAGTAGGGCCCCTCAGTGGCGAACGCGGCGGCACCGGCACGGTGACCCGTGAGTGCCTCCGCGGCCCTCACAATGGGTGAATCGGCGGCGGTATCCATTGCGGGGATACCCTCGAACAGGGAGATGTGCTCGAACTGCAACCTGCTCCCCTGGAGGCGCTGGCTGATGCGCCGATCGATGTCGCCGCGCAATTCGTCGAGGTCCATGCCCGGCAGCGGGCGGATGTCGAAATGCAGCTCGCACTCGGCGCAGATCCGATTCGGACTGTCGCCGCCATGGATGTGACCGAGGTTGAGCGTGGGGACTTCGACGGCAAACATTGGATTGCGGTGGCGCTGTTGCAGCTCGTGGCGCCATGCGAGCAGCTCGCCGATCGCGAGATACATGCCGTCGAGGGCACTGACCCCCAACGCCGGATCACTGGAATGCCCTGACCGCCCGGTCAGGCGGATTACCTCCATGCCAATGCCCTTATGCAGTCGGATGGGCTTCATCCCGGTCGGTTCGCCGATCACCGCGTGCCGCCCGAGCTTACGGTGGGTATCGAGCAGTGCCTTGGCGCCGCACATGCTGCTCTCTTCGTCCGCGGTCGCGACCAGGATCAGCGGGTGCTGCAGGCGGGCGGTATCCAGGTCGCGGATCGCGTCCAGGACTACGGCGAAAAACCCCTTCATGTCGCAGCTTCCGAGCCCGTACCAGCGGCCGTCGCGCTCGGTGAGCCGGAACGGGTCGCTGCCCCAGCGCTTTTCATCAAACGGCACGGTGTCGGTATGCCCGGACAACACCAGGCCCTCGGGGCCGCTGCCGGCGCTTGCCACGAGGTTGAACTTGCCCGGATGGCCGGCGATCGGAAGACGCTCGACGGCGAAGCCGCGTGCCTCGCACCAGTCCGCCAGGTGGTCTATGACCTGGGCGTTGGATTGATCCCAGGCGGGGCTGACGCTGCTGACCGAGGGCGAACCGATCAGGCGCTGCATCATTTCGTAGAGGGTGGGTTCGCGCATCGGTCAAGAGTGAACCACCCGTTGGTGGTCGTCCAGTCGGCTGGCGACATCGCCTGTGCAGGCTGTCTCAGACCCAGCTGGAAACCCCATCGGCATCGCGGCGATCCAGATAATCTTCAGCCGGTGCTTCTATCGGGGGTCCGAAAACCGGTCGGTGCGCGATCAGGCACAGGCGTCATTGCCTTCGGCCAGTTGGGCCAGCCAGTGGCCGAGGTGTTCCTTCTCACGGCGCAGCAGGCCGGGGTCATTATGGACGTGGGCCATGACACTGATGCCTTGGCCCTGTGACATCAGGCGCAGGGCGAGCTCGCTGGCCCGGCCCGCATAACCCAGTTCGGCGAACTGATCGGACAGCCAGTTTTCGAACACTTTGAACAGGGTCTCCGCCTGTGCTTGCAGACCATCCTGGTTCTTCCCCAGCTCGGTATTCAGCGTCCCCATCGGGCAGCCATAGCGCATGATCGCATCGGCGCTGTCGCTCAAGATGTCTATGAAGCGATGCAGCCGCTCGATGGGCGTACGGTATTTGCTTGACCAGTTATCCAGCATCTGGCGAATGCGCTCGGTGCGGTATTTGATCGATGCCTCGAGGATCTCATCCTTGGTCCTGAAGTAGTAATAGATGTTGCCGCGCGGCACGCCGGCGGCCATTACGACGTCGCTGAACGACGTCTGGTTGTACCCTTTGTGGTAGAAGAGGCGGTTGGCCGCCTCGACGATCCGTTGGCGCGTGCGCTCGCTTTTCTTGGGCATGGCAACTCTGAATCAGATGGACGTACGAATTATTTCTCTTGTGCATTTAGTATAGACTGCTACCGGACTGGCGTACGAAAGCCTCCAGGCAGTTCCCTCACCCTTGGCTAGGCGCCATAATCGACGGTCGTCCAGACCACCGCCGGGAGACAGCGATGCCTCAGTACCGCTCACGCACCACCACGCACGGCCGTAATATGGCGGGTGCACGCGCCCTGTGGCGTGCCACAGGGATGAAAGACGGTGATTTCGACAAGCCGATCGTCGCGGTGGCCAACTCCTTCACCCAGTTTGTGCCGGGACACGTGCACCTGAAGGACCTTGGGCAGCTAGTCGCGCGCGAGATCGAGCGGTCTGGGGGCGTGGCGAAGGAGTTTAATACCATCGCGGTCGATGACGGCATCGCCATGGGCCACGGCGGCATGCTGTATTCCTTGCCGTCGCGCGACTTGATCGCCGATAGCGTCGAGTACATGGTCAATGCGCACTGCGCCGACGCGCTGGTGTGCATCTCCAATTGCGACAAAATCACCCCCGGCATGCTCAACGCCGCATTGCGTCTGAATGTCCCGACGGTGTTCGTCTCCGGCGGCCCAATGGAGGCCGGCAAGGTCAGCCTGGCCAACAAGGGCGATGTCAAACTCGACCTGGTCGATGCGATGGTCTCGGCGGCAGATCCCAACGAGTCGGACGAAGACGTGGCGGCCATTGAGCGTTCGGCCTGCCCGACCTGTGGTTCCTGCTCCGGGATGTTCACCGCCAACTCGATGAATTGCCTGACCGAGGCGCTGGGTTTGTCGCTGCCGGGTAACGGCTCGCTGCTCGCGACCCATGCGCAGCGCAGGGAGCTGTTCCTCGAGGCGGGCCAGTTGGTGGTGGCGCTGGCCAAGCGCTATTACGAGCAGGACGACGACAGCGTACTGCCGTGCAGCATCGCCACCTTCGCTGCGTTCGAGAACGCAATCGCGCTGGATATCGCCATGGGCGGTTCGACCAACACGGTGCTCCATCTGCTGGCCGCCGCGCATGAGGCCGGCGTCGATTTCCGCATGGCTGACATCGACCGCATGAGCCGCCGGGTCCCCAATCTGTGCAAAGTGGCGCCGGCGACCCAGCAGTTCCACATGGAAGACGTACACCGCGCCGGTGGTGTGATTGGCATCCTCGCCGAGCTCGATCGCGGTGGCCTGATTCATCGTGACTGTCACACGGTACACAGCGCCGACATGGGGGCGGCGATCGATGTCTGGGATGTGATGCGTGGTGAGGCGGAGCGGGCGCGCGTGCGCTATCTCGCCGGTCCCGGCGGTATACCGACCCAGGTTGCCTTCAGTCAGGAGAGCCAGTGGCCGGATCTGGATCTGGACCGCGCCGAGGGCTGTATTCGCGACATCGATCACGCCTATTCCAAGGACGGGGGGCTGGCCGTGCTATACGGCAACATCGCGGAAGATGGTTGTATCGTGAAGACCGCTGGGGTCGACATGAGCATGTTCGACGCGGATCAATTGCGCTACACCACCAGTGTGCCGACCTCGGTGCTGCGTGGTTTCGTTGGACCGGCGCGGATCTTCGAGAGTCAGGACGCCGCGGTAGAGGCGATCCTGGGCGATGGAATCAATACGGGCGATGTGGTGGTGATCCGTTACGAAGGTCCAAAGGGTGGTCCGGGTATGCAGGAGATGCTCTATCCCACCAGCTACCTGAAATCGAAGGGCCTCGGCAAGGCCTGCGCGCTGGTAACCGATGGACGCTTTTCCGGCGGTACCTCCGGCCTGTCCATTGGGCATTGCTCTCCCGAGGCCGCCGAGGGCGGCAATATCGGCCTGGTGGAAGAGGGCGACATCATCGAGATCGATATCCCGAACCGCTCGATCCGCGTCGTGCTCGATGACGACGTGCTGGCACAACGCCGTGCGGCGATGCAGGCGCGCGGCGCCAAGGCATGGCAGCCCATCGATCGCCAGCGCCCGGTCTCTCAGGCGCTGCGCGCCTATGCAGCGCTCACAACCTCGGCCGCGCGCGGCGCCGTGCGCGATCTCGCGCAACTCGAGGACTGACCCACTTCGCTGTGCGTCGACGCCGCCGTAGCCGCCTCTTGGGTCGGCGTTCAACCTTCCACGATCCATGCCGTTAATCCGTTCTGTGTAACAACGCGGTCGGACTGGCCAGAAAAATGGACCGAACGACATTGAAGGTGCTGGTGGTCGACGATATGTCGTCGATGCGCATGATGATCAAGGCGGTGCTGCGCGAGATGGGCATCCTCCTCGTGCACGAGGCGGGCGATGGCGACAAGGCACTGGAGCTGCTGAATGCGCAGCCCTTTGGTCTGGTGGTCTGTGATTGGGATATGCCCACGGTCGACGGTCTGGCGGTGCTGCAACAGGTCCGCGCCGAACCCCGGACTAGCAAGCTGCCGTTCATTATGTTGACCGCCAACTCCGCTCGCGATCACGTCAGCCGGGCCATCGAGGCGGGCGTGTCGGATTACCTGGCCAAGCCGTTCAAGCCGGTTGATCTAATGGCCAAGATTAAGCGCGTGATGGGTTAGCCCGCTTGTCCAGGGGCGCAACCGACCGGCTAGCCTGCATGTTGCAGTGCGCCGTATTCGGA
>JAHEJD010000028.1 GCA_024639005.1 Chromatiaceae bacterium | reverse complement strand
ATGCTGCGTCACCCGGATTGGGCGGCCCGCCTGCGCGCACCGATCCTCGCGGCCGCCGCCGCGCACGATGCCCGGCTGCTGCTGACCAGCAATGTCGGCTGTGCGATGCACCTTGCCGCGGGCCTGCGGGCGCAGGGGGCGAACACCGAGGTGCTGCACCCGGTCGAGCTCTTGGCGCGGCAGCTGCGAGAGACGGCGGAGGGTAGGGCGACGTGAACATGTTGGCGAACCGGGCCTTGAACCGATCCGGGACGGCGCCGGTCGAAAACTTGATAAGATTCTGCGATCCGCGGCCGCCGCCGCGCCCCTGAACGGAAAGCCCAGATGGAAAATCGCGCGTACTCGCCCGCCGACCGCCTCCTGATGAATCTGGACCAGGCCGTGCGCACGCTGTTCGGCCGGCCGCAGGTCACTGAGCGCAGCAACCCGGCAGACGACCTGCCGGAGGTCGAGTTGAGCGAGGCACAGCGCGATCATGCCGCGCGTCTGATGCGCATCAATCACACCGGCGAGGTCTGCGCGCAGGGCCTGTACCAGGGCCAGGCGCTGACCGCGCGCGATCCCGCCGTGCGCCGCAGCATGCAGCGCTCGGCCGCGGAGGAAAACGATCACCTCGACTGGTGCGAGCAGCGCGTCGAGGAGCTCGGCGGGCGCCTGAGCCTGCTCAATCCGCTGTGGTACGCCGGCTCGTTCGCCATCGGCGCAGCGGCGGGTATCGCCGGCGACCGATGGAGCCTGGGTTTCGTCGCCGAGACCGAGAGGCAGGTCGAGGGGCACCTCGACGATCACCTCGGACAGCTGCCGCCAGACGACCGCCGCACGCGCGCGATCCTGGGACAGATGAAGGCCGATGAGATCGCACATGGCCAGAAGGCCATGGACCACGGCGGCGTGCAGCTGCCCGGTCCGATCCGCGGCCTGATGCAGGTCACCTCGAAGCTCATGACTACCTCGGTGTATCGCATTTGACCGAGCGGCAGACCCCGACCGGCGCGCGCGAATGCCAACACTGTACCGCCTGCTGCGACGGTTGGGTGCAGATGACCATCAACGGCCACCCGGTGTATCCCGGCCACGCCTGTCCCCACAGCACCGGGCGGGGTTGTGACGATTACGCCAATCGCCCGAGAGACCCGTGCATCAATTTCAACTGCGGCTGGGTGGTCGCCGGCAGTCCCTTACCCGACTGGATGAAACCCGACAACGCCAAGGTAATCGTGGTGTTCAACAAGACCACCTGGCGCGACCTGCCGGTGGACGTCGCGGTGCCGGTGGGCAGGCGCATCCCCCCGAGGGCGCTGCAGTGGCTGCAGGGGTTCTCGCAGCGACACGGACGACCGCTCTTGTTTTCAGAGCAGCTGAAAGAGGGCGGCGTGTTTCAACAGCAGCAGTTGTTCAGTGCGCACGGTCCGGCGGAATTTCGGCAACACGTGGAGCGCCTCACGGCCGCCGGCAAACCCTTGTGGTGACTCAGTGTAGCGGCGGGGCTACTCGACGTGATAGGGCGGGCTCAGCTCGTGTACCGCCTCGATCATCGCAGCGGCGTGCTCGGGCGGGATCTCCGGGTGGATGCCGTGGCCAAGGTTGAATACGTGACCCGATCCATCGCCGTAGCTGGCCAGGATCCTGGCCACCGATCGCCGAATCGCCTCGGGTGAGGCGTACAGCGTGCAGGGATCGAGGTTGCCCTGCAGCGCGACACGGTCGCCGACGCGCCGGCGCGCATCACCGATCTCCAGCGTCCAGTCCAGACCCAGGGCGTCACAGCCGGTGTCGGCCATGAGCTCGAGCCACTGACCGCCGCCCTTGGTGAACAGGATCACCGGCACCTGGCGGCCCTGTGCGCTGCGCGTCAGACCCGCGACGATGCGCTGCATGTAGGCCAGTGAGAACTCGCGATAGTCGTGCGGCGTGAGGGTGCCGCCCCAGGTATCGAAGATCATCAGCGCCTGGGCGCCGGCGGCGACCTGGGCGTTCAGATACCCGGTCACCGCTTCGGCCAGCTTGCCGAGCAGGGCGTGCATGAGTTCGGGGCGATCGAACATCATGCCCTTGGCGCGGGCGAAGGTCTTGGTGGTGCCGCCCTCGACCATGTAGGTCGCCAGCGTCCAGGGGCTGCCCGAGAACCCGATCAGCGGCACGCGGCCCTGCAGTTCGCGGCGGATCGTGCGCACCGCATCCATCACGTAACCCAGGTCCTGTTCGGGATCCGGCACGCCCAGCGCGTCGATCGCGGCCTTGTCACGCACCGGGCGTTCGAAGCGCGGACCTTCACCCTCGCTGAAATACAGGCCCAGTCCCATGGCGTCGGGGATAGTCAGGATGTCGGAGAACAAGATGGCCGCATCCAGCGGAAAACGATCCAATGGCTGCAGCGTGACCTCGCAGGCCAGCTCCGGGTTCTTGCACAGATCCATGAAGCTGCCCGCTCTGGCGCGGGTGGCGCGGTATTCGGGCAGATAGCGGCCGGCCTGGCGCATCATCCATACGGGTGTCACGTCGACAGGCTGACGGAGCAGGGCGCGGAGGAAGCGGTCATTTTTTAATGCTGTCATCTGCAAACCTTGGTGGATGAGGCAGGGTAGGAGCCTCGACCGTCAAGTCGTAAGCTTCCTTGCATCGCGGACCTTTGGGCGCACTCACAAGGGGTAGTGCAAATCGCCGCGCTAGCCAACAGACGGGTCAGCGGGGGAGGCTGGTCATCCCCATCAGGTATTCGTCAACCGCGCGGGCGCACTGGCGCCCCTCGCGGATCGCCCAGACCACCAGCGACTGGCCGCGACGCATATCGCCGCCGCTGAATACGCCGTCGATCGAGGTCTTGTAGGCATCCGCACCCTCGGTGCTGCCCTGCACGTTGCCGCGCGCATCGAGCGTCACGCCCAGTGCCGCAAGCATGCCCTCGTGCACCGGGTGCAGGAAGCCCATCGCCAGCGTCACCAGCTCGGCCTTGATCTCGAACTCCGAACCCTCGACCTCGGACATCTGCCAACGCCCCTCTGGATCCCTGTCCCAGCGTACCAGGGTGCATTTCAACGCCCGCAGATTGCCGTGCTCATCACCGAGAAACGCCGTGGTAGTAACGTTCCACAGGCGCTCACACCCTTCCTCCTGCGACGACGAGGTGCGCAGCTTGTTTGGCCAGTTCGGCCATGTGAGGCCCTTGTCCTCCTTGTCCGGCGGCTTGTCGAGGATCTCGATCTGGGTGACCGAGGCCGCGCCCTGGCGATTCGATGTGCCGATACAGTCGGAGCCGGTATCGCCGCCGCCGATCACGACCACGTTTTTTCCGGCCGCGCTGATCAGACGCTCCTCCGCGCCGGTCACACCCTGGATGACCTTGCTGTTGGCACGCAGAAAATCCATCGCGAAATGGATGCCGCCGAGTTCCCGCCCGGGAATCGGCAGGTCGCGCGGCTGCTCCGAGCCGCCGGCGAGAACGACGGCGTCGAATTCGTCGAGCAGCTGCTGGGTGGGCAAGTCGTCGCTGCCGACATGGGTGTTGACACGGAATTTCACGCCCTCGGCCTTCATCTGGCCCATGCGGCGCTTGATCACCTGCTTGGCCAGCTTGAAGTCCGGGATGCCGTAACGCAGCAGACCGCCGACGCCATCCTCTTTTTCGAACACCGACACCGCGTGTCCTGCCCGCGCCAACTGCTGGGCCGCCGCCATGCCGGCCGGCCCAGAACCCACGATGGCCACACGTTTGCCGGTCTTGTGCGGCGGTATCTGGGGCTGAATCCAGCCCTCTTCCCAGGCCTTCTCGACGATCGACAGCTCGATGTTCTTGATCGTGACCGGGGCGTCATCGATATTCAGCGTGCACGCCGCCTCGCAGGGCGCGGGGCAGATGCGGCCGGTGAACTCCGGGAAGTTGTTGGTGGAGTGCAGCACGTCGATCGCCGCACGCCAGTCGCTTTGATAGACCAGGTCGTTCCAGTCGGGAATCAGGTTGTCTACCGGGCAGCCCTGATGACAGAACGGGATGCCGCAATCCATACAGCGCGCACCCTGCTGACTGACCTCGGCATCGGAAAGCGGGATCGTGAACTCGTTGTAGTGGGTTATGCGATCCGCCGCCGGCGCATAATTGCGGTCGATACGCGGGATCTCTTTGAAGCCTGTGGGTTTACCCATGGTTGTTACCTGAATGCTCTCGAAACCGCCAAGGCGGGTGCAGCGGGCCGTGCCTCGCGATACCGCCTGCCAACGCGACAACTGGCCATCACGCCGCCGACTTGGCCCTTTCATGTTGCGTCTGCATATCCATCAACGCGCGCCGATAGTCGACCGGCATCACCTTCTTGAACTTCGGCAGCCAGACCTCCCAATCATCCAGCACGCGCGCGGCGACCGCAGAACCGGTATACGCCAGATGGCTCTCGATCAGTTGCCGCAGCCGGGTCGCATCGAACCGCGTCATGTCGTGCGACACATCGACCCGGCCGTGCCCCTCCATATCTCCCCCCTGGTGGGCCAGCTGTTCCAGCGCCTCGTCTTCTGCGGCGATGGGCTCGAGCGACACCATTGCGAGATTACAGCGCTGCTCGAAGGTGCCGTCCTCGTCGAGCACATAGGCAATTCCGCCCGACATCCCGGCAGCAAAGTTCCGCCCGGTGGTGCCAAGCACCGCGACCACGCCCCCGGTCATGTACTCGCAACCGTGATCACCGACACCCTCGACCACCGCGATCGCACCTGAGTTGCGTACCGCAAAGCGTTCGCCGGCGACGCCACGAAAATAGCACTCACCCTTGATCGCGCCGTACAGCACCGTGTTGCCCACGATGATGTTGTCCTCGGCACGTTCGATCTTGCACTCGGGTGGCGGGTAGATAATCAGTTTGCCGCCGGAGAGGCCCTTGCCGACATAGTCGTTGCCCTCACCGGCCAGTTCGATGGTGACGCCGTGTGCCAGCCAGGCCCCGAACGACTGCCCCGCGGTGCCTCGCGCTTTGATCTTGATGGTGTCTTCAGGCAGACCGGCGAAGCCGTAACGTTCGGCGACGCGGCCGGAGAGCAGCGTGCCGACGGTGCGGTTGACGTTCTCGATCGGGATATCGATCTCTACCGGGTCTCCGTTAGTCAGCGCCGGTTCCGCGAGTTCGATCAACCGGTTGTCGAGCGCCTTTTCGATAGCGTGGTCCTGTGTCTCGGAGCAGTAAAGCGTATCGCCCTCGGCTGCCACCGGCTTGGCCAACAGGCGACTGTAATCCAGGCCGTGTGCCTTCCAGTGATTGATGGCCTTGCGCATATCCAGCCGATCCATCTGCCCAATCATGTCGTTGAAGGTGCGAAAGCCCAACTTGGACATCAGCTGGCGTACCTCTTCGGCGACGAAGAAGAAGTAGTTGATCACGTGCTCGGGCTTGCCGCTGAAACGTTTGCGCAGCTCAGGGTCCTGGGTAGCGACGCCCACCGGACAGGTATTCAAGTGGCATTTGCGCATCATGATGCAGCCCTGGGAGATCAACGGCGCGGTCGAGAAACCGATCTCATCGGCCCCCAACAGCGCGGCCACCGCGACGTCGCGCCCGGTGCGCATACCGCCATCCGCCTGCACCGCGATACGGCTGCGCAGACGATTCAGTACCAGCGTTTGATGTGTCTCGGCCAGGCCGATCTCCCACGGCGAGCCGGCGTGCTTGATCGAGGTCAGTGGCGACGCGCCCGTGCCACCGTCGTAGCCGGCGATAGTCACATGGTCTGCGTGTGCCTTGGAGACCCCGGCGGCAACCGTGCCGACGCCCACCTCAGAGACCAGTTTGACCGAGATGCGGGCCTTCGGGTTCACGTTCTTGAGGTCATGAATAAGCTGCGCGAGATCCTCGATCGAATAGATGTCGTGGTGCGGCGGCGGCGAGATCAGGCCGACGCCCGGGGTAGAGTGGCGAACGCGTGCGATCTGCTGGTTGACCTTGTGGCCCGGCAGCTGACCGCCTTCGCCGGGCTTGGCGCCCTGCGCCATCTTGATCTGGATGTCATCGGCGTTGACCAGGTATTCGTTGGTGACGCCGAAGCGCCCGGAGGCCACCTGTTTGATCGCCGACCGCTCGGGGTTCCTGGAGCCGTCGGGCAACGGCTTGAAGCGCTCCGGTAATTCGCCGCCCTCGCCGGTGTTGGACTTGCCGCCGATGGCGTTCATCGCCCTGGCCAGCGTCGAGTGCGCCTCGTGGGAGATGGAGCCGAACGACATCGCACCGGTGGCGAAGCGTTTGACGATCTCTTGCGCGGGCTCGACCTCGTCCAGTGGAACCGGCTCGTCGACGAAGTTGAACTCGAACAGGCCGCGCAGCGTCAGCAGGGTCTCGTTTTGCTCATTGATCACGCGAGAGTATTCGGCATAGGTCTTTGAATCGTTGCCGCGCACTGCGTGTTGCAGCTTCGCCACTGTGTCCGGCGTCCACACATGGGTCTCACCGCGCAGACGGAAGGCATAATCACCCCCCACGTCGAGATGCTTGCGGTAGATCTGGGCGCCGCCGAACGCGTCGCGATGCCAGAGCACCGCCTGGGCTGCGACCTCGGCCAGACCGATGCCCTCGATCGTGGTCGAGGTGCCGGTGAAATATTCATCGACGAAAGCGCTCGACAGACCAACGGCGTCGAAGATCTGGGCACCGCAATACGACTGGTAGGTCGATATGCCCATCTTGGACATCACCTTGAACAGACCCTTGCCGACGGCTTTCACATAGCGATTACGCGCCTCCTCCAGTGTCGGCGCATCGTGCAGCGTCGGCAGAAGCGCCTGGATGGTATCGAAGGCCAGATAGGGGTTGATCGCCTCCGCGCCATAGCCCGCGAGGGTCGCGAAATGGTGCACCTCAATCGCCGCACCGGTCTCGACCACCAGGCCGGAATCCGTGCGCAGTCCATGCCGGATCAGGTGGTGGTGTACCGCAGAGATCGCCAGCAGCGCCGGGATGGCGATATTGTCCGCATCGACCGGGCGGTCCGACAGGATCAGGATATTGTGGCCGTCTCGCACCGCCTGCTCCGCGCCATGGCACAGGCTCTCCAGCGCCGCGGCCATGCCTTCCCCACCCTCGACCGCAGGGTAGGTGATACGTAGCGTCTTGGTGCGGAAGGCGCTCTTGGTGTTGTCCTCGATGTTGCGGATGCGTTCCAGGTCTTCATTAGTGAGCACCGGCTGGCTGACCTCGAGGCGCATATCCTCGCCGCCCGAGTTCAGGCCCAACAGGTTTGGATTGGGACCGATCAGCGAGACCAGCGACATGACGATCTCTTCACGGATCGGATCGATCGGCGGATTGGTCACCTGGGCAAACAACTGCTTGAAGTAGTTCGACAGGTGCTTCGGCTTGCTCGACAGCACCGCCGGCGGATTATCGGCACCCATGGAGCCTATTGCCTCCTGACCGGTCAGGACCATCGGCGTCAGCAGAAACTTGATGTCCTCCTGGGTGTAACCGAACGCCTGCTGACGATCGAGCAGGGTCTCCGGATCCGGCGACATCGCACCGACGACCGCGGGCAGATCGTGCAGATCGATCTGCGTCTTCTCGAGCCACTCCCGGTAAGGCCGGGCCCCGGACAGGCTTGCCTTGACCTCTTCGTCATCGATGATGCGGCCCTGTTCCATATCGATCAGGAACATCTTGCCCGGCTGCAATCGCCATTTCTTGATGATTCGCTCTTCGGGGATCTGCAGCACGCCCATCTCCGACCCCATGACCACCAGGTCGTCGTCGGTCACCAGGTAGCGGGCAGGGCGCAGGCCGTTGCGGTCGAGGGTCGCGCCGATCTGCCGGCCATCGGTGAAGGCCACCGCGGCAGGACCGTCCCAGGGCTCCATCAACCCGGCGTGGTACTCGTAGAACGCGCGGCGATCCTTGTCCATCAGCGGATTGCCGGCCCAGGCCTCGGGGATCAGCATCATCATTGCATGCGCCAGCGAGTAACCGCCGGCGACCAGCAGTTCCAACGCATTGTCGAAACAGGCCGAGTCCGACTGCCCCTCGGGGATCAAAGGCCAGATCTTGGCCAGATCGTCACCCAGCACGTCCGAGGCCATGGACTCGCGCCGCGCGGCCATCCAGTTGACGTTGCCACGCAGCGTATTGATCTCACCGTTGTGCGCGATCATCCGAAAAGGGTGCGCCAGATCCCAGGTTGGGAAGGTGTTGGTCGAGAATCGCTGGTGCACCAGGGCAAGGGCCGACGCCATGCGCTCGTCGTTCAGGTCTCGGTAGTACTCGCCGACCTGTCCGGCCAACAACATGCCTTTGTACACAATGGTGCGAGACGAGAATGATGTGAAATAGAAGGCCTGTTTGCCCTCGAGCTCGGTCTCTCGGATCCGGTTCTCGATCTGCTTGCGAATCACGAACAGCTTGCGTTCGAAGGCCTGTTGGTCTTCGCAGTCGTCGCCGCAGGCGACAAACACCTGGCGAATCACCGGCTCGGTGGGCAAGACGCTGTACCCCAGCCCGCTGTTGTCCACGGGCACGTCACGCCAGCCCAGGATCCGCTGAGCCTCGGCGAAGACCACCTCTTCCACGACTTTTTCGGCGGCCGCTCCGGCCGCGGCAGCGCGCGGCAGAAACAGCATACCTACCGCATATTGCCCGGCATCGGGGAGGTCGAAATCGACCACCGCGCGGAAAAAGGCATCCGGCAGTTGCAGCAGCAGGCCGGCACCGTCTCCGGCGCGCGGATCGGCGCCGACGGCGCCGCGGTGGTGCAGCCGCTCGAGAATGGTCAGGCCCTGGCGGATGATCGAATGGCGCGGCTCGCCCTTGATATGCGCGACAAAACCGACACCACAGGCGTCATGCTCGTTTGCCGGGTCGTACAGCCCCCTCTTGGGCGGCAAGGTACCGTGACTCATCGCATACCCCCTCGTTCAGGTCGTCGGA
Source organism: Chromatiaceae bacterium (assembly GCA_024639005.1). Taxonomy (GTDB): domain Bacteria; phylum Pseudomonadota; class Gammaproteobacteria; order Chromatiales; family Chromatiaceae; genus Thiosocius. The sequence goes on along the minus strand of JAHEJD010000028.1, from coordinate 21,513 downwards.
TCGGACGGATCCGACCTCGACACAATTCAGCGCGCGCCCAGAGGCGTTCCCTAAACCGGCCGGAATGATGGCAACAGCGGGCCTTTCTCAGGGCTGTTGCCCGAACCAGGGCGTCCTGGCCGGACGCCCGCCGGCCTGCCGCTGCTGCCGGAAAACCTTAGTGAACAATCACTAGCAGCCGGGCGGCACCCGCCGGACACAGTAGAATAATGGAATCGGAATATTCGAACCACCCTTTTGCTCTGGACGTGGCCCGGCAGGCAGGACCTGACGCCTAAGCTATTGAACTAAAGAGATTTTTGGATTGACTCGAAGGTGCGTGCCCAGACCTTGGCCCGGTCGATGCCGTCTGGCAGTCGCGCGCGCGCGGCCAGCGCCGCGGCACGATCCGGATAATCACCGACAACCAGGGAAAACCAGGGTCTGCCGTCGAGTTCACGCTCAAATATCGCATGCGGTGACGCAATCCCCCGGTCACGCGCATAGCGTTCGACCGCCGCGCGATCGCGGGCGCCGACCAGCTGCAGGGTGTAACGCCCCGGTTCGCGCAACGCCAGCCAGCGCATCCCAATGACGCCGGTTGGCGCCTGCGCAGGGGTCGCGGCCGGCGCCGGTGCGCTGGGTGGTGCGGCCTTTTCGGGCATCACCGCCACGGGCGGCTGTTCGGCCTGGGCGACGATATTCTCGGCCGGACTGACGGGCCTCGTCTCACCCGCAGGTTCCGCGGATTGCTCCGCCGGCGACGTGCGCTGCGTCTCTGGGCTGGCCATCGTTGCGGCCGCGCCATTGACCTCGCCACTGGCCGCGACCTCGGGCGCCGTTGCAGCGGTCGCCGGTGCGGGCTCGGGGGATGGCCTGCCGTCATCTGCTGCCGCGAGGGCATCGCGCATCACTGCATCCAGCGCGTCTTGCTGTGTGGCCGCGGCCGTCCGCGGCCGATCGCCCGGTTCGCCGAAATCGGGCATCGGCGGGATCAGCGAGGCGACCGCCGCATCGACCTTCTGTCCGGGCGCCTGCCGCACACCGGGCGCAGCCGCCGACCCTGGTGCGCCAATCCCGGATGCCCCTGTCGACTGTTCCTGACGGGATTCCTGGGGCGCTGTCCGCACCGCCGCATCGCTGACCACGGCGAGCGGTGAAACCGCGTTGGGTACAGGCGTCGGGGCAGGCTGCCCATCGCTCGCCACCTCCTCCTCGAGCAGGCCGTTGATGTCATCCTGAAAGACGAGAACGACCCCGAGAACGACCGCTACCGCAGCGCCGGCAACCCATGGCCAGAATGGCCGTCCGAGGAGCCGCCTGGCCCGCTGCCGGACGCCCGGCGAGGGCCTCGCGCCCGCGCTGGCACGCCGCCGGCGTGCCACATCCAGGATCTCCGTCAGGCCCTTGAGCAGCGGACCGGGCAGCCCTTGCGAGGTGTTATGCAGTGCCGCAACCATCGCATCCGTGACCTCCTCAGCCTGCGCCGCCGTGCGACCGCGCAGAAACGCGGCCGTCTGCTCACGATCGAAAGGCGGCAGGTCGACAAACTGCACGTCCCAGACACCTTTTGCCTTGGCCAGGCCACCATTGCCGATCAGCAGCAGGCGGCCGCCCTGGGCATGCAGGCTGACAAGGCCGTAAACGGCCTCAAGGTCGAGCAGCTCGACATCGTCGACGACCAGCAGCAGATCCTGGTCGCCGAGCGCAACCAGGACATCGTCGGGCCATTGCATGTGTGCGCCTGACGCGAGGCCCAGCTGATCGATCGCGATCGCCGCAAGATCGCGGTCCACACCCGCGCGCACCCAGACGACCGCCATTTCCTCGCGCAGCGTCTCCAGCAGGCGATGCGCGAACAATGTCTTGCCGGCGCCGGCCGGGGCACGCAGATAGATCACCTCGCCCACATTGCGGAGCAGGTGCTGCAGCAGCTGCAGCCGTTCCGCACGCGCCGGTGTGTCGAAATAACTGGCGTTGGCGCTGTTCTCAGGCGGCATGCAGGGTCTGCTTCAGGGTGTTGGGGTCAAAATTCGCGCTGACAATCGCCTGTCCGATGTCCTGCAGGAGTACCAGCCGAAGCCGGCCATCCATGACCTTTTTGTCGACCGCGATCAGCTCGAGCAGGCGTTGTGCAGAGACTTCGCGCGGCGGCCGCACCGGCAGACCCGCGGCCGCGATCAGCGCTTCGGTCCTTTTCACCTGCGCGTCTGACAGCCAACCGAGACGGGCCGACATCGCGGCCGCCATGCACATCCCGGCGCCGACCGCCTCGCCATGCAGCCAGGTACCGTAGCCCATGCCGGTCTCGATGGCGTGCGCAAAGGTATGGCCCAGGTTCAGCAACGCGCGCTGCCCGGCCTCCCGCTCGTCTGCGGCCACCGCGGCGGCCTTGTCGCTGCATGAGCGCTCGATGGCATAGGCAAGCGCACTGGTGTCACGCGCCTTCAGTGCCGCCATGTTCTGCTCCAGCCAGGCGAAGAATACCGGGTCGTTGATGAGACCGTACTTGATGACCTCGGCCAGCCCCGCAGACAGCTCGCGATCGGGGAGGGTGTCGAGCGTCGCGGTATCGGCGATGACGCACCGGGGCTGATGAAAGGCGCCGATCATGTTCTTGCCCAATGGATGATTGACGCCGGTCTTGCCGCCCACCGAAGAGTCGACCTGGGCCAGCAGCGTTGTCGGAACCTGGATAAAATCCACGCCCCGCTGATAGCTGGCCGCGGCGAAACCGGCCATGTCCCCGACGACACCGCCGCCGAGGGCCAGCAGCGTGCAGCGCCGATCGAAGCGCTGCTCGAGCAACGCCGTGAAGATCTGGTCGAGGACGGCGAGCGTCTTGTACTGCTCGCCGTCTGGCAGTACCACGCGGCCAATCCGGTAGTCCGACAGGGCGGCCTCGACGCGCTCGAGGTACAGAGGCCCAACCGTCTCATTGGTGACGATCATCACCTGCCGGCCACGGATATAGGGACCGTAGAGCGCCGGATTCCCAATGAGACCGGTACCGATGAAGATCGGGTAGGCGCGAGCGCCGAGTTCAACCGTCAGCTTGCGCATTGCGGATGCCATGACTGCCGATGTCCTGAAGATTCAAGCAATGGATGGTGGAAATCTTACACCTACGCGGCAGACAGGGTCAGCTGCGGATGATGCCGAGGATCTCGTTGGCGACCGATGCGGCGCTGCGGCCCTCGGTACTCACCGTGTAGTCTGCGGTACTCAGGTACAGCGGCTCGCGCACCGCCATCAGGTTCTTCAGGCGCTGCAACGGATCGTCGGTCTGCAGCAACGGCCGGTTGCGGTCGCGATAGGTCCGCTCATATTGCTGCTGTGCCGAGCATGCGAGAAGGAACACGATGCCGCGGGCCGACAGATGCTGGCGGTTTTCTGCCCGCAACACCGCGCCACCGCCGGTAGCCAGCACTTGGTTGTCGACCTGGGTAAGCTCATCAATGACCTGCTGCTCGCGCTGGCGAAAGCCCTCCTCGCCCTCGTACTCGAAGATGGTCGGGATATCGACGCCGGTGCGACGCTGGATCTCGAGATCGGTGTCGTTGAAGCTCATGCCCAGGGCTTGGGCCAATTGTTTGCCGATCGTCGTCTTGCCGGCGCCCATGGGACCAATCAGAAAAATACGGTTGGGTTTAGCCATAAGGCGCAAAGTTAATGGCCCCGCTCAGGATAAGGCAAGCGCGACCGTCTGACGAAAGGCGGGGAGTCGAGGGACGAGGCGGCGGGAGAAGGATGTCGCTCGCGCCTCGGCCCTCGCGGGCTAGCGAAGCGTCAACGTATCCTTGAGGATCTTCGGCGTAACGAAGATCAGCAGCTCGCTGTTTTCGTCCTGAATCTGTTCCTGCTTGAACAAGAACCCGAGGTAGGGCAGGTCCCCGAAGAACGGAACGCTGTTCTTGTTCTTCGATTTGGTCCGCTCGAAAACGCCACCCAAGACCACGGTCTCGCCGTTGTCGACCAATACCGTGGTCTCCACCTCGCGGGTATCGACTGGCGGCACCCCGAGCACGGCGCGGGTGAAGTCCGGGTTGTCTTTATTGACCTTCAGATCCATGATCACGCGGTCGTCGGGCGTGATGCTCGGCGTTACCTCGAGCTGCAATACCGCCTCTTTGAACGACACCGAGGTCGCACCACTGGAGGTCGCCTCCTGGTATGGGATCTCGACACCCTGTTTGATGGTGGCTGTGTTCTGGTCTGAAGTGATCACACGGGGGCTGGAGACGATCTCACCCTTGCCCTCCTGTTGCATCGCAGTGAGCTCCAGACGCAGCAGAAAATCCCCCATCTTCGCGACCAGGAAGTTGATGGCACCGCCACTGCCGGCCGCGAGCGTCTGCGGCAGGTTCACCAGCAGGCCCTGGTTGCCCGAACCCGCAGGTATCTCGATACTGGTGCTGGGCACCTCGGGGCTGGCGATATCGCCCGGCAGACCACCGCCGACTTTGTACCGCCAATCGCTGGGGCTGCCGGCCGCACCAAAGCCCAGTTTCACACCGAGATCGCGGGCGAAGTCGTTGTTGGCAATGACGATGCGCGATTCGATCATGACCTGGCGCACCGGGACATCCAGTTCACCGACCAGGGCCCGTACCTCGCTGAGCTTGACGGCGGTATCCTGCACCAACAGCGTGTTGGTGCGTTCATCGATGGATACGCTGCCGCGCTCGGAGATCAGCTTGTTCTCGGCGGACTTCAAGAGTGCGGCGAGATCCGCGGCCTTGGCATAGTTGACCTGGATGAGCTCTGAACGCAGCGGCGCCAGCTCTGCGATCTGCTGCTGCGACTCCAGTTCGAGTTTCTCGCGTGCCGCGATCTCCTCTGTCGGGGCGACCAGAACGACGTTATCGTTGCGCCGCATCGACAGCCCCTTGGTCTTGAGGATAATGTCCATTGCCTGGTCCCAGGGGACATTCTTCAGGCGCAGGGTGATTCGACCGCTCACGGTATCGCTCACCACCATGTTGAGTCCGGTGAAATCGGCCAACAGCTGGAGTACCGCACGCACCTCGATATCCTGGAAGTTGAGCGACAGGCGATCTCCTTCATACACCTGCTGTTCTTTGAGGCGCGCCTCTTTTTCCTGGCGCGTCAGGGCACGAAACTCAACGGTGTAGAGGTCGTCCGCCTGATAAGAGATGTGTTCGAATTCACCCGAGGTGGCGATCGTCATGCGCACATTGCGACCGTCGGGGCGGGTCTCGATGTTCGTTACCGGGGTGGCGAAGTCTGTTACGTCCAGGGTCCGTGCCAGCTGTGCCGGGATCCCTGTGTCCATGAAGTCGAGCAGGATCCGATCGCCCTGCTGACGCATATCGACCACAATCGAGGGATCGGAGAGCTGGATTTCGACGCGGCCTTCGCCTTGCGTCCCGCGCCGAAAATCGATGTTCTCCAGTGCCAGTCCCTGCCGTCCCTGTACGGAGCGATCAGTGGCCAAGCCTGGTCGGGGAGCGCCCGTTGCCGACATAGTCCCGGCCCCACTGCCCGAACCGACGCTGACGAACACCTGATTACCCTCGGTGCGGATCTCATGCGGCACCTGCTCTAGCAGGTTGATTACCACCCTGGTCCTATCCCCGGCCTCGATAGCCGTCACACTGCGTGCCATACCGATTGCCACCGGTGTCACCTTCGTCGACAAGGCGCTGGTCGTATTCACCAGGTCTATCGCGATGCGTGCCGGGTTGTCTGTCGTGAACGAATCTGGATCCCCGACGGGCTCGCTGGTCGTAAGCACGATCTCGACCCGGTTGCCGGGCAAGGCTGAAAAACTGATGTCTTGCAGCTGGTTGGCCAGCACATTGGACGTCAGGGCCCATAGCAGCACCATCCCAAGCAGTGCAGTCTTGCGCGCCTTCAACTCGATCAACATCGTGACTTCTCCTATTCGTCGCCCAACGCAATGGCCGCTTCTTTTTCAAGGAAACCCGATCCTGTGGGGACGAGTTCTATGAGCTCTATTTTGTCTTCACTGACACGCGTGATTCGGCCATCATTCTGACCCAAATAATTCCCTGGCGCCACGCGGTGAATGGTGCCGTCAGAGGTCTTTACCAATCCCCAGCGATCTTCTTCCTGCTCCAAGGTGCCGACCATACGCAGTGTATCGAGCGAGTAAGATTCGAGTTCTTCCTTGCGTCTGTTCGGGTCGGGACGCACGCCATTATCCAAAATCGTCTCTGTGACGGCGGCATCGTCTTCCTGCCTCGTGAAGGGGTCGCGTCGATTCTTCGGCATATAGACGAAACCGACCACTTGCTTCACTTCTGGGATAGGCTCGATCCCGGAGGCCGGCCTGCTCTTGACTTCGTTCACGTAGTCCTGCAGACCCGACATGTCCTGGCTCGCACAACCGGCCAACAACAGAGGCACTACCAGAGGGATGAACTTCTTCATCATCAACCACCCGCCTCATCAAGATAACGATAGGTGCGAGCCATTGCCTCGAGTACCAGCTCGCCCGGTTTTTTCTGTCGCGGCGAGATCTGCACATCGTGGACCGTCACAATCCGCGGCAGCGCTGCCAATCCGCTGACAAACTCACCGAATTCATGATAGGTGCCGACGACGCGAATCTTGATCGGCAGCTCCGCATAGAAATCCTTGGGGACTTCGGCCTGCGGCTGGAAAAGCTCGAACTCCAGACCTGCCGCCAATCCCGTCTGCGACACATCGACCAGCAGATCTGCGACCTCCGTGCGGTTCGGCAACTGCCGCAGCATGGCGCCGAAAGACTCCTCCATCTCGGCCAGCTGCGCCCGCAGGGCGTCAAGATTGACGGCCTTGGCCTGTTTGGTTTCGAACTCCTGCCGCAGGTCCTTCTCGGTCGCCTCGACGCGCGCGAGTTCCTTGTACTGGTCTTCGGTATCGAGGTAGTACCATGCGGCGATCACTCCTCCGCACAGAATGACTATCAGAATCACCTTGATGGCCGCAGGCCAGTCGCCGATATTGCTGAAGTCAAGTTCGTTGAGTTCCTGCATGTTCATTGTGCCGCCCCCTCCTTAGGCACAACCTGCTTCAGGTCGAGCTGGAACGTGTTGCCCTCTGCATTGCTGCGATCGTCATCCTTATTTTCGATGATTCGCAGTTTCGGAGTGGCAAGCCACGGGCTGGTCTCGATATTGCGCATGTAGGTAGAGACGCGCGCATTCGATTGGGCACGCCCGTCTAACACCAGGTTGCGTCCCCGCTGTACCGCTTTCGTCAGGTAAGCGCCATCCGGCACCACCGTCACCAGCTCGTCGAACAGGTGGACAATCTGAGGTCTGCTGACCTGCAGGTCCTGGATGACTTTCATGCGTGCGATCAGCTGGTTGCGGGTGCGATCCAGTTCGCGAATCTCTGCGATCTGCTTATCGACCTGTTTGATCTCACGCTCCAGGAACTTGTTTCGATCACGCTGATGGTCGATCAGCTCCTGGTTGTAGAAGTGCCAGTAACCCATGCCCAGCAGGGTCAGAACCAGGGCTCCCAGAACTGTGAGGCCGAACTCGAGAAGCCGTTGCTTGCGCTGCTTCTCGCGCCACGGAAGTAGGTTTATATGCGCCATATCAGTCGAAGCTCCTCAGTGCCAGGCCACAGGCAATCATCAGTGCCGGCGCATCGTTGCTGAGAACCTGGGGCTTTACTCTTGAAGAGACCGCCATGTTCGCAAACGGGTTGGCGATCAAGGCCTCAACCCCCAGCCTCTCCTGAATGAGGTCGTCGATTCCAGGTACCGAAGAACTGCCACCGGCCAACACCACCAGGTCCACGCTGTTGAACGCGCTGGCTGAAAAGAAGAACTGGATGGAACGGTTGACCTGCTGAGCCATTGCCTCTTTGAACGGCTCCAGGACCTCGGGGATATAGTTGTCGGGGAGACCGCCTTGACGCTTGGCCATGCCGGCCTCTTCCACCGACAGACCGTAGCGACGCTGGATCTCTTCGGTCAGTTGCCGACCGCCGAAGTTCTGCTCACGCGTGTAGACAATATGATTATCGTGCAAGACATTCAGCGTCGTGGTCGTCGCCCCGATATCCGCCACGGCGATGGTTTGGTCGTCGCCGGCATTCGGCCACTGATCGATCAGCTGGGTGCAGGCATTTTCCATCGCGTAGGCCTCGACGTCGACGATGTCGGCTGTGAGCCCAGCCAGTTCGAGCGCCGCAACCCGGTCGTCGACGTTTTCGCTGCGCGATGCGGCGAGCAGGACATCCACCAACTCCGGGGTCTTCTCCGACGACCCCAGGACCTGGAAGTCGATGTTCACCTCTTCCAGCGGGTAGGGGATGTATTGATCCGCCTCGAGTTGGATCTGGCTCTCCATCTCCGTCTCGGAGAGCGCGGCCGGCATCGAAATTACCTTGGTGATGACCGCAGATCCCGAGACCGCGACGGCCGCGCGCTTGTTGCGCGTCCCCGCTTTTCGGACGACGTTGCGGACCGCCTTGCCGACGGCCTCGACATCCGCGATGTTTTTCTCCACCACTGCCGTCGAGGGCAGGGGCTCTACCGCGTAGCTCTCTACGCGATAGCGCACGCCCCCGCGGCCACTTTGCTGACTCAGTTCGAGCAGCTTTACCGCCGTTGAGCTGATATCCAACCCGATTAGCGGTACCTTCTTTCGGGTAAAAAGGCCCATGATGATTTGTTTCCAGCTTCCCTAGGTGTGCTTCCCGAGCGCTTTGCGACCCGGGTTCTCGGTTGCGTTAACGGCATCTCCGAGTATTTTCTTTAACAAACTCTCGCAAGTATAAAACCTTCTGCAGATTTTTTTGAAGGAAATAAATTCCAGCCGGTGCCGGATACGTCGCTACCGCGTTGCGAGACGGACATTCGAACGAGCAACTTAGGTCGTCGAGACCTGCGCGGCTCGACGTCGATCCGCCTGCCATCCACGCATACAACCGGCCCCAATCGCAGGATGTTTCGAGCTAGTATAGCGACCCGTCTGGAAGGGATTAGCGGCGCGATTCCCAAACTCTGTAATTTGTGAACGAACGCATGAAGTGGTTGGCAAAAATCTTTAAATTCCTGGTACTTACCGGCTTTTTGGGTGCCTTGGGCGGCGCCATCGCGCTGGGTGTCGCCTACTATTACATCGAGCCTGAACTACCGAATATCGACAACCTGCGGGAAGTCCGATTGCAGGTACCGCTGAAGGTCTTCAGCCATGAAGGGAAACTGATCGCCGAGTTTGGTGAACAGCGGCGCAACCCGCTAACTTATGAACAGATCCCGCGGACGATGGTGCAGGCGGTCTTGTCCGCTGAAGACGCCAATTTCTTTGCCCATCCGGGTGTCGATTACCGCGGTCTGCTGCGCGCCGGCCTGCAATTGGCGTTGACCGGCAAGAAAAAGCAAGGCGGCAGCACCATCACCATGCAGGTGGCCCGCAACTTTTACCTGACCCGCCAGAAGACCTACACGCGAAAGCTCAGTGAGATCTTGCTCGCCCTGCGAATCGAGGAAGAACTCAGCAAACCGGAGATCCTTGAGCTCTACCTGAACAAGATCTATCTGGGCCAGCGGGCCTATGGCGTTGGTGCCGCAGCACAGGTCTATTACGGCAAGCCCGTCGATGAGCTGGATCTCGCACAGACTGCGATGATTGCCGGACTGCCCAAGGCACCGTCGACCTTCAATCCCTTGGCCAACCCCCCCCGGGCCATCGAACGGCGCAATTACGTCCTCGGAAGAATGCTCGAGCTGGACTTCATCGATCGGCAGACCTACGACACCGCGATCGCTCAACCCGTCACCGCTAGCCGCTACGCGCCACCGATCGAGGTCGAGGCCCCCTTTGTCGCCGAGATGGTGCGCGCGGACATGGTCGGGCGCTTCGGCGAAGAGGCCTATACCGGTGGCTACTCGGCCTTCACGACCGTCAGGGATAATGAGCAGACCGCAGCCAACCGCGCGGTGCGCAATGCGCTGGATGCCTACACCGAACGCCACGGTTATTATGGCCCGGAGGATAGGCTCGACCCCATGCCCCCAGACGAGGCGGGGCTGGATGCAGTGCTGGCCGATCGACCGACTGTCGGTGAGCTCAGGCCAGCGATCGTCACCGCAATCGCTGACCAGTCAGCGAGCCTGTATCTTGGCGATGGCAAACGGGGGACACTCGGCTGGGAAGAGATTGAATGGGCACGGCCCTTTATCGACACCGACCGCCGTGGGCCGAAACCGAAACAGGTGGCCGATGTCCTAAAGCCTGGCGATCTGATCCGGGTCAGGCGCGTGGCCAAGGACCAGGAGACGGCCTGGCGTCTGGCTCAGATCCCGCGGGCCGCCGGGGGTCTGGTGGCACTCGACCCGCTCGATGGGGCGGTGCGCGCGCTGGTTGGCGGTTACGACTTCTATTACAGCAAATTCAACCGGGTAACCCAGGCCAAACGTCAGCCTGGCTCCGGCTTCAAGGCCTTTATCTATTCCGCGGCGCTGGACAACGGCTTCACACCCGCCAGCCTGATCAATGACGCTCCGGTAGTCTTCGATGACCCGAGCCTGGAGGGGGCCTGGCGACCGGAAAACTACTCAGGCAAGTTCTTCGGGCCGACGCGACTGCGCTACGCCTTGACCAAATCGCGCAATCTGGTGTCCATTCGCCTTTTACGCAGCATGGGCGTAGAGGCGGCTCTGCGGCACATTGCAAAATTCGGCTTTGATCCCGATGAGTTGCCGAAGAATCTGTCACTGGCGCTGGGTAGCGCCGATGTCACGCTGCTCCAGATGGCCGGCGCCTATGCCGTCCTGGCAAATGGCGGTTATCGCATCGAGCCCTATTTCGTCGAAAGAATCGAGCAAGACGGAAAAGGCGTGATCGACCAGGCGGCCCCCAGCCGAGTCTGCAAAGACTGTGGCGCCACTGCCGCCGGCGCAGCACAGCAAGGCACGCCAGCGCAACGTGTACTGGATGAGCGCAACCGCTACCTGATGTACTCCATGATGCAGGATGTCATTCGCAGTGGCACCGCCACCAAGGCGCGCGAACTCGGACGCCAGGACCTCGCCGGCAAGACCGGAACGACCAACGACCAGCGCGATGCCTGGTTCAACGGCTTCAATCAACACCTGGTCGCCAACACCTGGGTCGGCTTCGACGACAACGGCAAACTGGGGCGCGGCGAAGTGGGTGGCCGCGCGGCGCTGCCCGCATGGATGGAGTTCATGCGTGAGGCCCTCAAAGACGTACCCGACGAGGAGCCCGAGATGCCCGAAGATGTCGTCATGCTGCGAATCGACCCACACACCGGCGTGCTCGCAGATGCCGCGACCGAGGACGCCATCTTCGAGGTCTTCCGTGCGGAACATGCCCCAGGAGCGAACCTCGGAACGGCAGGCAGCGACAGTGGCGTGAAGCGGCCGGCCGTCAGGCCACCGCCGACCCAGGACCCGTTCTGAAAAGGCCGCGCCCCCCGGCAGACCAGCGTGCGTTGCTGACGGACACCGCAAGGCTTATCGTCGATGAGGGTTACGACCTGCCGTCGGCCCTGAAGCGTGCGGCTCGCGTCCAGGCGGTGAACCTGCAGCAGACGTGCCCACGGCGGGAGGCGATCTGGTCGGCGATTCGCGAATACCGAGCGCTATTCCGCCCGGAGCAGTCCGAGCTGCTGCAGCAACAACGCCGGCTCGCACTGCAGATAATGCAGACGCTTGCCAGCTTCAAACCGAGACTCCTGGGCAGTCTGGTTCGGGGCGATGGCCCGCTGGATCGAATCCAGCTGCTGGTTTTCGCCGACTCTCCCGAACCGGTCATCTGGCATCTGAACGACCGCCATATCCCCTGGCAAGCGGGTGACACCCTGCTGCACTATTCGGCCGGACGCCGCCTGGCCCGGCCGACGCTGCGATTTCTTGCTGGCGAGACCTCGATCGAGTTGATAATCCTGTCCGATCAAAGCGCCAGCGACCCGCCGCGCGACCCGGTCAGCAGCGGGACGCTAGACATGCGGAGTATCGATGAACTCCGCACACTGATCGACGCCGAGATCGCCTGATCAGCGGGCGTCGAGCGGCACGTAATCCCGTTTGCCTGCACCCTGGTAGAGCTGGCGGGGCCGGCCGATGCGGTGGCGGGGATCATCGAGCATCTCCATCCAGTGACTCACCCAGCCCGCGGTGCGCGCAATCGCAAACATCACCGTAAACATGCTGTCTGGGATACCCAGCGCGCGATAGATGATTCCCGAATAGAAATCCACGTTGGGGTAAAGCTTCTTCTCGAGGAAATACTCGTCCTTGGAGGCAATTTCCTCCAGGCGCATCGCCAGCTCGAAAAGGGGGTTGTTGCTGTCGGCCAGCTTCTCCAGCACCTGGTAGCAGACCTCACGGATAATCTTGGCACGCGGATCGTAGTTCTTATACACGCGGTGGCCGAAGCCCATGAGCCTGAAGGGATCATATTTGTCTTTTGCCTTGGCAAGGTAGGTATCGATGTTCTTGACGCCACCGATCTGCTCAAGCATATCGAGCACCGCTTCGTTGGCGCCACCGTGAGCCGGCCCCCACAGTGAGGCCGTACCCGCAGCAATACAGGCGAACGGGTTGGCACCGGAGCTGCCGGCCAGGCGGACGGTCGAGGTAGACGCGTTTTGCTCGTGGTCCGCGTGCAGGATGAACAACAGATCCATCGCGCGTTCGGCGAGCGGATCCACCTCGTATTCCTCACACGGCGTAGCGAACATCATGCGCAGGAGATTGCCGGTGTAGTTCAGCGAGTTCTTGGGGTAGATGACCGGCTCACCGACATTGTGTTTGTAGCAGGCCGCCGCAATGGTGGGGATCTTGGCAATCAGGCGATGTGCGCTGATCTCGCGGTGACGGGGGTCGCTGATGTCTATGGAGTCATGATAAAAGGCCGACAGCGAGCCAACCACACCGACCATCATCGCCATCGGGTGGGCGTTGTTGTGAAAACCCTGGAAGAATCGCAACAGCGAATCATTGATCATCGTATGGTTAGTGATGATTTCTTTGAAGTCCGCGAGCTGCACGGCCGTCGGCAGCTCACCATATACAAGCAGGTACGCAACCTCGATGAACGTCGACTTCGCAGCGAGTTGTTCGATCGGGTAACCGCGATAACGCAACACACCCGCGTTCCCGTCGATATAGGTGATGGCGCTGTCACAGCTCGCCGTAGAGACGAACCCGGGGTCGTAAGTGAACACCTTGGCCTGGCCATACAGGCTGGTGATGTCCACCGTGTCCGGCCCCTCCGTTCCAGAGAGGATATCGAGATCGACTGACTTGCCGGTATCGCTGAACGTCAGAGTGGCCTTTTTGTCGCTCATAATGCGCTTCCTCTACTCCGGTGCGAAAAGAGCCTAACACAACAACAATTGCGTCCGACCATTGGAATTTTCGCCGCCTGGGGGCAGCATTTTTTAATGCAGCTGAGGGTATTCCCCAGGGCGCGAAGCCCAGCCTGCTTCTCTCACCGAGTTTCGTTGCGAGGGCGGCGAGATGCCGCTGCGACAGGGTGCACGCAGTAAAACGCGGTGCCGGCGTGGCTGACACTACGTCAAACCGGCTGTAACGAGCTCACCCCTTTACAGCCGGCATAACGACGTCCGCAGTAGAAAGTTGGCGGGAGAAGCGGGCTGTCTAGCCTGGGGCCGGCATCAGCGCGATATCGGCGCGCACGCCGGCCGCGGATTCTTTAAACATTTTCACCTCGGCCTCGTTTAATCCGAGGTCGATCACCCGCTGCAGCCCCTGGTGGCTGAGCACACAGGGCACGCCCATGGCGATGTCGGTCTCGCCATACTCCCCTTCGAGGATGGCAACACAAGGAAGCAGACGGTTTCTATGGTGGCTAATCGCATCGATCATCGCGGCCACCGAGGCCCCCGGTGCGTCGTAGGCGCTCGAATTCTTGCGCAGCGCCAAGATCTCTGCCCCGCCACCGCGCGTTCGCTGCTCGATTTCTCCAAGCCGCCCAGGCTCAATGAACTGAGACACCGGGATACCGTTGACGGTACAAAAACGAGACACCGGCACCATGGCGTCGCCATGCCCACCGAGTACGAAGGTGGTGATGTCACGTATCGAGAAACCGGTCTCCATCGCAATAAAGGCGGCCATGCGCGACGCGTCCAGCACGCCCGCCTGGCCGAGTACCCGCTCGCGCCGCCAACCGGTGAGCTGCCAGACGCGATAGGTCAACACATCGACCGGATTGGTCACCATGATCACAATGGCGGCCGGCGCATATTTGACGATGTCGGCGACAATCCCATCGATGACATCCAGGTTGGTCTGCAATACGTCGGAGCGCGACATCCCCGGCTTGCGCGGCACGCCCGCGGTCACCACGATAATGTCGGCACCCTGCATCGCCGCCGGGTCATTGCTCCCGGTGACGCGCGTGTCGGACCCGAAAAACGGGGCGGTCTGGAAGATATCCAAGGCGACGCCCTGGGGTACATCCTCGCGGATATCGATCAGCACCACCTCGCGGCAGATCTCCTGTATCGCAAGGATCTGCGCAGTCGTCTCGCCAACCCGACCGGCGCCGATGATCGCTACCTTCTGCATCGTTGTTCTCCTATCTACGCCGTCGTGGTGCGGGAGAATCACCACCCTTGGAGCATAGACGAAGAAAACCGGCCAATGGCATAAAGCCTGCGGGGCGGCGAAGCCGACGCCCGACCAGCGGACAACGAAGCCCCAAAAGCGCAGAAGCGTCGATCGCGGGCCCGGGCGTTTAGCGATCCGGGTAATGCGCAGGCCAGCCGGCACGCGCGACGCCGCTGTCTAGCGCGGCCCGAGCCACCGCCGGAGGGATCACGTCTCTGAGACGCGCGTCCAGCGGTTTGGGAAGGATGTAGTCGGGCCCGAAGACGAGTGATTCGAGCCCATAGGCATCGAGTACCTCCTGTGGCACCGGCTCGTGCGTGAGGTCTTTCAGCGCATGCACCGCGGCAATCTGCATGTCTTCGTTGATACGGCTGGCACGGACATCCAGGGCGCCGCGGAAAATGAACGGAAAGCCCAGCACGTTGTTGACCTGGTTCGGGTAATCCGAACGGCCCGTCGCCATGATCAAATCGCTACGCACCCGCTGCGCCACCTCGGGGCGTATCTCGGGTATCGGGTTCGACATCGCAAAAACTACGGGCCGATCGGCCATCGAGGCCAACATCTCCGGGCTGACGAGATCCGGGCCGGATACGCCGATGAACGCATCGGCGCCGCGCATCGCCTGCGCGAGGGTCCGCGCCTCGGTGGATACTGCCACACCGAATTTGTAGGGGTTGAGGTCCTTGCGACCGAGCTCAATCACGCCTTTGCGGTCGACGACCAGAAAATTGTCGCGCTGCGCGCCCATCGCGATCAGCAGCCGCACCGCCGCAATTCCGGCTGCACCGGCACCGAGGACCGCTATCTTCGCGGTCTCGAGGCGCTTGTCCTGCAGTTCGAGGGCGTTAAGCAACCCTGCCGCGATAATGATGGCGGTGCCGTGCTGGTCGTCGTGAAAGACCGGGATGTCGAGCTGATCGATCAACGCCTGCTCGATCTCGAAGCAGTGCGGTGCGGCGATGTCCTCGAGATTGATACCACCGAAGGTCGGCGCAATACGGATCACCGTCTCGATGAATTCCTGCGGGCGCTTGGCATGCACCTCGATGTCGAAGACATCAATGCCTGCAAAGTGCTTGAAGAGTACTGCTTTGCCCTCCATTACCGGCTTGCTGGGCAGCGGGCCGACATCGCCCAGGCCGAGAACAGCGGTACCGTCGGTGATCACCGCAACCAGGTTGCCTTTGGCGGTGTATTTGTAGGCGTCTTGCGGGTCTTTGGCGATCTTGCGGACCGGCTCGGCGACGCCCGGGGTGTAGGCAAGCGCGAGATCCCGCTGGCTGCGAGTCGACTTGGACAACTCGACGCTGATCTTGCCCGGTCTCGGGTTGGCGTGATAATCGAGCGCCGCCAGGTTTATCTCAAAATCAGCGTCTTCGTGATGGGGCTGATCGCTCATGTTCGGCTCCAGTGGCAGGGGCGAGAGCACGGTGTGGCAATAAGAAAAGGCGCCGCGGAGGCGCCTTGCGCTAGGTGGCCAGGCCGATTCGACTCAGCGGCGAAACCGCTTGCGGAACTGATCGACTCGGCCCGCGGTATCCATCAGTTTTTGCTGGCCCGTGTAGAAAGGGTGACAGGCAGAACAGACTTCGACCTGCAGGGTATCGCCGCCCATGGTCGAACGTGTGCTGAAGCTGTTGCCGCAGCTGCAGACGACTTTGATTTCGGTGAAGTCTGGGTGAATGTCGGCTTTCATTTGATTACCACTCCACGCCCCCTGGCGGTTAGTAAGAGGGCCGCAAACAATCTCGGGATTTGCCATCGCACGTTGCGCGAAAGGCCGCGTAAACTACGATATCGACGCGAAAATTGCAAGCGAGCGCGGTCAGTCGCGGGGGCGAGCGAAGACCAGCACCCGGCCGCTGGGCACCCTGTCTGGCGCTGCCGCTCGCTGTCGGCCATGGACAACGCGCCGCAAGTCGTCGACCCGGTCATTGAGGCCGCCCGGCCCGAGCACCCGTCGCCACATCATGCGAGAAATACGCAGACACGCGCCCATCGGCGTACGCGCAAGGCGACGTTCCTGATCTATGCGCCACTGCAGTCGACGCAGGCGTTCGCGTTTGGCCACGGGCGCGCTGGCGATCGCCGCCTCGATGGCGGCAAGACGCAGGGATTCGAACGCCGCCGGGTCGTTGCGCGCCATCGCGGACCAGGCGTCGAAATCCATCTTGGCAGTGTTGTGATTGGCCATCGCAGACGCCCTAAAGTTTCTTGCCCCTCGGCCGCTAGACCCGCGTTTTTCGCCGAGTTCTGTAGCAAGCTATCACACCGTTCGAGCGCCTGTCTTGGCGAATTAAAGTGTGCCCAAGGGGATGCCGATTCCCCAGCAATATTTATGTATTTCAACGCGTTACATGAGTCAACGGCGATCGACGGCAATTTGACGCCAGATCAGGGACTGCTCACTGTCGAAGACCGCCTGCAGGCGATCGGCACATCCTTATTCATCATCGCGGCGCACCTCCAGCCGCCAGCAATCGCCGTCCCAGCACAGTCTGACCTCGATCGGGCGACAGCATACGCTGCAGTCCTCGACATAGTCCTGCTCGCCGGCCGAATCGTCGACCTGCAGCGCGATAGCTTCGCCACAGTAGGGGCACTGCACCCGCTGATAATCAATCGCGCTCATCCCGTCTGCTCCGCCTCGGGTTCGAACAGCGCCAACAGGTCGTTGAGATAACGCCGGCCGCGTGGCGTCGCCTCAAGCCTGTTCGGGTCGTCGACCATCAGCCCCCGGCGTCGCGCCTGGCCCAGTGGGGCGGCCAGTGCGTCCTCCCCGAGTCCGGTGCGCTGCGCGAACAGATCGGTCGGCACGCCCACCGACAGGCGCAGGGCGTTCAGCATGAATTCCACCGGTAATTCGTGATCACCCACCGACCGCTCGCTGGACAACGCGCCCTGCGCCACCGCGCTGAGGTAGGCCGCTGGTCGACGCTGCTTGCTGCGTCGTTGCACCAGATAATGCGGCATCGTCAGCTTGCCGTGCGCACCGGCACCAATGCCCAGATAGTCCCCGAATCGCCAGTAGTTAAGGTTGTGGCGACACAGCCGGTCGTCTCGTGCATAGGCCGAGATCTCATACTGGCGGTAACCGCAGGCCGCCAGGATCGCCTGGCCCTGTTCCATCATCTCGACCAGTTGGCCTTCGTCGGGTAGCGGCGGCGGCCGATGGTGGAAGCGGGTATTCGGTTCGAGCGTCAACTCGTACCAGGAGACATGCTCCGGCTGCAGCGCCAACAGCGCCCGCAGGTCGGCCCGCATCTCTACGGTGGTTTGAGCGGGCAGCCCGTACATCATGTCGAGGTTGATATTGTCGAAGCCCGCGTGGCGCGCCAGGCAAAAGGCACCGACTGCCTCGGACGCCGAATGAATTCGCCCCAGCGCCTGCAGTTTGGCGTCATCCAGGCTCTGCACGCCGATCGAAAGCCGGTTGACACCGGCCGCGCGATAGTCCGAGAAATGTGCCGCCTCCGCAGCCCCAGGGTTGGCCTCGAGCGTAATCTCCACATCGCGCGCCAGGTGCAGGCGCTGCGTGACGCCTTCGAGCAGGCGGCCAATCGCGACGCCTTTGAACAGGCTCGGCGTGCCGCCGCCGATGAAGATACTGCCGATCTCGGGCAGGGGTCGGCGCGCTACCTCATGATCCAGATCCCGCAACAGCGCATCGACGTAGGCCCCCTGATCGACCGGTTCATGCAGTGCATGTGAATTGAAGTCGCAATAGGGGCACTTGCTCACACACCAGGGGATGTGCACATACAGCGACACCGGCATCGGTGAGACCTCAGGGACCGCGTCGGACACGGGCACCCGCCGGTGAGGATACCCGGCCTGCGACAACGATTCCGACGCGCTCATCAGGCGGGGCTGAGATTGGCATAGGCGACAACCAGCCACTTGGCGCCTTGATCTTCGAAGTTCACCTGCACGCGCGCCCCGTTTCCCTGCCCCTCGGCGTTGAGTACCACCCCCTCCCCGAACTTTGGGTGCTGCACGCGCTGGCCAAGGCGAAAGCCCGTCGCATCCTGCGCCGCGGCGAGCGAGCCTGACGCGGGGGCATAGGGCCGAGAGACAGCCGGTCGCGCGCGCACCTCCTCGATGAGCTCCATCGGGATCTCACGCAGAAAACGCGACGGCAGCGGATAGCTCTCGGAACCGTGCAAACGGCGGCTCTCGGCATGGCTCAGGTGCAGCTGAGACATCGCACGTGTCATGCCGACATAACACAGGCGTCGTTCCTCCTCGAGGCGTTCAGGGTCTTCGGCCGACATGCTGTGCGGGAAGAGCCCTTCCTCCATGCCCCCGATAAATACCATCGAAAACTCCAGGCCCTTGGCCGAGTGCAGGGTCATCAGCTGGACACAGTCCTCGTATTCCTCCGCCTGGGTATCGCCGGCCTCGAGCGCGGCATGCGCGAGAAAGGCGTCCAGCTCGGACAGGCCGCTGTCGTCTTCGTCCGATACCTCGAACTGACGACAGGCGTTGACCAGTTCCTCGAGGTTTTCAATGCGATCCTGACCTTTGCCATCACGGCCCTTTTCGAAGTGTTCACGCAGATGCGAGGCCTCGACCACGAACGCCGCGCGCTCCGGCAGTCCCGCCTCGGCGCTGTTGGCGGCCATCTCCTCGACCAGATCGAGAAACCCGCGCAGCGCATTCGCCGCGCGGGCCGCCATCGCGCCACCGCGCAGCAGATCGCCGGCCGCCTGCCACAGGGAGCAGCCGAAATCCCGCGCATGCGCGCGCACCGCGTCCAGGGTTCGTGGGCCAATACCGCGCGGCGGCTGGTTGACGGCACGTTCGAACGACGGGTCGTCATGCCGATTGGACAACAGCCGCAGATAGGCGAGCGCGTCCTTGATCTCGGCGCGCTCGAAAAAGCGCAGACCGCCATAGACGCGATAGGGGATGCCGGCCTGTAGCAACGCCTCTTCGAACAACCGCGACTGTGCGGTGGTCCGATACAGGATCGCGCACTCGGCGCGGCGGCTGCCGGCCTCGACCGCACTGTGGATACGGCCGATCACGAACCGCGCCTCATCGACCTCATTGAAGGCGCCATAGACGCGAATCGGGTCGCCCTCACCGTCCTCGGTCCATAGCTGCTTGCCGAGCCGGCTCGGGTTGTTGGCGATAACCGCATTGGCGCCGCGCAGGATAGTGCCGGTCGAGCGATAGTTTTGCTCCAGGCGGACCACCTCGGCATCGGGATAGTGGGCCTGGAAATCCTGGATGTTCTCGACCCGTGCACCGCGCCAGCCATAGATCGACTGGTCATCGTCGCCGACCACGAACAGATTGTTCTGCTCGCCGGCCAGCATGCGCAGCCAGGCGTATTGGATGCTGTTGGTGTCCTGGAACTCGTCGACCAGAATGGCGCCAAAGCGCGCACGATAATGCTGCAGAACATCCGGTCGGTCACGCCATAGTTCGTGCGCGCGCAGCAGCAGTTCGGCGAAATCCACGCTGCCGGCGCGCTCACAGGCCGCCTCATACTCACGGTAGATCGCAATCATCTGACGCTGATAGGGATCGCCTGCGTGATCCAGGTGATCCGCTCGCAGGCCCTCGTCCTTTTGCTTGTTAATGAACCACTGCGCCTGACGCGGCGGCCACTTGGCGTCATCGAGGTTCATCTCGCGCACAATGCGTTTGACCAGACGCTGCTGGTCGTCGGAATCCAGAATCTGAAAGCCTTGCGGCAGCCCCGCCTCCTGCCAGTGCGCACGCAGCAGCCGATGCGCCAGTCCGTGGAAGGTGCCGACCCACATGCCGCCGACCGGCTGACCCAGCAACGCCTCGATACGGTGGCGCATCTCGCGCGCCGCCTTGTTGGTGAAAGTGACCGCGAGAATACTCCAGGGCGACAGGCCCTCGACCTGGATCAGCCAGGCGATGCGGTGCACCAGTACGCGGGTCTTCCCCGACCCGGCGCCGGCCAGTACCAGCGCACTGCCCGACGGCGCAGTGACTGCAGCACGCTGGGCCTCATTCAGCCCTTCGATAATATGGGAGACGTCCATCGCAGGAGTTTACCAGCCGGGTAAGCGGATTGTTTTTTGCCCGGGTGCGTAGCCTGCATATCTCACCGTTTTTCGTAACGAGGACGCCGAGACGCCGCTGTGGCTGGGTGCACCGAGTGGAAGGCGGTGAAGGCGTAGTCGACACTACCTCGAACTGGCTGCGACGAGTACGCCCGGTCACGGCGAGGGTATCGGGGGCCGCAGCAGGAAATCGGTGAGATTTGCAGGCTGGCGGGCAGGTCCTTCAAGAGGCCTGGGCTGCCCGCAACATCCCCTCGCGCTCGATAAACGCGACGACCTCATCCAGCCCGACCCCGGTCTTCATGTTCGCGAATACCCAGGGCCGATCACCGCGCATGCGGTTCGTGTCCGACTGCATCACCTCCAGCGAGGCGCCGACATAAGGTGCCAGGTCGATCTTGTTGATGACCAGGAGATCCGAGCGGGTGATGCCCGGACCGCCTTTGCGCGGGATCTTTTCACCCTCGGCGACGTCGATGACATAGATCGTCAGGTCGGCCAGCTCCGGGCTGAAGGTGGCCGCGAGGTTGTCGCCGCCGCTCTCGATGAACACGACATCGAGGTCGGGGAACTTGTGCTGCAGATCTTCGACCGCCGCGAGGTTCATCGAGGCGTCTTCGCGGATCGCGGTGTGCGGGCAGCCGCCGGTCTCGACGCCGACGATGCGTTCGAACGGCAGCGCCTCTGCGCGCATCAGGATCTGGGCATCTTCCTTGGTATAGATGTCATTGGTCACGACCGCGACGTCGTAGTGGTCGCGCAGCCGCCTGCACAGCTGCTCGAGCAGCGCGGTCTTGCCCGAGCCGACCGGGCCGCCGACCCCGACCCGCAGTGGCGATTTGTCTGTCGTCATGGTCGTTTCCTCTGCCGATCGGTTTGCTGGCTAGGCCT
>JAHEJD010000088.1 GCA_024639005.1 Chromatiaceae bacterium | reverse complement strand
TCTTCACGTCCTGGGCATGGTCCTTATGCGCTACCAGAACGGCATCGGAGGTCTCCACCACGATCAGGTCTCTGACGCCAACAGCCGCCACAATGCGTTCCTGGCCATGCAAGAGGTTGTCATGTGAATCGAAGACGATGACATCACCGTGGCAGGCGTTGCCGGCGTCGTCGCGTTCCAACACGTCCCACAGCGCAGCCCAGGCCCCGATATCCGACCAGCCGGCATCCAGGGGTACGACAAGGCATTCCCCGGGGATCTTGGACAGGGGCTCCATTACCGAGTAATCAATCGAATCCGCAGGCGAGGCCTCGAACGCCGCCTGGTCTGCACGGAAGAAATCCAGATCGCGCTGCCCTTGCGTGTGCGCAAGCTGAACCGCCTCGGCGATATCCGGGCGAAACTGCGCGATGAGTTCCAGCCAGCGCCGTGCCCGCAACAAGAAGATTCCACTGTTCCAGAAATAGCCGCCGCTGGCCAGATAGGCGGCTGCTTTTTTACGATCCGGCTTCTCGACGAAGGCCTCGAGTGCATAGACCTGCGCATCGAGCGCGGCACCGGACTTGATATAACCGAACCCGGTGTGCGGAGAATCCGGCACGATGCCGAATGTCACAACTTTGCCTGCTACCGCATGTGGCAGTCCCGCACCCACCGCCCTGGCAAAGGCATCAGCGTGTTTGACGACATGATCGGCCGGCATCACGATCAGTACTGCATCGTCAGCAGCGGCCTCGAGCGCGGCCAGTGTCAGCGCGGGTGCAGTATTGCGGCCAATCGGCTCGAGCAAGATGCTGCGTGCTGCATGGCCGCTGGCACGCAGTTGTTCCGCCACCAGGAAGCGGTGCTTCTCGTTGCACACGATCAACGGCGGCGCCAACTCTGCCATGTCCCGAAGACTGTCCATTCGCGCCGCTGTCGACTGCAGCAGCGACGAATCGCCGATAAGGGACAAAAACTGTTTCGGGTAGGCGCGCCGGGACAATGGCCAGAGCCGGGTGCCCGAGCCGCCGGAAAGAATGACGGGTTGCAGGATAGTCACGGGGTTATGCTAAGCAGCACTGCGAAACTCCTCGGATTAGATCAGCCACTGCGGCGAATAGTCAAACCGCCGGGCTATCTTGGAATCGAAACGCCCCTGCACATGAATGATCACGACTTTTCCATCATCGGAAAGCGAGGTCGTTAGCGACACCGACTATCTCCTCTTATGCCACACCGGATCGGCAGCGCCAGAAAAACTGTATCGGAAACACGATCGCCGCTGACCTGGCGAAGGCAAGACACGAATCAAAGGTCTTTCTTAACGAGAACGCTATCGACCGCGCTGGGCGTTTCTTGACGTCCCAACCGGGTGCTGCGGCCGCCCCTTCTGGAGTGGCAGGTGCATGATGAAGGCGCATCCCTGACCGGCGTTAGACTCGATCTCGATGGTCCCGCCCAGGTCGTTGACGTTGCGGCGAACCACATCCATCCCCACACCGCGTCCGGAGACATTGCCGACCTTTACCGACGTCGAGAGCCCCGGCTGAAAGATCAGTGCATAGACCTCGTTGTCGCCCAGATGCGAGCCGGCGGACAGCAGGCCGCGCTCGATTGCGCTGTTCACGATGCTGCCGCGCGATAGGCCGCGACCATCATCGCGAATCTCAATTACGATGCCGTCGGCGCGCTGAGAAACGTTCAGCTCCAAGGTTCCGGTTTCCCGCTTGCCTGCGGCCGCGCGTTCATCGGGTGTCTCGAAGCCGTGATCAAGGCTGTTGCGCACCAGATGGACCAGCGGTGCGCTCATCTTATCAATGATGGTCTTGTCGACCTCCGTATTCTCACCGCTCAGCCTGAGCTGAACCTTCTTTCCCAACGCGCCACTCAGATCGTGAACCAGACGGGGGAGATGGGCGAAGGAAGAACTGATCGGCAGCACCCGTATTTGCATTACTGCTGCTCGCAAGGCTCGGGATTGTCGTTCCAGCTGACCCAGGCCCTGTTTGAGTTTCTCGAGACGCCCCGGTTCGAACTCCTGCGCCAGTGTCTCCAGCATTGCTTGAGTCATTATGAGCTCATCGACACGATTGATAAGGCTGTCGATTTCTTGTGTCTTGACTCGAATGTTGCCCGCTTCGGGCAATGCCGCATGATCCGACTCGTGCCGCGCGGGAGACCATCCGCCAGGCGGGCTGACTGCATGAATCACCTCATCGGGTCCTGCCAGCATCCTCTCCAGGGCAGCACGCTGCGCCTGGACACGGCCTTCGTCCAGCTGCTCTGCGTCGCGCGCCGCGATCAGCATCTCGCGCAACACGTCGACGGATTGCAGGAGCACCGTGCGTATCTGGTCGGTCATCCGGCGGTGTCCGCTGCGCAGCTCGTCAAGGATGGTCTCCACTGCATGGATGAAATCCGCCACATCCATTATCCCAAATGTCCCGCTACCCCCCTTTATCGAATGTGCGGCGCGAAAGACCGCATGCAGATCGTCGGCATCAATCATCCCGACGCCCATACTGAGCAGGCCATTCTCCATGGCCTCCAGGCCTTCGAAGCTCTCTTCGAAGAACAGCTGATGACATTGCGCAAGATCCAGGTTCACAGAGAATTCTCGTCGGCTAACCGCCAATAGCCGCGCCGAAACGCCTTTTCCCCGGGGCCCGAAAACCGGTGCGGATATGCAAACGGCTTGTCGCGTTCGAGTCATCTACGGCAGGAATGCTGGCTACCATTATTACAACTCCTGCGCACACTGATGATTGTCTGCCGCGGCGATGGCACTAGGGATTAAAATGCTGGCGCCCCTCCGCAACGAGCAGGGCTCAGAGGATCCCCGATGCCCATTCCGGATCAGGCACAGTAACGACCGCGCGAGGTGTTTCTTTAAAAGCCTCAGGTATCAAGACGGTGATTTCGCCGTCGAGCTACCGTGTGGATTGCGTACCGACACAACAAGGAAGGCCGCACCCCATCGCTGGGATACGGCCCTATCGGACAATGGTCGTAATGCGCTTAAACGCAGCCCGTTGGCTTTGGCAATCCGCCGTATTTGGTGATGGGTTTCATCGGACCTGTCTTCCACATCTTGAAGATTTGTTTCTGATCCTGGCCGACATACTTGGCAAACTTGCGGATTGGTGGAACGACGTTTTCTTCATCGTAGTACTCGCGGGCCTTCATGATCTGCCCCCACTTGACGTCGTCGAGCTCGATACCGTCTGCGTCGGCCATCGCCTGACCGATCTCCGGCGTCCAATCCGACATACTCAAAAGATATCCGTCTCCATCTCTCTCGGGGATCTCAACGCTCATCGAACCACTCCTGAAATCAGACACCGGTGCCTAAGGCGCTTGGCGTCTCAATAATAAGCACGGCTGCAAGACAAAGCCCACAAACCAAACGGGGTTTGTTCAGCATGCCGCTAACCGACGGATTGGAGCTGGCGAGAGGAATCGAACCCCCGACCGGCTGATTACAAATCAGCTGCTCTACCAACTGAGCTACGCCAGCATGAAGAATCTGCCTACTGTCGAGGCGGCGAAATGGTAGCAAAAAAGCGACAAGGGCGCATGATGACCGTGGAGTACCCACGCATGATTGAGCGAGGCTCTTCACGGACAGCCGTGTCTCTCCACGATCACGCCTTCGGGCAGAGGGAGATTGAAGGGCGCGCTGCTTTCCCGCGCGTCCCTCACTACCAGCCAGCGGCGCTCGCGCAGTGAGGTATTCTCCTTGACCTCGGTGGTAAACCCCTTGTTCTCCACCCGCTCCGCGTGCCGCCTTGCACTGGCCTCACGTCGGAAGAGCCCCAACGAAATCGCGTTGCGTAAGGCACCGGAACGGAACAGCCAGGTGTCTTCGAAACCCGCATCCGCGAGCTCCTGTAACTTCTTCAGACCAGCGGCGCGCGACGCGAGAACAGGGATGAGTACGTAGTAGCCATTCACCTGCGCATACTCTTCACTCACATCGGATACCGGCGTCATGTAGCCGGGCAGGCGATTGATCAGCGCATCTGCATCATCGGCTATCAGAGGTCCAATGCGCGAGCATCGAGCCTCCGGCCGCTGCACCGCCACTGCGGATCCCTCTGCGGTGGCAACGATCGATGGCGACTCGGATTGTATCGCCGCAGAAGCGGTCGGCTCTGGCGTCTCGATGACGTCTGCGGCCACATCCAGCTGTGTCGTTGAGACCTGCCGCGCGTCTTGCGATAAGGCCACCTCCGCGGCGTCAGACTGTCCTTGCGCCGACAAAATTTCATCGATCGCCTCTGGTGCCGTCGGCGCTTGGGGCCGCGGTGAATCGGCGGAACCCTGTAAGACGAGTTCTGCTGGCGGAACCGCTGGGGCCGCGCCATCGGCCTCCGACAGGCTCGCGGTCTGCCGCTCCGACTCGGTTTCAATCGGCACCAATGTCGCGGGAGCCACGGGCAATAAAGGTTGTCGGGACATAACATCCGACACGAAGGTCACGGCCTCGCCGTCTTCCTCGCCCACTTCACTCATCAGCCGCAGATGGCCTATCTCCGGAAGCGCCACTTCGCGCAGTGCAGCTGCCTGGCGCGACTGCTGCTGCGTCCAAAAAAACAGAATCAGATTCGCCATCAGAAGCAGGAGGACAAACCAACGCACTAGCGACTCTCACCTGCCGCAAGGACAGCGAGCCCCCTCAGCACCATGTTATCAACCCTCTGGCATCGTCCCGGGAGCAACTCTAAGAATGCATCGCCATCACCGCCCGTAACGAACGCGATCGCCTCTTGATCAGCGAACAGCGCCGCTGAACCAATCAGGAAACGTTCGACCAGGCCGGCGACAGCTTGGCGCGTACCCAGCGCCACCGCTGTCGCCGTATCACGACCCAGCAATGCCTGGTCTTCCACCTCGCTGTCATCCGGGATCGCGGTATTGCGGAGCAGGCACTCACGCGACAATTGCATTCCGGGCAGAATGAATCCCCCCAAGTGCTGGCCGCCGGAATCGACGAAATCGATCGTGACGGCCGTGCCCGCATCGATGACACAAAACGCCTGCCGCGACTGTGCGCGCGCCGCAGCCATCGCCAGGAGACGATCGATGCCCAGTTGGTGAGGCTTACGATAGCCCGAGACAAGATCGGGCATCGGATCCGTTGACCGAACCTGGTGAACCGGCAAGGCTAAGACGACGCCCAGTGTAGCGACAAACCTCTCGGTGATCTCCGGTTCGGCAACACTCGCCAGCCAAACGACATCCACTGCTTGGCGGTACTTCGACAGGCGCGTCGTCAGCGAACTGGGGACGTCGACATGAACACCGCCCTCTACCGGGCCTAACCTTGAATCATGCACCGTCGAAAGCTTCCAACGCGTGTTGCCCAGATCGACCAGCAGCGCTGTCATTGCCTATCCGCCCGGCGCAGGCTCACCTCGCCGGCAAAGTGTTCGCTGAGCCCCTCCGGACCTTCAAGCACAACCGCCCCGGACTCGCCCACACCGCGGTAAACCCCGGTGATGGTCTCACTGCCATGCAGGATGTTCACGCGTTGACCGCACAGCGCATCGAAGACATTCCAACGCGCCAGAAACGGTGCCAGGCGGCTGTTGGCGTATTGTCCGCAAGCACCAATCAGCGCATCGATAAGCATGCCAGCGAGTTGATTGCGTGAAATTGGTGGCGCGCCCGCTAGCACCAAATCAGTCCAGGGTCGATCGATCTGCGAGGCATGCCCTGGCGAAACTCGGATGTTCAGACCAACCCCGACGATGGCATTCGCCGGCCCCCCTGTCTCGCCCGCTGCCTCCACCAGAATGCCGCAGAGTTTGCGATCATCCACCATCACGTCATTCGGCCATTTTAGCGAGTGGCTCTCAAGCCCCAGGCGCTCAAGGACCTCGGCCACGACAACGCCAGCCGCCAGGCTCAATCCTGACAGTTCGCTAATTGGCAGATCAAAACGCCAGGCCAAGGATAGATAAAGACTTTCGCCGAATGCCGAGACCCAATGGCGTCCGCGCCGGCCACGGCCGGCAAACTGGTGCTCCGCCAGCCAGACGCGCGCACGGCCGCTTTCTGTGGGAGGATCTGCCGCGGCGCAGCTGTTGGTCGACGCCGTGGATACCATCAACGACATCGCCTCCAGGGCTTGTTCTGCATAGCCGCTGAGACCGCGCCGGATTCGCTGCTCATCCAACAGTTCCAATGGCGCGGCAAGCCGGTAGCCACGCCCGCGGACGGCCCCGATCGTTAGACCCAGATTCGACTCGATGTGCTGGACATGTTTCCACACCGCGGTCCTGCTGATGCCCAGCGTCTGGGCAAGCTCCTGCCCCGAATGAAAATGACCGTCGGACAACCGTTCAAGAATACGTTGTCGTACCTGCTGCATATGTACTCAAGCGATATCCAGGTGATTGGAGCGCAACCATGCCGCGCGCCGAGCAAGCACTGTTGAATCGAGCTTGTCAGCAGGTAACAGCCAGAGATCACAGGTATCCGCCGGCGCCGCCAGCATCGGGAGCCGGGTGACCGCGAGCCTGTCGCGCCGGAAGTAGTGAACGTCGGCTGGCTCGCCATCCATGCGTTGCAGCAATCCGCCGACATTCGTAGCCGTAACGCGTTCCCCATCCACAGCTACCAGCAGATCGCCGGGCGCAAGGCCGGCGAGCTGTGCCGCCCCGCCGGCAATCACCTGCAGGAGCCGCAGCCCGGCCGGCTGCGCCTCGAAACGAACACCCAACGCCGGCGGCACCGGAACATGATCCGGCTCGACGACGGTACGATAGCCGCCAAGGTCTTCGTCATTTTTGGCCGGCCTCAGGCACTGGCCGATTCCGACTTTGGCGAACCAGGCTTGCAGCGGCAGTTCGTCAGTACCGTAGATGTACTGCTCGAAGAAATCATCCAGCGGGGCACCGAGCAGTGCTGCAGCCTCTTGCTCAATGCTGCGCTCGGGTACGCCTCGACCGCTCGTGCCGTAACGCTGCCACATTCGCCGCATCAGATCGTCCAACGACATTCGATCCGCGCTGGCCCCGCGCAGGGTCATATCCAGGCCAAAGGCCACCAAAGCCCCTTTGGTGTAGTAGCTTACGATCGCGTTCGGTGCATTCTCGTCCTGCTTGTAGAACCTGGTCCACGCATCAAAGCTCGACGCGGCGACGGACTGTCGCGCCCTGCCCGGATTGCGCAGCACACGGGTCACCGTAGTCGCGAACAGATCGAGATAGTCTTCTGCGGTCAGCACCCCGCTGCGCGCCAACGCAAGCTCATCGTAGTACGACGTGATTCCTTCGAATGCCCACAGCAGCTCGGTATAGGCTTCGGCGCTGAGATCCACTTCGGCGAGGCGCGCGGGACGAATGCGCTTAACATTCCACAGATGAAAATACTCATGGCTGCAGAGCCCGAGATAGCGGCGATAACCCTCGTCGGGCTTTGCGAGGCCGGGCGACGGGAGATCAGATCGCTTGCACATGAGACTGGTACTGTCGCGATGTTCCAAACCACCATAGCCATCGCGCGTTGCCAGGGTCAGAAAAGTGTATTTATCGACCGGCAATTCACCAAACATCGCGACATGTTCGCGGCAGATAGCCGCAATATCTCTGCAAATTCGCTGGATGTCGAATCTCCCCCCCTCACTGACGACAAAGTGATGCGGAACATCGCCGACTGCGAAATCGGCCCCCTGGAAGACGCCGATCTCGACCGGACAGTCGATGAGGCAGGCGTACTGATCGCCCGCATAAAGACCAAACCCGCGCTCATCGGTGTCGCGCGCGGGCAAAGCGGTCGCCACCTGCCAGCCTTCTGCCGAACCCCCGACGGGCGGCCGTAAGATCAGCTCCCAAGAGGCGTCCGGGTGACCCTCGAGGGCGAGAAAGAGGCAGGTACCGTTGAAATATGCCCGCGTATGATCGAGGTAGGCACCGCGGACGGACAGGTCAAAGGCATAAACCCGATAGTCGATGACGACCTCAGCGCCGCAGTCGCCGATGCGCCAGGTCTGTTTGTCTATCTTGGTGAGGGTAACAGCGCCGTTCGCATCATGTGCGCCAATGGCTGTAACGTTACGGGCGAAGTCTCGAATCATGTAGCTGCCTGGGATCCAGGCTGGCAGCGTAAGGTGTCGCCCAGTAAGAGCGGTTTCCGCGAGGCGCAGCCGCAAAACGAACTCGTGGGCCAGGAGATCGAAGGCCCTTATCTCATATGTCAGCGTACTCATCGCTCCTCTTCCGGTTCCGATTTGCGTGAGGTCTTCAGCAGACGAGAAAGTGCACGCCTCATGAACAACGCATCTAAAACGACCGGTGCGTTATTCAACCACAATCGACAATCAGATGGTGCAATCAGGCCGCGGGAAAGAAAAAACCCCGGCCACTTGCGCGACCGGGGTTTCTATTTAAAGCCTGGCAGTGACCTACTCTCACATGGGGAAACCCCACACTACCATCGGCGATGCACCGTTTCACTTCTGAGTTCGGGATGGGATCAGGTGGTACCAATGCTCTATTGCCGCCAAGCAAACTGGTTGAAAATTTGGGGTCAGAGTCAAATTACCCTGGTCTATGAGTCAGGTCATACATCACACGTATAATTTGACTCTGACCCCAACATTCTCATGCTCGGTTTGATCGATCAGGCGCAAGCGTCAGACTCGCTTTAACCCAAAGATTTTGGGTGTTATATGGTCAAGCCGCACGGGCAATTAGTACTGGTTAGCTTCGCACATTACTGCACTTCCACATCCAGCCTATCAACGTCGTAGTCTTCGACGGCCCTTCAGAGACTTCAAGAGTCTAGTGAGAATTTATCTTGGGAGGGGCTTCCCGCTTAGATGCTTTCAGCGGTTATCCTGTCCGATCATAGCTACCCGGCAATACCACTGGCGTGATAACCGGAACACCAGAGGATCGTCCACTCCGGTCCTCTC
>JAHEJD010000027.1 GCA_024639005.1 Chromatiaceae bacterium | reverse complement strand
GCTCACTCCCACTCGATGGTGGCAGGCGGCTTACTGGAGATATCGTAGACAACGCGCGACACACCGTCGACTTCATTGATAATGCGGCGGGAGACCCGTTCCAGGAAATCGAACGGCAGATGCGCGAAATTCGCCGTCATGAAGTCCACGGTCTTGACGGCCCTGAGGCTGACCACAAACTCATAGCGCCGCGCATCGCCGACCACCCCAACCGATTTGACCGGCAGGAACACTGCGAACGCCTGACTGACATCGTCGTACAGGCCGGCCTCGCGCAGTTCATCGATATAGATGGCATCGGCGCGTCGGAGTATAGCGGCATACTCCCTTTTCACCTCGCCGAGAATGCGCACGCCCAGGCCCGGCCCCGGGAACGGGTGGCGGTAAATCATCTCAAACGGCAGGCCCAGCTCGACACCGACGCGTCGCACCTCGTCCTTGAACAGTTCGCGCAGCGGCTCGACCAATTTTAGCTTCATAAAGTCCGGTAGACCGCCGACGTTGTGATGCGACTTGATGACATGTGCCTTACCGGAGGCCGCACCGGCAGATTCGATGACATCCGGATAGATCGTTCCTTGCGCGAGATAAGCGAAGTCTTCCAGTTTGGCTGCCTCTTCCTCGAAGATGTCGATGAACAGGTTGCCGATGACCTTGCGCTTCTGCTCCGGGTCGATGATCCCCTTCAACCCCTTGAGGAAACGATCTTCGGCGTTGACGCGGATGACGTTCACCCCCATGTGCTCAGCGAAGGTCGCCATGACCTGATCGCCTTCGTGCAGGCGCAACAGGCCGTTGTCGACGAACAGGCAGACCAGACGGTCACCCACCGCACGATGCAGCATCGCCGCAACCACCGACGAATCCACGCCGCCGGACAATCCCAGCACAACGCGTCCGTCGCCGATCTGCTCGCGCATACTGCGGATCCCTTCTTCGATGATGCTGCTGGGATTCCACAATGCCTCGCAGCCGCAGATATCGAACAGAA
Source organism: Chromatiaceae bacterium (assembly GCA_024639005.1). Lineage (GTDB taxonomy): Bacteria > Pseudomonadota > Gammaproteobacteria > Chromatiales > Chromatiaceae > Thiosocius. Next base: position 30,569 of record JAHEJD010000027.1, on the reverse strand, counting down.
AACGTTCCAGGATACGGCCGCCCTGGCGGGTATGGGTCACCTCGGGGTGAAACTGCAGTCCGTAAAAGTTGCGCGACTCATCGGCCATACCGGCGAGCGGGGCATTTTCGGTGGTGCAGATCGCTGCAAAGTTCGGCGGCAACTCCTCGACCCGATCACCGTGGCTCATCCAGACATCCAGCAAGCCCCAGCCTTCCGGACTGGTGTGGTCCTCGATGTCGCGCAACAGCCGCGAGTGGCCTCTCGCGCGGACCTGCGCATAGCCATACTCATGCTTTTCCGAAGGCTCCACCCGACCGCCCAGCTGCGCGGCCATGGTCTGCATGCCATAGCAGATACCGAGCACCGGGATTCCCATGTCGAAGATCTGTTGCGGCGCGCGCGGCGTATCTTCCCCGGTTACCGTTTCCGGACCACCCGACAGTATGATGCCGTTCGGTTTACTCGCCTGCAGCGCAGCTTGGCAGTGGTCATAGGGCCAGATTTCGCAATATACGCCGGCCTCGCGCACACGCCGCGCGATCAACTGAGTGTATTGTGATCCGAAGTCAATGATCAGGACCCGATGCGCATGAATGTCAATGGTCATTACGATCCTTCCAGATGAGACCGCATGCGGCGTGTGCCATCAGTCTCGGAGATCGCCCTTATTCACGGCCGGGCTTTCCCTTTGCGCGCCGGGCGATACAGGCGGGTGACAACATAGCGACATTTGATCAGTCAGGATGGTGCCTGCGCAAGCCGGCGCGTCGGCCCTGTTTCGAGCGGGCGATGGGTCAATCGCGGCGATAGTTGGGTGCTTCCTTGGTGATCTGCACGTCATGTACGTGCGACTCACGCACACCCGCGTTGGTCACCCTGACGAACTGCGGCTTGGTGCGCATTTCGTCCAATGATGCGCAACCGGTATATCCCATACTCGAGCGAATCCCGCCGAGCAGCTGCGTGATCACATTGACTAGCGGCCCCTTGTAGGGGACACGGCCCTCGATCCCCTCCGGCACCAGCTTCTCTTTCTTGGTGCTCTCCTGAAAATAGCGGTCGCTGGAACCCTGCTGCCCCCCCATGGCACCGAGCGAGCCCATGCCGCGATACGCCTTGTAGGAACGGCCCTGGTAGATCTCGACCTCGCCCGGAGATTCGTCGGTACCGGCAAACAGGCCCCCAATCATCACGGAATGCGCGCCGGCGACGATCACTTTGGCGATGTCCCCCGAGTAGCGCAGTCCACCGTCGGCAATTACCGGGACGCCCGTGCCGAGCAGAGCGGTCGCGACATTGTCGACGGCAGTAACCTGTGGCACACCGACGCCGGCGACCATGCGGGTGGTACAGATCGAGCCAGGACCAATGCCCACCTTGACGGCATCCGCGCCGGCCTCGGCCAGCGCGAGGCCGGCCTCCGCAGTCGCAATATTCCCGCCGATGACCTGGAGGTCCGGGAAGCGTCGCTTGATCCAGGTGACGCGATTGAGGACACCAATCGAGTGGCCGTGCGCGGTATCGACGGTGATAACGTCGACGCCCGCCTCCACCAACAATTCGACCCGTTCCTCAGTGCCCTCGCCGACGCCGACTGCCGCACCCACGCGCAGACGCTCCTCTGAATCTCGGCAGGCATTCGGGAAATCGGTCGCCTTCTGAATATCCTTGACGGTGATCAGTCCACGCAGCTCGAAGTCGTCGTTGACGACCAGCACCTTTTCGATGCGATGTTGATGGAGCTTTGACACTACCTCATCACGGCCGGCGCCTTCACGGACGGTCACCAGGCGTTCCTTGGGCGTCATAATCGAGCTCACCCTTTCGTCCAGACGCGTCTCGAAGCGAAGATCACGACCGGTCACGATGCCCACCAGCTCACTGCCGTCGACCACGGGGACTCCAGAGATGTGATTGGATCGCGTGAGCTCGAGCACCTCGCCGATGCTCAGATTGGGCGACACCGTGATCGGATCGTGTATCACGCCGCTTTCGTAACGCTTAACGATACGCACATGCGCCGCTTGATCCACTGCCGACATGTTCTTGTGCACCATGCCGATGCCGCCCGCCAGGGCCATTGCGATCGCCAGGCGCGACTCCGTCACCGTATCCATCGCCGCCGACACCAGCGGGATATTCAAGTCGATGCCGCGGCTGAGTCTGGTCGCAAGGCTGACGTCTTTCGGCAGCACCTCCGAGCGTGCCGGCACCAGGAGCACGTCGTCGAAAGTGAGGGCTTCTTGGTCTTGGGCGAGGCGCATACGTGAATCCAGCTTAGGGTTGCGAATAGCCAATCATTATAGGATTTGACGAAAACTCGGTAAACTGGTTAGGCTCCGGGGATTGTCGTGACTGGCACCTGAGCGAGACCAGATTCGGCACCCGAGCACGCCCCACGCAGCGGATCACTCCGTCTACGCCTGCATGACAATAAAAAGGCAGGGACCCGGGCGTTCACCATGAAGAACAAACCAGAACCCAAAGGAGATCCCGCCCCAATGACGAAAATTGTATGGCTAGCCGCCCTGTTTACGCTCGGCCTGGTGCTCAGCGGATGCGCCCAGCAAGAGACCAAATCGAGCGACGCCCCGGCTCCCAGCGATCCGGCCGCCGCCTATGAGGTGGCGATGGCCAATGCCAACGCCGCACAACAGAAAGCAGCCTCCGCCGGTGGAGAATGGCGCGATACCGGAAAATTGATGGAAAAGGCGCAAGAAGCCGCTAAAGCGGGCGATTACGCCGCGGCAAAGGCACTGGCCGACAAGGCCGCATTCCAATACAAGACGGGCTACGAACAAGCCCAGAGCCAGAAGAACGTCGGAAACCCGCGCTATCTGTACTGACCATGTGATGCGATCGTTGTCCACGACGGCCGGGCTGTGCCCGGCCGTCGTGGCCCAGCGGTAGCATGTCGGCATCTGCGGCGAACAGCCGTGATGTCTATTCAATAAGTCGGCTGAATGCCGAGGCACGCGCCGTCCTGGAGGGCAGCTTCCCGCTGCTCTGGGTCGAGGGCGAGATATCCAATCTGGCGGCCCCGCGTTCAGGGCATCTCTATTTCAGCCTCAAAGACGCCCACGCCCAGGTGCGATGTGCCCTATTCCGTGCCAAGCGGCAGCTACTGCGCTTTACGCCCGACAATGGCGATCAGGTGCTCGTGCGCGCGCGCATCAGCTTTTACGAGCCACGCGGCGATTTTCAGCTGATCATCGAGCACCTTGAACCCGCAGGTGCCGGGTCCGCACAGCGCGCCTTCGAGGCGTTGAAGAACAAACTGCAGGCGGAAGGTCTATTCGATGCGGCGCGCAAACGCCCACTGCCTGCGTTCCCGCGTCGCCTCGGTGTCATCACCTCACCGTCCGGCGCGGCCGTTCGCGACATATTGCAGGTGCTGCGCAGGCGGGCCCCACACCTCGCGGTGACCATCTACCCTTCTCAGGTCCAGGGCGCCGCAGCGGCAGCGGAACTCCACGAGGCCCTGGCGATTGCGCTGCAGCGTGCCGATTGCGACGTCCTGTTGCTGACCCGCGGTGGCGGCTCGATCGAGGACCTCGCGGCGTTCAACGATGAATCGCTTGCGCGCAGCATCGGCTCCGCGCAGATCCCCATCGTCAGCGCGGTCGGCCATGAAATCGATTTCACCATTGCCGATTTTGTCGCCGATCGCCGGGCCCCGACGCCATCGGCAGCTGCAGAATTGATCAGCCCGGATGGCGAAGCCCTGAATCGGACGGTCGCCGCATATCTGCAACGACTGCTCGGCGCGCTGCGACGGCGCAACGTGCAGGATCGGCGACAGCTCGAGCGATTGCAGGGGCGTCTGCACCGCGCTGCGCCCGCCGGCCGGCTGCGCCAGCATCAACAGCGTCTGGACAGCCTGGATCTGCGTTTATTGCGCAGCATGCGCGAGCGGCTGCGCAGCCAGGGCCAGGACGCTGCCGTCGTGTCACGCCGGCTGCTGGGCCAAAGCCCGTTATCCCGCCTCAAACTGCTCGCACAACGCCTGGCGCCACTGCCGGAGCGCCTCGATCAGGCCTGGCATCATACGGCATGTCGCTGCGCCGAGCAGCTTGGTGCTGCGGCTCGCCAGCTGCACGCGGTCAGCCCGCTGGCGACCATGCAGCGCGGCTATGCGATCCTGCGTCGGCCCGAACGGCATACGGTCGTGACGCAGGTAGCCCAGGTCGCTGTCGGCGAACAGCTGGAGGCACTGCTGGTCGACGGCCGACTGGCATTGCGCGTGGATCGCATTGCGCCAGACAGCCCGGCTGCCGAGAAAGACCACCGCTGAACTATCCCAAACCGACAGGCTGCTAGCTTCGTTTACGCACATGCTTCACCATACGACTGCGTTTCTTGCGCTGCCGCTCGGTGAGTATGTTGCGACGGCCGGCATAGGGATTTTCGCCGGTCTTGAACTCGATCCGCAACGGTGTGCCGCGCAGGCTCAGGGCGCTCCGAAAACGATTCACAAGATAACGCTGATAAGCCGCTGGAACATTTGCGGTCTGATTGCCGTGCACGACGATGATCGGTGGATTCTTACCGCCCTGATGGGCATAGCGCAACTTGATTCGGCGACCGTGAATGAGCGGCGGCTGATGTTCGGCAACGGCATCCTCCAGGATTCGTGTCAGTTGCGGCGTCTTCATATTACGCGTGGCTGCCGCGAAGGCCGCATCCACCGCACTCAACAGATGGCCGACACCGCTGCCATGTAATGCCGAGACAAATCGCCACTCTGCAAAATCCAGGAACGGCAGGCGGCGCTGCATCTCGTTCTTGATGCGCTCCCGCGCATCACCGGTCAGTCCGTCCCATTTATTGATCACCACAATCAGCGCGCGGCCACTATCGACGACATGGCCGGCGAGGCCGGCGTCCTGGTCGGATATGCCCTGTCGCGCATCCAACACCAGCAGCACCACATTGGCCTGTTCCATGGCCTGCAGGGTCTTTATCACACTGAATTTTTCGATGGTCTCACTGATCCGTGCGCGACGCCGCACGCCAGCGGTGTCGATCAGGGTGTAGCGCCTTCCCGCGCTCTCGAATGGGATGAAGATGCTGTCACGCGTCGTCCCGGGCTGGTCGAAAGTGATCACGCGATCCTCTCCCAGCAGCCGATTCACCAGGGTCGATTTGCCGACGTTCGGCCGCCCCACGACGGCGATCTGGATGCCCACCTCATCGGTCACATCATCCACCACCGCAGGCGTTCTCTGGGGTAGCGCCGCCAGCACCTGCTCAATCAAAGTCCGCACACCACGGCCGTGCGCCGCGGCGATGGGCACCGGCTTACCCAACCCCAGGGTAAAAAAATCGCCGCTGAGGCTATCGTAATCGAGGCTCTCCGTCTTATTGACCACCACGGTGATCGGCTTACCGGTGCGCCGCAGCAGGCTGCCGATTTCTTCGTCCGCGGCCGTCAGGCCGTCGCGTGCATCCAGAATCAGGAACAAGTGATCCGCCTCTTCGATCGCGCGCTGCACCTGCCGCTGCATCAAGGCCCCGACGCCCAGTTGATCACCGCTGATTCCACCGGTATCAACCACCACGTACGGCTGCGAGCCAAGCCTGCCGATGCCGTACTGGCGGTCGCGGGTAAGTCCCGGGCGGTCCGCAACCAGGGCGTCGCGCGTTCGAGTCAACCGATTGAACAGTGTGGACTTACCGACATTGGGACGACCGACCAGCGCAATGACCGGTAGCATTGCCGACACGGTCAGGGCGCGGGCAGTCGCACGGCGGCAAGTTGGCCGCCGTCACCCTGCACATACAAGATGCCGTTCGCAACCTGAATCCCGGTCGTTATCGGGTCACTACCGACACGCGTGCGCGCAACCATGCTGCCGTCTGACTTGTCCAGCCAATGCAGATAGCCCTCGAAATCGCCGACGACCACCAAGCCTCCCAGCAACGCAACACTGGACAACCTGCGGTGTTTTAGGGCGTCCTGGCTCCAACGGGCCGACCCACTGCGGATGTCGATACCCCAGACGACGCCCTCGGTATCGCTTACATACAGCCCATCGAGATCCGCAGCCATGCCGCTGTAGCTCGATATCTTGCGCTGCCACACCGGGCGGCCATTGCGTTGATCAATGGCCGCCACCTCGCCCTGATAAGTGGCTACGAACACACCACCACCGATCACGATTGGATCACTATCGACATCGGCCAGACGCTCGAGCTCGGAGCGCCCGCTGGGGACGGTTATGCTGAGATCCCATAACAATTCGCCGTTGTCTACGCGCAGTGCAATCAGCTTTCCCCCGGCCATGCCGACATACACGGCCCCCCCGGAGATCACTGGTGAGCCGCTGCCGCGCAGCGTCAGCGTAGGCACCTGTCGCTCGTAACGCCAGCGCTCGGTACCAACGGCAGCCTCGAGTCCAAACAGCTTCCCATCGACCGTGTGTACCACCACGATGCCACCGGCCACCGCCGGCACCGAGAGCACCTCGCTCGAGACCTGGCTGCGCCAACGCTCCCCGCCGCTCTCGACATCCAGCGCAATGACCTCGGCATCGCTGGTGCCGAGTACGACGAGTGCTTCACCGACACCCGGGCCGCCGCCGACTGGGGTTTCCAGTTCGACCCGCCAGCGACGGCTGCCGTCAGCGATTGCAGTGGCCTCAACCCTTCCCCGGGCATCGGCGGTGTAGACCGTGTCTCCCACCACGCGGGGCACCAGGCCAAGCCTCTGATTATCGGTGCCTGAACCGACATCGCGCGACCAGAGCGTCTGCGGCTGGATCTGGTTTTGCAAATCCACCAGCGGGGAAGGTTCCACCACCTCGGCCGAGCTGAACCACTCGCCGGGATCCGCGAAGGTCCCACAGCCGGCCAGGGCCGCAGCGGACAGCAAAAAGAGAAAGCGGCGCATCGTCGAATCCTCAGGAAGCGGACGGCCGGCCGCCGACATCAACGAGTTTCATACGCAGCAGTTCCTGGTCTCCAACACCACTTGTCAGGGCCTCTTGGTAGGCCAGGCGGGCGGCCTCGTGATCACCCTGCTGGCGGGCAAGGTCTCCGCGCACGACAGCGAACTCACCGGCGAAGGCCGGAAGCGCGGGCTCGCCCAGCAGGGCCTGCAGCGCAGGCACATCGTCGATGTCGAGCAGCAGCTGCGCCAGGCGCAGGCGCGCCACTTCGCGGATCGCCGGATCCGGCGCGGATTCAGTCACCCACTGCAAGTGCTCCCTGGCGGCGGCCTTCTCACCGCCCAGGTAGGACAGGCGGGCCAGTTCCAGCGCAGCAAAACTGGCATAGGCAGTGCCACCGTACTCGCCGATGAGCCGTTTACCATCCTCGATTGCCTTCGCCTGCTGGCCGCTTCGCGCGGCCTGGCGCATGGCGTCAAAATAGGCCGACGCAGCCTCCCCCTGGTTGCGCTCATATCCCTGCCACCCCTGCCAACCGCCGATGATGGCAAACCCGAGCACGATACCACCGATCACGGACTTGCCATTCTCTTTCCACCAGTTCTTGATCGCCTCGACCTGTTCTTCTTCGGTCTGGTAGGTACTCATTGCTTTGCTCTCCGCAGTAATCTCATGTCGCCGTCAGTTGGCGAACCGCGCTTGCAGCAGCTCGCCGAGCTGGTCACGTCCAACCTTCAGCTGCGGCTCATCGGAACGCAGCGCCTTCAGCGCCACTGTGCCATGTGCCAACTCGTCGTCACCCATCACCAGCGCGTAACGGGCGCCGCTCCGGTCAGCACGTTTGAATTGCGCCTTCGTCCCGCCGCCGCCGCAGTTACTCAATATCCTCAGGTCAGGACGGGCCGTGCGCAGTTCCTCCGCCAGTATCAGACCCTCCTGGGCCGCCGCATCCCCGAGCAGGACCAGGTAGACGTCGATCGCCGCGGCGCCGGCCTCCGGACTGCTCTCCTCGAGCAGTGCCACCAAACGCTCGAGCCCCATCGCAAAGCCCACCGCGGGTATGGACCGTCCGCCAAGTTGTTCAACCAGACCGTCATAGCGACCCCCGGCGCACACCGTCCCCTGAGCACCGAGGCGATCGCTAACCCATTCGAATACGGTCAGTGAGTAGTAATCCAGGCCACGCACCAGGCGCGGATTCATAACATACACCACACCTGCCTTGTCCAGGATGGCGCGAACGCGATCGAGATGACCCTTCGATCCTTCGCCGAGGCGGCTCATAAGGCTTGGCGCGGCCTGCAGCAGATCGCGCATCTGCGGATTCTTGCTGTCCAGGATGCGCAGCGGATTACTGTGCAGGCGGCGCCTGCTGTCTTCGTCCAACTGATCGTGATGCGCGTCGAGATAGGCGACAAGTTCGTCGCGATAGGCGGCCCGCTCTTGCGGCGTCCCGAGGCTGTTGAGCTGCAATTCCAGGTCCGGCAAGCCCATTACCTGCCAGATGCGGGCCGTCATCAGGATCAATTCGGCATCGATGTCAGGGCCCGGCATGCCAAAGGTCTCGACACCGATCTGATGGAACTGCCGATAACGCCCCTTCTGCGGACGCTCATGCCGAAACATCGGCCCTCGATACCAAAGGCGCTGCACCTGATTGTGCAGCAGACCATGTTCCATGGCCGCACGGACGCAGCCGGCGGTGCCTTCGGGGCGCAGTGTCAGGCTGTCGCCATTACGGTCGTCGAAAGTGTACATCTCTTTCTCGACGATGTCGGTAACTTCGCCGATCGAGCGCCTAAACAGCTCGGTCATTTCGAGGATCGGCATCCGAATCTCACGATAGCCATAGGCCGCCAACACGGCCGCTACGTGACGCTCCAGAAACTGCCACAGCGGACTGCGCTCGGGTAGCACATCGTGCATACCGCGGATTGCCTGGATACCTTTTGCCATTCGAACGTCTTCGCGAGAATCAGAACCCCGCATTGCGGGGCGAGCGGGTCAGGCGCTGCCGCCCGACGTCAGGGATCAAGGGTGAAGCGGGCCACATTGCCCTTGGCGTAAGGCGTCAGGTCGAAGGGCTCGCCGTTTATCGTGATCGTTACTGCGCCCGCGTTGCCAATCACCAGCTTGTAGGGTGGCTGCCCGCCAAGCACCTTGGTCGCCCCGTTCGGCATCTCCCCGAAGAGTTTGAACTCACGAGCATTATCACGCACGTCAACCCAACAGGGCGCGCTGAAGGTCATCACAACCCTTTTACTGTCATCCATTATCGGGGCGTCCGCAGGTACTTCGATTGCCGCAGTTGCGGCAACCGGCGGCGCAGTGGATGCCACTGCCGATGCTATGACAGGCACAAGCGGCCGCGCCTGCGCCTGATTCAGCGGTTCGATATCACCCGCCTCGGTGACTTCGGTCGACGCCGGCGGCGGTGCCAGTTCCAACGCCAGTGGCGACGATGCCGCAGGCATGTCGTCGACTGCGCCGGCAGCAGACTGGGGCAGTCCGGCGCCACTCTCGCCTTCGACAGAGGCCGCCGGCGACGGCAGGCGCAGGCTGCCGTCGGCAAGGACGAGATCTTGATCCAACAGAAGAGGTTCGGCCGCCGATTCATCCAGCACCGTTTCCGCGCTCCCTTCCTCTTCGACCATGGTCTCGCTAACGATCTGCGCGGGTACGAGTTCGTCCAGATAGCCTCGCCACCACATCAAAAACAGCACAACGACGCCCAGCAGCAGCAGCCAGGTCATCGCCCCGGCCAAGCCACGGCTCGGGCCGCCATCGGCCGGCAGTCGCGGCGACGCCTTCAGCATCGAGTCGCGTACGCCTTCATCCGGCCATTTCTCATCGAACTGGCGCAGAACCGACTCCTCGGGCATGCCGACTACACGCGCATAGTTTCTCAGGTAGCCGCGCACGAAGACGCGCACGCCCACGCCGTCGTAGTCATCGGCCTCGAGTGCCTGCACCACCGCGGTCGTGAGGTGCAGTTCGCTGGCGATCTTGGCCAGGTCGTAATCCATCGACAGCCGCGCGGCCCGAAGACGTTCACCGGGGCCGGGGGCGAACAATTCCGCCACGTTGTTGTTCGACGGATCTGTCATTATCGCGCTCATGGCTTACTCTACTGTTTTTAAGTACATGGCTTCTTCGGAATCCGGGAAATTGGCCCGCAGCTTGAGGCTGTAGGTGGCCATCTGATCCTGGTCGCCGAGTTGGTTTTCGGTTAGCACCCCTAGCCATAGGCTTTCGGCATTATGCGGCGCAACTTCAGCATAACGCTGCAAATAGGCGCGGGCCGAGAGATAATTGCCGTCGTCATAACTGATTTTCGCCATGTCGAGCAGACTTGGGGCGAAACGCGGGTTGGCCCGCAGCGCCGCACGATAGTCAATCTCAGCACCCGTGATGTCCCCGGCCATCTCGTTGCACCAGCCGGCGTTGTGCGAGGCAAGCCAGGGCGTGGCATAAAGGGGGTTGCTCAGCGCACGACGGAAATATTCGTCGGCCTCTTCGTATCGTTTCAGCTCGCACAGAAAAGAGCCGTAGGCGTTCAATGCAAGCGGATTTTGGCGATCCAACGCCACCGACTCGCGGAAGGCCTCCTCGGCCGGACCCAGCTCGCCGAGACGCTGCCGCACCAAAGCCAGCATGTAGTGGGCGTTGCTCGAATCTGAATCCGCCATCACTGCCTTGTTGGCGTTGAGCAGGGCATTGGTCAGCTGGCCTTCGCGCAGGTACGCACCCGACAGATCGATATAGATGTCGGCCGGGCTCTGCTGGACCGTGGGCGAACCCAGCTGACCCGTCGCATCGCTGTTCGGGCCACCATCGCGCAGCGCCGCGTTCTGGCAGGCTGGGGACAGCACGACCGCCACAGCAATGGCAATCCAGCGCAGTCCAAATCCGATCATTGGTAGGACTCCTGCACCACCGGAATCCGCTGCAGCCGGCGGCGGCTTCGATCGTGCACCTTGCCGACCAGTTGACCGCAGGCCGCATCGATGTCGTCACCGCGCGTCTTCCGGGTGGTGGCGATTATGCCGGCACGTTTGAGGCGCTGCCGGAAGGCCTCGACGCGATCGGCCGGGGAGGTCTGGTAGTCAGTACCCGGAAAGGGATTGAAAGGGATCAAATTCACCTTGGAGGGCACACCCTGCAACAAGCGAATCAGCGCCTTGGCGTGCGCGATGGAATCGTTCACGCCATCGAGCATGACATACTCCCAGGTGATCTTGCGCCGTCGGTCGTGTTGGACGAATTCCTTGCAGGCCGGAATCAACTCCTCTAACGGATATTTGCGGTTGATCGGCACCAGCTGATCACGCAGCGCATTGTCGGGCGCATGCAGTGATACTGCCAGACTGACATCGCTGACCTCGCGCAGGCGCCTGAGTGCCGGCACAATCCCTGACGTGCTGATCGTAACCCGCGTCTTCGAGATCATGTAGGCGAGATCCTCCTGCATCAACTCCATCGCCGGCACGACATTGTCGAAATTTGCCAACGGCTCACCCATGCCCATCATCACCACATTGCTTGGTGGATGGCCCAGCAGGCGGCTCGCCAGCCAGACCTGACCGACGATCTCGGCGGCCGTAAGGTTGCGATTGAATCCCTGTTGCGCAGTAGAACAGAATGAACAATCGAGTGCGCAGCCGACCTGTGACGAGACGCAGATGGTGCTGCGACTTTCTTCGGGGATATAGACCGTTTCGATGTGTTGGCCGTCTTCGAGTTCGAGTACCCACTTCGTGGTGCCATCGCTGGCCGGCTGGGTCAGCACGACACGCGGAGGCGCGACCCGCGCCTTGTCGCGTAGCAGGTCCCGCAGCCGCTGGGGCACATCGGTCATCGCGTCGAAATCGAAGACCCCATGCTTGTGGATCCATTTCAGCACATTGCGCCCGTGAAACGCCTTCGCGCCCAGGTTCACGAACCAGGACTCCATTTCCGGTCTCGTGAGTCCCAGCAGATTGATCTTGGGCGTGTCGCTCATGCGTCTCGGCTCAGCGGGTGCGCTCGCAGACGCCCTCGGGGAAGAAGAAGGCGATCTCGACCGCAGCGGTGTCCGGGCCGTCCGAGCCGTGCACGGCGTTTTCGTCGACCGTCTCGGCGTGATCGGCACGAATGGTGCCGGCGGCGGCCTCCTTCGGGTTCGTTGCCCCCATCAGTTCTCGGTTCTTGGCGATGGCGTTCTCCCCTTCCAGGACCTGGACTACGACCGGGCCCGAGGTCATGAAGGCGATCAGATCGCTGTAAAACGGGCGCGCCTTGTGGACCGCATAGAACTCACCCGCCTGCTCGCCCGTGAGCTGCAACATGCGCGCAGCGACGATCCGCAGACCCGCCTTTTCGAAGCGGTTATAGATATCACCGATGACATTTTTTGCCACAGCATCGGGTTTGATGATGGAGATAGTACGTTCCACGGCCATAAAGAACTCCGCTAAGGTCAGACAATAAAAAGAAAATTCCTCTGCTCCAGGATCCTGGAGGCAACCCCGCGCGGCTGTCTCGATCGGGCGTCAGCCAGGCGCCGAATGTTGTAAAGACGCAACAACTCGAAACTGGTTTAAGAGCTGGAGTTTTTTCTTTTTTAAATCCGAAGCTTAGTCTAACTAAAGCGTGCGACGAATGCCAAATATATCCGTCAAGAGAGTTGCCGCCGGACATCGATCACATCCGGGATCTGCGCCAAACGGTCGATCACCCGGCTGAGCTGCGCCATGTCCGCCACCTCGGCAGTGAAGCGCATGCTGGCACGCTCATTGCGGCGGTCAGACTGGGTGTTGACGCCGAGCACATCGATCTCGGCGTTGGCGAACACCGAAGAGATATCACGCAGCAGGCCCTTACGATCGCAGGCGTGCACATGGATGTCGACCAGAAAGCGCGAATCCCGCTGGGTATCCGCCCAGGCGACGCCCACCAGGCGCGCGCGGTTGGCCGCATCCATTTTTCGGACCACGGAACAATCCCTCCGATGCACCGTAACCCCCCGCCCCCGGGTGATGTACCCCACGACGTCATCGTACGGCACCGGTTTGCAGCATTTGGCCATCTGGGTCAACAGATCACCGATGCCTTCAACGACTACCTGCCCCGCGCCGCCCGCAGCGCGCGACGGCGTCCGCCGTCTTAGCTTCTCCGGGATTTCGCGATCGGCCTGCTCGTCGAGGTCCGGTTGCGCACGCTCGAGTTGCGCATTGGCGACCTGGATCGCCGATAACTCGCCGCGCCCGATCGCGGCCAGCAGATCGTCATTGGTCTTGAAATTGAAGCGCAGCGCCAGTTTGTCGAGATCCGGTCTGGGCACGCTCAGGCGCGCGACTTCGCGATCCAGGCTGGCGCGGCCGATCGACAGGTGCTGGTCGTAATCCTGTTGCTTAAACCATTGCCGCACCCGGTTTCGGGCGCGCCCGGTAGTCAGATACCCCGAATGAAGGTTCAACCAGTCGCGACTGGGCCCACCCTCCTTTACAGTGAGGATCTCGACCTTCTGACCGCTCACCAATGGCTGCGCCAATGGCTGTATCTGCCCGTCCACTTTTGACCCGCGGCAACGGTGCCCAATCGAGGTGTGAATCGCATAGGCGAAGTCGATCGCGGTGGCGCCGCTCGGCAGCTCGACCACTTTGCCCTGCGGCGAAAGCACATAGATACGACGCGCCTCGAACTCAGCATCCTCCTCGATACCATCGGGCGCGGCCGTCTCGTCGGCCTGCTGCTCGAGCCACCGGCGCATCCATTCAATCCGGCGTTCGAGTTCCTTGTCCTGCTCGGCGCTCTCCTTGTAGCGCCAGTGTGCCGCTACCCCGCGTTCGGCGTTTTCGTGCATCTCCCGCGTGCGCACCTGGATCTCCAGCGGCTTTCCGTCGTCTCCCACCACCGCCGTGTGCAGAGAACGATAACCATTGGGCTTGGGATGCGCGATGTAATCGTCGAATTCGCCGGGTATCGGGCGCCACAGGCTGTGCGCAATGCCCAAGACCTCGTAGCACTGCGGCACGGTATCGACGAGCGCACGCACCGCCCGCACATCCAATACCTGCCCGAAATCCACGCGTTTGCGCTTCATTTTCTTCCAGATGCTGTAGATGTGTTTTGGCCGACCCGAGAGATCCACCGGTATTCCAGCCGATGCGCACCCGGCGCCCAGACGTCGTTTCACATCCGCAACGAAATCCTCCCGCTCACGGCGTTTACCATCGAGTTGTTGGGCCAGGCTTACATACTGATCCGGCTCGAGATGGCGCAGACACAGATCCTCCAGCTCCCATTTCAACTGCCAGACACCGAGCCGATTGGCCAGTGGGGCATGCACCAGCTGGGTCTCCCGCGCGATCCGCCGCTGCAGCTCCGGCGGCAGGCGCTTGAGCCGGCGCATCAGCTGCAGACGCTTGGATAACAAGACCAGAATCGCACGTACGTCGTTCGCGATACCCAACAGCATTCGGCGTAGCTTCTCTACGCCGCGTTCGTCCACCTGCGCTGTGCCCGACGCCGACAGTTCGCGAATCCGCGAGACCTGCAGCAGCATTGCCGCTACGGCCGGCCCAAAGCGCCGTTCGATATCCGCAGCGTCATAGGGGGCATGGCTGGGCAGTTCAGACAGCATCGCCGCCAGCAGCGGCTCGATATCGAGCTTCAGCGCATTCAGCGTATCGACGGTATGCAGCAAGGACAGAAAGAGGTCGAAACCGTCCAGCGCCGGTTCTCCCTGATGCGCTGCGCGTGCGATCCGGATGGCGTCGCGCAACAACTCGACATCCCCCGCTGGACGCTGCTTGCCCAGCTCGGCCAACCAGCTCTCGACCTGCTGATCGCTGGCCGTGCCCTGCTTTGGCAACGTCGTAACGAGTGAGACCATGGATAAGGCGCTGTTCCGGTTCAGCCGCGGCCGTTGTCGTGCACGGATGCGTCCCGCACAGACACTCAGTCGAGGACGTGGCTTATCAAGCCGTCGGCGAGCTTCGGCTCGAACCAGGTAGACTTCGGCGGCATCACCTCGCCCGCATCGGCGACATCCATCAGCGCCTGCATGGTCGTGGGATACACGGCAAAGGCCACCGCCCACTGCCCACCGGCGATTCGCCTTTCCAGTTCCGCCAGACCGCGAATCCCTCCGACAAAGTCAATCCGGTCGTCGCGGCGCGGATCGGTGATGCCGAGAATCGGATCGATCAGGTTGGCCTGCAGCAGACTGACATCGAGGCGGCCTACCGGATCGCCTGGCGGGATACGATCTTCATGGATCTGTAGACGATACCACTGACCGTCCAGAAACATCCCGAACTCGCCGGCCTGCGCCGGCTTGAAGGGATCGCCAAGCAACTCGAGATCGAATGCCTCACCAACCCGCGCGAGAAATTCCTCCTTGCTGTTGCCGTTTAGATCGCACACTACCCGGTTGTAATCGAGGATCTGCATCTGGTCATGCGGAAAGATCACGCTGAGGAAATAGTTGTAGCCTTCTTCACCGGAATGTTGCGGATTCGCCTCACGTCTTGCCCTACCGACCCGTGAACCGGCGGCAGATCGATGATGTCCGTCGGCTACATAGATCGCCGGCATCGCCTCAAAGGCCGCAGTCAATTCCGCGATGGTCTGCAGATCATCGACCTTCCAGATTTCGTGTCTTACCCCGTCGCGCGCTGCCGTGACATCGATGTCGCTTGGCGCAGTCGATACCTTCCGGAGAATGTCGTCGACGACCGCGTTCGCGGGATACACCAGGAACACCGGCCCTGTCTGGGCATTCAGTGCATCGATCTGGCGCACCCGGTCGTCCTCTTTCACCGGGCGGGTGAATTCGTGCTTTCTGATGCGGTTCCGGTCATAGGCCTCGATGGACGCGCCTGCCACCAGCCCGGTCTGGCGATGTTCGCCCATGGTCAGACGATAGGCGTAGTAGCAGGGCACCTCGTCGCGCATCAGTATGCCCTCGCTGATCATGCGATCCAGGTGTTGCCGGCCTTGCTTGTATACGGCAGGGTCATGGGCATCGACGTCGTCAGACAGATCGATCTCCGGCCGAGAGATATGCAGAAAGCTCCACGGTCGCCCCTGCGCCAGCGCCTTGGCCTCGCTGCGATCGACGACGTCATATGGGGGTGCGGCCACGTCACCGGCACGACCGGCGGCCGGGCGCAGACCGCGGAAGGGTTTGATCAGGGACATGAATCCTCCTCAGGGCCCATCGATGGTTGAGCGCGAAACCGACCCGGAGGACACGCGCCCGAAAACAGGGATTACTCCCGCTCTTCGATCCACGCGGCCTGTATGGCCTCGAGTATCTTTTCGCCGCAGTGTTCGCGGGCATCGTCAAAATTGGGCAGCGCCATCACCCAGTTCATCAAATCGACAAAATTGACTGTGAGCGGATCCACGGCCGGGTATGCCTCATCCAGCTCGATGGCGATTTCGAGCACATCGGTCCACTTTAGGCGCATCGTCTTCTCTGCACGCCCATCAGTGATTCTCTTTGGCGTGATTGATGGTGTATTTTGGGATCTCGACGACGAGGTCCAGTTCACCGACAACCGCCTGGCAGCTCAGACGGGATTCCGGCTCGAGTCCCCAGGCCTTGTCGAGCAGATCCTCTTCGTCCTCGCTCGATTCATTCAACGAATCGAAGCCCTCGCGGACAATTACATGGCAGGTGGTGCAGGCGCAGGATTTCTCACAGGCATGCTCAATTTCGATGTCATGCCCGAGTGCGGCATCACAGATCGTCTGGCCCGGCGCAGCTTCAATCAACGCGCCTCCCGGGCAAATCTCCTCATTGGGCAGGAAGATGATCTGGGGCATGGACGCTAGCCTGCCTCCTGCCCGTCGTCTCGCGGCGTAATCTCATCGACGCGCTGACCGGCCATTGCCTTGCGGATGCCGCTGTTCATACGTCGCTCGACATAGAACTCGCACTCGCTCTCCAGTCGCTTGACCGCCGTTTCCACCTCGGCCGCATTCTGAGACGCATCGACGGTGGCGATCAGCGCCTGTAACGCTTGATCGATGACGGCGCGCTCCTGTGCCGACAGTAGTTCGTCGGCATCGCAGGCCAGTGCCGCGCTCAGCGCCTCAATCACACGTTGGGCCTCGACCTGCTCTTCGACCAGGCGGCGCGCGTCGATATCCTCCCTGGCACGCTCGATCGAAGCCTTGAGCATCCCTGTGATTTCACCGTCTGTGAGCCCGTAGGAGGGTTTCACCTCGACCCTGGCCAATACACCCGAGCCCAGCTCGCTGGCCTCGACTCGCAGCAGGCCATCGGCATCGACCGAAAACGTGACCCGGATGCGGGCAGCGCCGGCAACCATTGGCGGTATGTCTCGCAACGTAAAACGCGCCAGTGAACGGCAATCCGCGACCAGTTCGCGCTCACCCTGAACCACATGGATACTCATCGCCGTCTGTCCATCCTTGAAGGTCGTGAACTCCTGAGCACGGGCAGCCGGGAGCGCGGTATTGCGCGGTAGAATCCTTTCGGTCAGGCCGCCCATGGTCTCTATCCCCAGCGACAGGGGATTGACGTCGAGCAGCAGCATCTCATCATCGGGATTATTGCCGGCCAGCACATCCGCCTGAATCGCCGCACCGATGGCCACGACCCGGTCCGGATCGATGTCGACCAGCGGCGCCTGCCCAAAAAATTCGCTCACCTTCTCGCGCACCCTCAGGGCTCGCGTCGAACCGCCCACCATGACGATATCCTCGATCTCATCGATGGTGACCCCGGCGTCGCGCAGCACGCGCCGACAGGTATTGATAGTCTTGCGGATCAGCGGATCCACCAGGTCTGCGAGTTGCTTGCGGGTCAGGGTACCGCGCCATAGCCCGGCGTCACGCCGGTCGATCTCGAGCCCCACCGTCTCCTGCTGCGCCAGGCGCTCCTTGGCCGCACGCGCCTGATCCAGCACATGGCGCAGCGTGCCACGATCCGCGTCGCTGCCGAGGTCTGCCTCGGCCAGCAGCCAGCCGGCGACAGCGGCGTCGAAATCATCGCCACCCAGGGCCGAATCCCCGCCTGTCGCCATGACTTCGAAGACGCCTTTGTGCAGCCGCAGTACCGAGATATCAAAGGTGCCGCCGCCGAGGTCGTAGATCGCATGCACGCCGTCCGCGGCGTGATCGAGCCCGTAGGCCACCGCCGCAGCCGTCGGCTCGTTGAGCAGACGGAAGACATGCAGCCCGGCAAGTCGTGCCGCATCCCGGGTCGCCTGGCGCTGGGCGTCATCAAAGTATGCGGGCACGGTAATCACTACGCCGCTGAGTTCACCACCCAAGGTTTCCTGCGCCCGCTGCGCGAGCACTCTGAGTATCTCCGCCGACACTTCGACCGGTGTGACGTCCCCGGCAATTGTGCGAATGCGGGGCACCGCGCTGTCGATCATGACGAACTCGTAAGGCAGCTCGCGTCCAAGCGACTTCAGATCCGCGGTGCCGCGGCCGATCAGACGTTTGGCCGAGGAGACGGTGTTCAGGGGATCTGCGGCTGCCGCGCGGCGTGCCGCCTCGCCCACCTCTACGCCGGTGGCGCAGTAGCGGACCACCGAGGGAAGGATATGCCTGCCTTGTTCATCTGGCAGGGTCTCCGCCAGCCCGCTGCGCACCGTGGCCACCAGCGAATTTGTCGTGCCCAGATCGATACCGGCCGCCAGCCGATGCTGATGCGGCGCGGCGGATTGTCCGGGTTCTGCAATCTGCAATAAGGCCATCAGCAGGCGTCTTCCAGGTCGGCCTCGAGTGCTTCAGCCTCCGCATGCAACTTATTCAGAAACTGCATCTTTTGCACGCTCTGCACGGCCGCCTCAAGTTGTTCGGCACCCGACTCCTCCAGCTGCACGGCCAGACGTGCGACCTGCGTCTCTATCAAGTTGCCGATGTCCTGCATCAGGGCGTCGAGACGGGCACGTGCATCGGTAGCTTGGAGCACCTCGGCGAGTGCCTCACGAAGTGCCATCTGCTGCATCAAAAAGTCGGGATCATTGAGGGTATGGTGCTGGGCATCGAGCTCAACGCCCCGCAGTCGCAGCAGATACTGCGCGCGCTTGAGTGGATCCTTGAGGGTATCGTATGCCTCGTTTACCAAGGTTGCGCTCTGCAGCGATAGGCGCTGGGTTGCCTGGCCAGCCGCGGCAAATCGGTCCGGGTGCACGACCTTCTGCAGTTCGCGGTAACGTCGCGCCAGCTCGGGGATGTCTACCAGAAAACCGGCCGACATCCCGAATAATTCGAAATAGCTTCTGGAAAAATCCAACATGGGAAAATCAACCAGGCACGCCTGCAGGCAGTGGGCGCAAGTGCCTCAGCGACCGGCGAGAGACACACCTAGACTTGAAAGCTCTCGCCGCAACCGCATTCATCCTTGACATTCGGATTGTTGAATCTAAAACCCTCGTTCAGGCCTTCCTTGCCGTAGTCGAGCTGAGTTCCATCGAGATACACCAGACTCTTTTCGTCGACGATCACCTTCACGCCGCGGTCTTCGAAGACCTGGTCGTCCTCGTCGAGCACATCGACGAACTCCAAGACATAAGCCAGGCCCGAACACCCGGAGGTCTTTACCCCGAGCCGCACCCCCAGACCGCCGCCACGACTTTGCAGGAAACTATGCACCCGCTCTGCCGCCGCCGCTGTCAGTGTTATCGCCATAGCTGCCGCGCACCGCGTCGGGTCAGGCGCCCTGCTTGGACTGGTAATCGGCAATCGCGGCCTTGATGGCGTCTTCCGCCAGCACCGAGCAATGAATCTTCACCGGCGGCAGCGCCAGTTCTTCTGCAATCTCCGAGTTTTTTATCTCGCGGGCCTCGTCCAGCGTCCTGCCCTTCACCCATTCGGTCAGGAGTGAACTTGAGGCGATCGCAGAACCACAACCATAGGTCTTGAACTTCGCGTCTTCGATGACGCCCTGCTCGTTGACCTGGATCTGCAGACGCATGACGTCGCCGCAAGCGGGCGCACCCACCATTCCGGTGCCGATATTGGCTGCGCCCTTATCCAAGACGCCGACGTTGCGCGGGTGCTCATAATGGTCGATGACCTTGTCACTGTAAGCCATGGTCTTTTCCCCTCTCTGTCTGCGGCCACCCAGCCGAGCCCGACCGGGTGGCGCGGCGGCCGGCCGCCTCAATCAGTCGCGCGGACGGCGCGGTCGATCATCACGCGGCCTCGCTTCGTTCACGCGGATCGCGCGACCGCCCAGCGACTGCTCATTGAGGCCAGCAATCGCAGCTTCAGCCTGCGAATTATCCGGCATTTCTACGAAACCAAATCCCTTGGAACGCCCAGTGTCGCGATCCATGATCACGTTTGCTCGCGAGACCTCACCGAACGCGGAAAACGCCTCGCGCAGCTCGTCCTCAGTGACAGTGTATGCCAGATTTCCTACATATATATTCATCGCAGAATGCTCTCAAGCGTGTGGCCCGTAGACAAAACGCCCCCCGACTGCCAAGCCACTAACCGACGGTGGACCAGCGGGAAAACCCGCACAAACTCTCTCGAGGCAGACGATTATTCCGTCCGCAGGGCGGAGGCTACACCCAACCCGCCGATTTAACAAAGCCCGCGGTACTAAGCCCGCTTATCTCACCGATTACCTACTGCGCGGCCCGATACGCTCGCTGTAACGGTGCGTACTCGTTACGGTCGGCTCTACGTAGTGTCGGCTACGCCTTCGCCGCCCTCCGCTGCGTGCGCCCCGCAACAGCGGCATCTCGAACCGCTCGCGACGGAAAACGGTGAAATAAGCGGGCTGTCACGCGCCTTTCACTTTACGCCGGTTGATTTGTGCGCTCAGTGCGCAGCCCACTCGACGCTGCTCAGATCCACACCCTCTTTATACATATCCCATAACGGGCTGAGTTCGCGCAGGCGCTCGACCTGTCCGCGCACCTGAGATAAGACATGGTCTATCTCTTCCTCGGTCGTAAAACGCCCCAAGGTGAAACGCAGCGAACTGTGCGCCAGTTCGTCCGGCCGACCGAGGGCCCGCAGCACATAGCTTGGCTCGAGGCTCGCCGAGGTGCACGCAGAGCCTGATGACACGGCCATATCCTTGAGCGCCATCATCAGGCTTTCTCCTTCGACGTAATTGAAGCTGATGTTAAGGTTGCCGGCAATGCGGTATTCGAGATCACCGTTGACATACACCTCTTCCATCGCCTTGAGGCCGTCAAGCAGTCTGTTGCGCAACGCCAGGATGCGCACGTTCTCGGTCGCCATCTCCTCGCGTGCGATTCGAAAGGCCTCACCCATGCCGACGATCTGATGGGTAGGCAGTGTGCCTGAGCGCAAACCACGCTCGTGGCCACCGCCATGCATTTGCGCCTCGAGCCGGATACGTGGTCTTCGTTGCACATAGAGCGCCCCAATGCCCTTGGGACCGTAGGTCTTGTGCGCGCTGAAGCTCATCAGATCGACGGGGAGCTCCGACAGATCAATCGGGACCTTGCCCGGGCTCTGCGCGGCATCGCTGTGAAAGATGACTTTATGCGCACGACAGATCGCGCCCAGTGCGGCAATATTCTGGATTACGCCGATCTCGTTGTTGACATGCATCACCGAGGCCAGGACCGTATCCGGCCGAAGGGCCGCCTCGAACGCACCGAGATCGACTAGGCCGTTCGACTGCACGTCCAGATAGGTAAGCTCGAAACCCTCGCGTTCGAGCTGACGGCAGGTGTCGAGCACCGCCTTGTGCTCCGTCTTGAGCGTAACGATATGCTGGCCCTGTTTTCTATAAAAGTGCGCCGCTCCCTTGATTGCCAGATTGTCGGACTCGGTCGCTCCCGAGGTCCAGATGATCTCCTTGGGGTCCGCCCCGACCAGCGCCGCCACGTTGGCACGTGCCTCGTCAACCAACCTCTCCGCGGCCCAGCCGAACGCATGCGAACGCGACGCCGGATTGCCGAAGGCACCGTCCGGCGTCAGACAGGCGCACATCTTGTCGGCAACGCGCGGATCCACTGGCGTCGTCGCTGAGTAGTCGAGATAGATGGGTAGCTGCATGTACGGCTCCGGGCCCGTTGTGGAACGCGCCGTCGGTTACGAATCAGGCGCCTGCAGATTCGGCTTTCAACTGACCCAGGGAGACCGATGCCTGGGCATCGACGTTTTCCTGGCGTTCGGCCACCTCTTGCACGCCCCGCCGGCTCATCAGATCCAGCAGGCTTATTTGGTTGAGGTACTCGTAGATGCGATTGCTCAGATCCTGCCACAGATCGTGCGTCAGGCACTGCTGATTATCCTGGCAATTGTGGGCGCCGCCACAGCGCGTGGAGTCGACGTTTTCGTCGACGGCGGAAATCACCTGGGCCACAAAGATCTTACCGGCATCGCGGCCGAGCGTGTAGCCACCCCCCGGCCCACGCACGCTCGAAACGAGGCTACGTTTGCGCAGCCGAGAGAACAGCTGTTCGAGATAGGAAAGCGATATGCCCTGCCGTTGCGCAATATCAGCCAGGGTGATCGGACCCTCGCCATGGTGCAGCGCCAGATCGAGCATAGCGGTAACCGCATAACGGCCCTTGGTCGTCAATCTCACCGGTATCTGCTCCGCGCTGCTAACTCCGCCCGAATATACATTACCGACTAAATTAGTCAAGAATTCACGGCCTCCGTTTGCCAGCAAATCACTCCGTCTTCTCGGTCTCTTCGAGCTGCAAGTTGTGCAGCTCCTCGGCGGTCGAGATGATCTCGCAGGACGTCAGCTCAGGCAGTTCATCATCGCCCGGTTCATACCCCATCTCGCGCAGAAGCTCGCACATCCGTTCCATTTTAGTGTCGATGAGGTGCACATGATCGAGCATGCAGTTGATCGCATGGGCCACCGGATCGGGGGCGTCAGCCGTGGCCCCGTAGGCATCGAAACCCATCTTCGAGGCCATTTTTTCCCGATGCTCGACATCCAGCGGTGGCTGCTTGCGCTCTATCAGACGTCCGGGTACACCGACGACGGTACTATTGGCCGGCACATCGCGCAGGACCACCGCATTAGAACCGATACGGGTACCCTCGCCAATCTCTATTGGCCCCAAGACCTTGGCGCCGGCACCCACCACGACATCGTCTGCCAGCGTTGGATGACGCTTGCCCTTGTGCCAACTGGTGCCGCCCAAGGTCACGCCGTGATACAGGGTACAGTCGTGGCCGATGATGGCGGTCTCGCCGATCACAACGCCCATGCCGTGGTCGATGAAAAAACGCCGGCCGATTACCGCGCCAGGGTGGATCTCGATGCCGGTCAGCCAACGCGCAATGTGGGACAGCAAGCGGGCCAGCCACTTTGCGCCGGCCTGCCACAACCAGTGCGACGCACGGTGGAACATGACCGCATGCAGTCCCGGATACGCTGTCAGTATCTCCAGCGTGCTGCGCGCTGCCGGGTCGCGGTCAAAGACAACGCGGACATCTTCCCGAATTTGTTCAAACATTTGCGGATTTGCCGATGATCGCCCGATCCGACACTCTAACTGAATAGCACATCGTCGAACCAGCGCTCCAAAGGCCGTCCTGCGGTGCGGTGGAAGGGCTCAGCTGCGCGCGTTTCTTCGCATGGACTTGCGGCCCTGGGCTGCGCTGAGGATACCGCGCAGGATATTGATTTCATCGCGACTGGGGGTCGCGCGATGGAACAGGCGGCGCAGGCGGCGCATCAGCTTCTCGGAGCGGCGAACGTCAATGAACCCGATCTCGTCCAGCGCCTGTTCGAGGTGCGCAAAAAGGCCCTCCATCTGCGCATTGCTCGCGGGCCCCTCGCCCGTACCCGAATCGGTGGACGGTTCGTTCGATCGCCGACAGAGCCTCAGCTCGTAGCTGATTATCTGCACCGCCATCGCCACGTTCAGCGAGCTGAATGCCGGATTGCTTGGGATGTGCACCAGATGGGTACAAAGGTCGAGTTCCTGATTACTCAGGCCCGAACTCTCACGCCCAAACACGAAGGCCACCGGGGCCTGCAATGATTCCGTGCGGGCCAGCGCCGCCGCCTCGCGCGGCGTCAGCTGCGGCCACTTTACCGAACGCAGGCGGGCGCTGGCTCCGATCACGATTCGACATTCGGCGACCGCATCGGCCAGGGTAGTGACGACGTTGGCCGACTGCAAGACATCGTCGGCGCCCGCCGCGCGCGCGCTGGCTCCGGCGCTGGGAAAGTCATGCGGCTGCACCAAAAAAAGTTCGGACAGACTCATGTTCTTCATCGCCCGGGCCGCGGCGCCGATATTTCCCGGGTGTGAGGTATGGACCATCACGATGCGCAGACTCTGTTCCATGCGGCGAGCTTAACAAAACCGCCCTGCGCAGCGTTTATCTTTCCGGTGGCCTGTATTTCCCGTATCCTCGCGCGCCATGAATCCCACCACCAACATCGCCATACGCGCGGCACGCCAGGCCGGTAACGTAATCATGCGCTCCTTCAGCCGCCTCGACAGCCTTACCGTGTCGGAAAAGCAGGCGAACGATTATGTCAGCGAGGTCGATTGCAACGCCGAACAGGCGATCATCGAGACGATTCGCAGGGCCTACCCCGCGCACGCCATCCTCGCCGAGGAAAGCGGCGAGCACGGCAAAGACGACTTTCAATGGATCGTTGATCCGCTCGACGGCACGACCAATTACCTGCACGGTTTCCCACAGTTCGCGATATCGATCGCGCTGATGCACCGCGGCCGCCTGGAGAGCGGCGTCGTCTACGATCCCCTGCGCGACGAGATGTTCACCGCGGATCGCGGCGGCGGCGCGCTGCTCAACGACCGGCGGCTGCGCGTCACGGACCAGAAGGGGCTTAAAGGCGCCCTGCTCGGCACCGGGATTCCGTTTCGCGACCAACGCTACATCGATGCCTATCTCGCGATGCTGAGAGCGCTGACACAGGAGACTGCCGGCATTCGCCGACCGGGTTCGGCCGCCCTGGATTTCGCCTATGTGGCCGCAGGCCGGATCGACGGCTTCTGGGAGCTTGGTCTGTCGATCTGGGATTTCGCCGCCGGCGCACTGCTGATCCAGGAGGCCGGCGGCGTCGTCAGCGATATCGGTGGTGGCAGCAGGCACTTCGAGACCGGCAACGTCATTGCCGGCAATATCCGCCTGCACCGCGAACTCGTCGCAACCATTCGACCGCATCTGCCCGAGACGCTGCGCGCGTAAACGTCCGGCGGACCTTGCAGCCTGTCGGACACCGTTAACCTTGTTAAGAATCAATGCATAATCTAGATTCTGGCTATAGAGGGTACATCCGGCGTGGGAATAAGCCGTTACACGACATCGCTACTGGTACCGCCGATCGGGGCGTGTCAGGACGGTTGCGGCAGCAGCTGCGCGGCCCCGGTAACGGTGTTCTGGCTGTTCGGTGTTGTCAGCGTGGTGTACGGCTTCCTCGGTGGACCGATGGGCGAACCAGGCGTCAGCTGGTATACCGTCGGCCTGGGCCTCGCCATGTGGGGTATTGCCGCGGTATGGTCGATGTTGACTATTCGGGGTTGGCAAGCGGACCGCTGTCAGGGCGTTTTGAGTCCGCGTGACCATCGTGTCGAGGCTAAGGAGTCCGAGGACGACCCCTTCGACGAGGTGAAAAAGGCTCACTGACGGATTCTATGTAGCCCCGATAGCCAAGCGTAGTTTTCGATAGCGCAGCTCATCGGACCCCACGCCCCCAGGAGCACGAACCCACCAGGCGCGCTTGCAAGACCGTCCACCGGCGCGTGTCCTGTATCAATCGATCACTATCGGCTCGAATGGGCGCCAGCCGCGCGCTTGCGGGGCCTGCCTTTTGCTGCCTTGGCGTTGCTGGGGACGCTGCCTGCTCAATGCGTCGATGTCTGTCGCGCCGAGGAGCGTACGGTCATACAGGCGTCGCCTGGCCTCATCCACCAGTGCATCGTGGGCCTCGTTGATGAGGCTGGCATTCCAGTGCTCGCCGCCTAGGTCTGGATGCTGCTTTAATCGCTGCATCAGGGTGCGGTAAGTCGCACGAATGACCTCGACAGGCGCGTCCGGCTGTACATGGAGAATGCGGTAGTAATTACGTTTGTTATTCAATCCGGTCCCGATACTGCTTCGCTACATTCCTAGACAGGGTGTGAGCAAGTAACGCGCCATTGATTCACTCGCCATTGAAATCAACAGCTTACCGCTGGGTCGAATGGGCTTCCCGCAGACTTGTAAAGCTGGCTGACAGCACAACCGCGGTTGGGATCATATGGCGGTCGGGTTTGATCAGGCTAGGCTGGCCCTTGCCGCCTGACCGAGCATAGCGGCGGTCACCAGAACGATACCTCTCTCTGTCACCCGGAAATGCCTGGCGTCCGCATCCGGGTCCTCGCCAATAATCGTGCCGGACGGTATCTGACAACCGCGGTCGATCACCGCCCGATTGATACGACAGTTGCGCCCCACTTCCACCTCTGGGAGCAGCACCGAGGCATTCACCTCGCTGTATGAGTGCACCCTGACGTTGGAAAACAGCAGCGAATCTACGACCGCCGAACCGGAGATCACACAGCCGGCTGACACCACGGAATCCAGCGCCTGACCTGTCCGGCCGCTGTCCCGAAACACGAACTTCGCCGAGGGCAACTGCAGGTGATAGGTACGGATCGGCCAGTCCCTGTCGTAAAGATTGAGCTCGGGTTCCACGGCCACCAGCTCCATGTTCGCCTCCCAGAATGCGTCCAGCGTCCCCACATCCCGCCAGTAGGGCTGTCGCCCGGTCTCGTCGTCCAGAAACGGGTACGCGAAGACTGGGTGGTCGCTTATGATCGAGGGGATGATGTCGTGCCCAAAATCGTGACTGGAGGCGATGTCCGCCGCATCCTCTTCGAGTTTTCGAAACAGAAAATCGGTGTTGAATACATAGTTTCCCATCGAAGCCAAGGCAATATCCGTCGAGCCCGGCATCGGCCGCGGCTCGGCCGGCTTCTCATCGAAACTCAGAACCCGAAAATCCTCCGCCACGCTCATGACGCCGAAGTCCCGGGCGTCTTTAAGGGACACGCCCACGCAGGCGACGGTCATCTCCGCCCCTTTCTCCTCGTGGTAGGCCAGCAGCGGCCCATAGTCCATCTTGTAGATGTGGTCGCCGGACAGTACCAGCACATACTTTGGGAGCAGCGCGCGGACGATATCCAGATTCTGGAAGATGGCATCGGCCGTCCCCTTGTACCAGTCGCCCGTGGTGCGTTGAGAGGCAGGCAATATCTCGATGGACTCCCCCAGATCGCGCTGCAAGAAGCTCCACCCTTCGACCAGATGTCGAATCAGCGAGTGCGCCTTGTACTGGGTCAATACACCGATGCGGCGAATACCCGAGTTGATACAGTTGGAAAGCGGGAAATCGATGATGCGGTACTTTCCCCCGAAAAAGACCGCCGGTTTGGCCCGCGTTTGGGTCAGCTCGTGGAGGCGCGATCCGCGCCCTCCGGCGAGCACGAGGGCCAAGGTATTGCGCGTCATTTGACTGAGATAGCGGGGATCGTCTGAATTCATGCTGTGAACGCCTCCGTAATGGCGGGCCCGGGCCTCGTGCGCCGAACCACCGGCGTCAGCACCGCGCCCCCCGGCGGATGCAGACCTAGCCTGGAAATCTCAACAGCCGGCCAACCGTCAGCCGGCTGCTGCTGCCAGACAGGCACGACCGTCTGGGTAGAAGAGTACAGCTATCCTTGAACAGGCCCGGCTGATCGAAAAGCTTGGACCCGTGACGTCCCTTGGACCTTTGCCCGGAGATCTTCTGTCTCGCTACCCGGCTGGCGACGCAGGTGGCTAGCTTACGAAACGCCCCTTCTTGAGGTGCTGTGCCTCCATCAATTCGAGTTCCCTGGAGCCGGAGACGACGATGTCATGATCGGGCACGAAATTCAGTTTGGAGTCCAGACGCTCGTAGGGCACCGCATTCAAGATCACCTTCATCGCGTTCAAACGCGCCTGGTGCTTATTGTTGGAGCGAATGATGGTCCAGGGCGAATGGGTCGTGTTGGTGTTCTTCAACATCTCGTACTTCTGCGTGGTGAACTCATCCCAGCGGTCCTGCGCCTGAACGTCGATCTCTGATAATTTCCATTGGCGCAGGTTATCGTTCTTACGACGTTCGAAACGCCGGGCCTGCTCTTCCTTGGTGACTGAGAAATAAAGTTTTACTAGGATCGTGCCCTGCCGCACGAGGTCTTTCTCGAATCCTGGGCAGCCGATCATGAAGTTTGCGTACTCCTCGTCGGTGCAGAATCCAAACACCCGCTCCACGATCGCGCGGTTGTACCAGCTGCGGTCGAAGAGCACGATCTCGCCACCGCGGGGAAACTCCCGTATGTACTTTTGAAAGAACCACTGAGACTTCTGTTCCTCGGTCGGTCTACCCAGCGCAACCACACGATAGTGCTTTTCGTTCATGTAGCGCGTCACGCGTCTAATCGTGCCGCCCTTGC
This sequence comes from Chromatiaceae bacterium, assembly GCA_024639005.1. GTDB lineage: Bacteria > Pseudomonadota > Gammaproteobacteria > Chromatiales > Chromatiaceae > Thiosocius. The sequence continues at coordinate 2,269 of JAHEJD010000027.1, read as the reverse complement.
CGGCCGCGTCGCGCCCCTCGAATAGGATGACCATGCGGCGGCGGGTCTGCTCGAGATACTGCTGCAGCCGGATCAACTCGGCCTGATAGGGCTTTAAATCCTCCTCACGCCGGCAACGGCGGATTGCCTTATTGCGCTTCTTCTGCAGCGTGATGATCTCCAGGCGCTGATTCTCGAGCTTCTGCAGCACTTCCTCAACCCGCATCTCCTTGCCTTTGTATGAAATTGTCCCCGGGACGTTTGCCTCGTCGTTCATTGGCCTCGGCCTCTCTGAAAAAGCCCTGGTTGTTCGATTATTGTAACCCGACGGCTATTTCAGCGTAGTGCACCGAATGCGCCTGTATCGCGCCGTTCATCAGGCGTTAGGCGCATCGTGCACCTCTGTCAGACGACCGCGACCTCAGGCGTCGATAAAGCCCTCTTTGAGCAAATAGAGATAGATCTCCTGCGCCGCCTCCATTGGCGTGACGTCGGCGGTATCGATCGTCAACTCAGCCCGCTCCGGCACCTCATAGGGATCACTGATGCCGGTAAACTCCGGGATCAGCCCCTTCCTCGCCTTGGCGTAAAGCCCCTTGCGATCGCGCGCCTCGCAGACTTCCAGCGGTGTTGCGACATGGATCTCGATGAAGGCGCCGCGTTCCTCGACCAGCTCCCGCACCGCGCGCCGGGTCTCAGTGTAGGGGGCGATGGGCGCGCAGATGGCGATACCGCCGTTTTTCGTGATCTCGCTCGCCACATAGCCGATACGCCGGATATTCAGGTCGCGATGCCGCTTTGAGAAGCCGAGTTCGCTCGACAGATTCTGGCGCACGATATCGCCATCCAGCAGCGTGGCCGGACGACGCCCCCCCTCGACGAGTTTGCCATAGACGATCTTGGCCAGCGTCGACTTGCCCGATCCGGACAAACCGGTGAAGAACAGCGTGAAGCCCAGCCGGTTGCGTGGCGGATAGGCGTTGCGCAACTCGGCGACCACCTCCGGGTAGCTGAACCACTCAGGGGGTTCTTCGCCGAGTGCGAGATCACGCTTCAATTGCGCGTCCGTGTATTCGACGCCCTCGAGGCCCCGCCGCTCGATCTCGGACGCACCCATGAATCGTTGCCGCGCAGGCACATAACGATGCGCCTCCACGTGCACCACCTGGATCTGCAGGCGTGACTCATGCTGTTCGATCAGCGCGCGGGACGCCGCGGCATCATAGAGCGGGACATCCTCGTCCTCTATCGCCGGCGGCCCGGCATGCTTCGGGCCTACGATCATGTGAGAACAGCCGTAGTTCTGATGCACGATTGCATGCCAAAGCGCCTCGCGCGGCCCCGCCATGCGCATCGCCAGCGGCAGCAGCGACAGCATGGCGAGGTTGTGCGGAAAGTAGCGGCGTATGGCCTGGTAGCAGTGCACGCGCGCGTAATACTCCAGATCACCGGGCTTGGTCACGCCCACCGTGGGATGGAGCAGGATATGGGCCTGCAGTTCCTTGGCGACCTTGAGAGTGATCTCACGCTGCAGCCGATGCATCGGCTTGCTGGTCTGGAAGGCCACGACCTGCCGCCAGCCGTGCTTGTGAAACAGCCCGCGCATATCCTCCGGGCTATCCCAAAGATTCTCGAAGTCATGATGCATGGGGGCCTGCACCCCCTCGATGCGACCCCCCAGGTACACCGGATTGACACTGCTCATCAGATAACGGACGCCGGGGTGTGCGGTATCCTGTGTTCCGTAGACCTGTTGCGCCTCATACTGCCGGTCCGGGCGCCAAATCTCCTCCACGGTCAACACCGCAGGCATAAAGCCCTCGTTGTCGCGCAACGCAATCTGCATGCCGGGCGCCAGCTTGTCCGCATACGGCTCGCTGACATCCAGCACGATGGGGACGGGCCAGAGATTCCCGTCCGGGAGGCTCAGTGTATCCAGCACGGAAAGGTAGGCGGCCTGCCCCATGAAGCCCGTCAGCGGTGTGAAGGCGCCGTTGAGCAGCAGCTCCAGATCACACATCTGTCGCTGCGACACCGTCAGCGAGGGAAAGCCTCCGGAGGTCTGCTTCAGTTCTTCGGCGCGATCGGGGTCGACCAGTAGACTGATCAGCTTCTCACTACCGTGCGGATCAACACTAAACGACATCTTGGGGGCTCTCTGCCTGGGGAGCCCGAACCATAGGTCAGCCGTAGGCCTCAGGGCAAGCGCGGTCGGCGGGGCGGCATCACGCCGAGAACCTGCGACCCGGGCAATTCCCGGCGCAGCACACGACCGAGTACCGGCCGACAG
>JAHEJD010000087.1 GCA_024639005.1 Chromatiaceae bacterium | reverse complement strand
GGCGTTACCACGGCCATGGATCTCGAGGCTGGCGTGTTCGGGCCGCGCGTCGGAGAGTGGTACGACATGCACGCGGGCCGCAGCCAGGTCAACTATGGGACCGCATCTTCACACGAGTTCGCGCGCATCAAGATCTTCGAGAAACTGCCGGATGAAGACTTGTTCGATGCACCGTGGTCGGTTGTCAGGGGCCGTGGTGCCGGGACGGCCTGGGCCGACGGCGTGTTGTCGCTCGAGACCGGTAACGACGCGCTCGGGCTGATCGACGAGGGTCTGCGCCAGGGCGCGCTTGGCATTGCGTCGACGGTCGGCTATTACCCCGGCGCCACGGCCCGGGAGATGTTCGAGGTTCAGCGAGTCGGCGCCAATTACGGCCGGTTTACCTCCGTGCACCTGCGCTACACGCCCGGCACACCGACCACGGAGGCGAACGGGGCCCAGGAGATCCTGGCGAACGCCGTCGCCCTGGATGCTCCGGCCATCATCAATCACTTCAATAACCCGGGCTGGGAACTGGTACAGGAGTTGCTCGTCCGCCTGCGCGAGCAAGGGCACAACGTGGTGGGCGAGATCTATCCGTACGCGGCGGGCATGACCACCATCAATGCCACCTTTGCTCGCCCCGAGAACTGGGTCGAGAAGCTTGGCAACCGCTACGAGGAGACGATGCAGGATCCGGCCACCGGGGAGTTCTTCACACTGGAGACCTACCGCGAGACGCTCGCTAAAGATCCTTCAAAGCAGATCGTGCTTTACAAGATGCCGGTGGATGACATTCCGAAGTGGTGCGCGTTACCGGGCATCATCTATGCCAGTGATGCGATGATGGTACCCGGTGGCTGGGACGACCCACCGGCCTGGGATACACCTTACGAGCAGATCCCCAATACGCATCCGCGCCTGGCCGGCACGCACGGCCTATGTTTCCGCATGAACCGCGAGAACGATGTGCCACTAATGCGGGTCATCGCGAATTCGAGCTATAACCCGGCCAGGCATCTTGGCGACATGGGTCTCAAGTCGATGCAGGAACGCGGCAGACTGCAGGCAGGCATGGTCGCCGACATCACCGTACTCGACGCCGGGACGATCAAGGACAACTCTACCTATGAGCAGGGCACGCTGCCCACAACGGGCATTCCCTATGTCATCGTCAATGGCGTTATTGTCGTGCGAGATTCAAAAGTGCTTAGAGACGTCACACCAGGTCAGGCCATACGTTTCCCGGTAGAGGAAAAAGGCCGTTTTGAGCCGTTGTCGGTCGAGGACTGGGAAGCCACCTTTATTGGTTCACCGATGGAATTCGGAGGACTGGATGCGGTTGCCCAGTAAGATCAGACCCGGCACCAGTACCAAAAAGTGAGAGTAAAACTGAGCATACTCAGAAAGCCTGCTGTAATCGGTTGGTTACTTTCGGGTGATCTAACTCTTTGAAACCGGTGTGCATCGGACCACGGAAATCAAGCGGTTAGGTAGATGACCAACTCAGCGACTCCGCTTGGGAAGCTGATGTTCTACCGTTGAACTACACCCGCGAATCAGGAAGTTAGCTCTCACTTGCCGCTCCGTCAGCATAGAAGTGAGAGCGTGTTGATTCTAAGTGAATCGGAGGCGATTGGAGAAGAGTCTGATCAGATTGAATTGTAAACGAAGTTAGTGATTGCAAAGCCGCAATATCGAATCCGACCCTCTCTCCGAACCGTTTATACGACAGGTATTCACCTTGAATTCCCTCTAGGCGTTCGCCGCGAACCGAATCTTGCGTACTTTCGAGAGGTTTGCAGATTTCTTCGCCTGCCAGAGATCATAGTTGTCCTGCATGGTCAGCCAGCTTTCCGCAGACCGGCCAAGTGCCTTTGACAGGCGCAGCGCCATCTCGGGGCTCACAGCACTGCGCTCGGCGACGACACGCGCCAAGGTGGAGGCAGCGACGCCCAAATTCTGAGCCAACGACCTGATACTCATATCGAATGGCTCAATATATGTTTCCCGGATAAACTCGCCCGGGTGCGGGGGATTATGCATAGCCATCAATGATAGTCCTCAGTGAGAGTAACCAAATTCTAAGCGATTCAAAGGCCAACGGGTTACCGTTGATGGCCCACCTAACTGCGAGCAGTTGAGTGACGAGTAATCATTTCGGTGATAGCGCCGTCGCGTGGGAACATCGCAGTGCGGTTAACGAAAACAGCGACACCGGCGACCATAACAAAAAAGACCGTATCGTGTGGCGCTACATCCGGAAATACCGGGTTATTGAGCTGCCAGCGAAACAGCAGCTGCGACAAGATGCCAACTTGTGTCGCCGTGGTATTCAGTCAACAATTCAGTATATGACTGAACATTCACATCACCACGAAGCGCACGGCACGAATCCGGACTCCACGTCGGCAACCGACCCGATCTGCGGCATGCAGGTCAAGATAGTCGACGACGCGCGATCAAGCGACTACGGTGGAGAGACCTGGTATTTCTGCTCGGCAGGTTGCCGGGCCCGATTTAATGCGGATCCGTATTTCTACACCTCGGGCAATGCAGCACGATTAAAGCCAAGCGCACAACCCGGCGCGCAGTGGACCTGTCCCATGCATCCCGAGATTCTTAGCGACGAGCCCGACAGTTGCCCGCTCTGCGGTATGGCGTTGGAACCAATGGTTCCCTCGGACGAACCCAGCGAGGAGTTGACCGACTTCACCCGTCGGATGTGGATCAGCGCAGCGGCGGCCGTGCCGCTCATTATCCTGACGATGGGAGAACTCGTCGGCCTGCCGGTGCGCGACTGGCTCGGCCAGCGGTTGTCTGCCTACGTGGAGTTTGTGCTGGCCACGCCGGTCCTGCTATGGGCCGCACGGCCATTCTTCCTCCGCGGTATTGACTCGGTTCGGAACCTCTCCCCCAACATGTGGACCCTGATCTCGCTCGGTGTCGGTGCCGCCTACCTCTATTCGCTGGTCGCCACCTTCGTGCCGGGCATATTCCCTAAGCAGTATCAGGTTGGCGCAGGCGTTGGCACCTATTACGAAGCCGCCGTCGTCATCATTGCTCTGGTCTTCGTGGGACAGGTGCTCGAGCTGCGCGCACGCGAGCGAACCGGCGACGCGATCCGCGCGCTCATGGATCTCGCCCCCAAGACCGCGCGCCGAATTCTCCCTGACGGCACGGAGTACGACGCGCCGCTCGAGAACATCGTCGAGGGCGACCTGCTGCGGGTCCGCCCAGGCGAGAGCGTCGCCATCGACGGCGAGGTAGTCGATGGACGCTCGTCGGTGGACGAGAGCATGATTACGGGCGAGTCCGTGCCCGTGGAGAAAACTGAGGGCGATCGTGTGACCGGTGGCACGATTAACAAGAACGGCACGCTCTCAATCCGCGTGACGCAGGTCGGCGCCGATACGGTGCTGGCGCAAATTGTGGAGATGGTTGCGGGCGCCCGGCGCTCGCGGGCGCCGATCCAGGGACTGGCGGATCGTATGTCGGCGATCTTCGTGCCGACCGTCGTCGCCGTCGCTATCCTGGCATTCGTCATCTGGCTCGCCGTCGGACCCGATCCGGCGCTGAGTTTTGCCGTCGTTTCGGCCGTTTCGGTGCTCATCATCGCTTGTCCCTGTGCACTCGGACTTGCCACACCCATCTCGATCACGACTGCTGCGGGGCGCGGCGCGCAGGAGGGTATTCTTATCAAGGAAGCCGAGGCACTGGAGCGTATGGCACGTGTCGATACCGTGGTTGTGGACAAGACCGGTACGCTTACCGAGGGCAAACCGAAGCTGACCGACGTACTCGCAATGGAGAATTTTAGCGAGGACGAGGTGCTATCGCTCGCCGCCGCGCTGGAGCGTAGCTCGGAGCATCCGCTCGCCGACGCAATTGTCGCCGGCGCGCAGGCCCGTGGACTGGAGCTGGGTCACTCAGAGGACTTCGATGCCGTCACGGGCAAAGGCGTCGTGGGCACGGTGGACGGGCGGGAAGTTGCACTTGGCAACGGCACCATGATGGCAAAGCTTGGGCTGAGCACCATCGACATCGAGCAGCGCGCCGACACACTTCGCGCCCAGGGCAAGACCGCCATGTTCATTGCGGTGGACGGCCGCCTGGCCGGAATCGTTGCCGTTGCCGACCCGATCAAGGCAAGCACCGCAGGAGCGATCCGCGAGCTGCACGACCTGGGGCTGACGGTCATCATGGCGACCGGGGACAACAAGCGCACGGCCGAGGCCGTTGCGCGTGAGCTCGGCATTGACGAGGTGCGCGCGGGAGTCTTGCCAGAGGACAAGAAGGCTCTGGTCGACGAACTACGCGCCGGCGGCGCCCGCGTCGCCATGGCCGGTGACGGCGTAAACGACGCACCGGCGCTCGCGGCGGCTGAGGTTGGCATTGCAATGAGCACCGGCGCCGATGTCGCGGTGGAGAGCGCCGGCATTACGTTGATGCACGGCGACCTTACGGGGCTCGTTCGTGCGAGGAAGCTCGCAAAAGCAACGCTGCGGAACATAAAGCAGAACCTGTTCTTTGCTTTTGCCTACAATGCGGCCGGCGTGCCAATTGCCGCCGGCGTGCTGTATCCGGTGCTTGGGCTTCTGCTCTCGCCCATGATCGCGGCGGCAGCAATGAGTTTGTCCTCCGTCTCGGTTATCTCAAACGCATTACGATTGCGCCGCGTGCAGCTCTGATTGCGAGCTTATGCAAGCCTCAAACGGAATGAGCCGCTATTGCGCCATCGTGGCAGTAGTGGGAGTCTAGTGGGCAGAAATGAGAAGTCGATCACGATCGAAACGCATCTTGTGTCGGCTGCACCGTGAATCCGGGGATAAACGTATGCGATGCCTGCTCACGCTGTTGGTAATTGCCACCGCCATGACCGTGTTGCCCGCCATGGGCCAGGACGGCCAGCCGGGCGACCGTGGCGTGTCTGTGGAAACCGCCGTGGTCGAATATTCGCCGATGAAATCGTCGGTAACCGCGGTCGGCACCATTATTGCCGAGGCCTCGGCGACGCTGCGGGCCGAAGTACCCGGTCAGATCCTCGCCGTGCATTTCCGCGAGGGCCAGCAGGTCAACAAAGGGGACCGCCTGTTTTCGATCGAGGCAACGGTTCTCGAGGCCGAAGTCAACGAGGCCCGGGCCAACGTGGATCGCAGCGAATCCGCATTCACGCGCGCCCGGGAGCTGCAAAGCAAAGGCCTGATTTCGGGTACTGACTTTGACGCGGCACGCGCCAACTACGACGTTGACCGGGCGCGCCTGAGATCGTCGCAGGCACGATTGTCGAAAACCGTCATACGCGCCCCGTTCGATGGTTATGTCGGCCTGCGACGCATCAACGTCGGTGACTATGCCACCATCGGCCAGGAACTGATCGACGTCGTGAAACTCGACCCGTTGCGCGTCGACTTCAGCGTGCCGGAAACTTTGCTCGCAAGAGTGCGGCCCCAGCAGACCATTGATGTCACGGTCGATGCTTATCCGGACGAGACGTTTTCCGGCAGCATTATCGCCATATCGCCGTACTCGGACATCCAGGGACACAACCTGGAAGTTCGCGCCGAGTTACCGAACGCGGACCTCAGGCTCCGACCCGGACTGTTTGTGCGCGTAAACGTCTCGCTCGGAATCAAGGAAAACACCATCCTCGTGCCGGAACAGGCAATCTGGCCAATCCGACAGGACAAGACCGTATTTGTCGTTGTGGACGGCAAAGCCGGGCTCCGGGTCGTCCGGCTCGGCGAACGTCAGCCCGGTACGGTCGAAGTGCTCGCCGGACTGGAGGCAGGCGAGGTCATCGTTACGGCCGGGCAACTGAAATTGTATGACGGCGTTGCTGTCAACAGCGTTACTGCCGACGCGGCAGCGTCTCAGTAACTCGCGGAAACCCCCGTGCAGCTAACAGAAATTTCCATTCGACGCCCGGTACTGGCAACGGTGATGAGCCTGATCATCATGCTTGTCGGGCTGATTTGCTATGAACGCCTTCCGGTTCGATTGATCCCGAACGTCGATGAACCGATCGTCACCGTCAACACGTTCTATCCCGGCGCCAACGCGCAGATCATTGAAACGCAGATCACCAAGCCCATCGAGGACGCTCTGTCCGGTATAGACGGCGTGGACTACATTCGCTCGATCAGCCGGGCGGAAAGCAGCCAGGTCACGTTACGCTTCGAACTCGATCGGGACCCTGACGGCGCGGCCAGTGACGTTCGCGATCGCGTGGCACAGTCGCGAGGGTCCCTGCCGCAAGAGGCCTTCGAACCGATCGTTCAGAAGCAGGAAGCCGATGCCCAACCGATTATCTATCTGGCATTCTCTTCCGATCGACACGACCTGATCGAGATTGCCGATATCGCAAACAGGCTGGTCAAGGATCAGATCCAGACTATCCAGGGAGTCGCCCAGGCACAGGTATACGGAAACCGCTACGCAATGCGTATCTGGCTGGATCCGGCAAAACTCGCGGGCTTCAAACTCACACCACTCGATATAGAACAGGCGCTGCGCGGCCAGAACATCGAAGTACCGGCGGGACGCGTGGAGAGCCTGCAACGGGAATTCACGGTGCTTGCCGAGACCGACCTTCGTGAGCCCGCGCAATTTGCGGCAATCGTCGTCAAGGAAACCGACGCGTTTCTTGTGCGTCTCGGGGATGTCGCGCGTGTCGAGCTGGGCCCGGATTCGTCCAGGTTTCGTGCGAGATTCAACGATCGCAATGCGGTGCCGCTCGGCATCGTCAAGCAGGCCGTCGCTAATCCTCTCGAGATTTCGGTCGCACTGCGCGAGATGTTGCCGCGGATCGTCGAGACCTTGCCGGATGGCATGCGCGTGGAGGTCGCCTACGACACCACTCTCTTCATCGAGAAGTCGATCGAGGAAGTCTACGCCACCGTGGCCGAGGCCGTCGCTCTCGTCGTGCTCGTTATCTTCCTGTTCCTGCGCAACTGGCGCGCGGTGGCTGTACCTGTGGTTACGATTCCGGTTTCCCTGGTTGGCGCTTTCGCGCTGATGTATGTTTTCGGCTTCACGATCAACACGTTGTCCTTGCTCGCTATGGTGCTGGCGATCGGTCTGGTCGTCGACGATGCGATCGTGATGCTGGAAAACATCTACCGGCATATCGAGGAAGGCATGGAGCCCTTCAAGGCGGCAATACAGGGCAGCCGCGAAATCGGATTTGCGATCGTGGCCATGACTATCACGCTGTCTGCCGTGTACATGCCTTTTGCCTTTTCGACCGGGCGCAGCGGAAGGCTGTTCATCGAATTTGCGTTGACGCTTGCCGGAGCGGTGCTCGTATCCGGATTCGTCGCCCTGACGCTGTCCCCAATGATGTGCTCGAAGCTGCTGCGCCACGAGACCCGACACAATCGGCTGTTCCAGCTCAGTGAGGAATTTTTTGACCGCATTAACTCGGGCTATCACAGGATGCTCGGCGGTCTGCTCCGACGCCCCTTGATGGTGCTCGGCACCGCGGGCCTCGTTATTGCCGCCATGGTATCGCTGTTCCTGACGCTGCCCGAGGAACTCGCACCCGCCGAGGACCGGGGGCTCGTCATCGGTATTGGCTCAGCGCCGGAAGGCGCCACGATCGAATTTGCGGATCGTTACGCCCAGCAAATGGTCGATGTATTCCGGGAAATTCCCGAGCAGGACCGCTATTTCAGTTTTACCGGCTTCGGCACGGTGACCAATTCAATCACGTTCCTGGGGCTGAAGGACTGGGATGAGCGCGAGCGCAGTGCGCAACAGGTCGCGCAGTCCGTGTTTCCGGCGTTCTCGAAGATTGCCGGCATCATGGCGTTTCCGGTGACGCCGCCACCGCTTGGCGTCCGGGACTTCGGCCAACCTGTCAATTTTGTGGTGCAGAGCACGCAATCCTGGGAAGAGTTGCAGTTGATCGTGCAGCGAATGCTCAAGAAGATGGACGAAAATCCCAGCCTGACCAACCCGGACTCGGACCTGGAACTCAACAAACCCGAGCTCAAGATTGACATGAATCGTGAAAAGATTGCGGCCGTCGGCAGCAGCGTCGATGCCGTCGGCCGCACGCTCGAAACCATGCTCGGCGGCCGCAACGTCACGCGCTTCAAAAAAGGTACCGAGCAGTACGACGTTATCGTGCAAGTCGAGGAGTGGGCACGGCAGACGCCCGGCGATCTGAGCAATATTTTTGTTCGCGGAGCCGGCCAGGAAATGATCCAGCTGCAGAACCTCGCGTCGGTGACCGAGCAGGTTGCGGCGAAGGAACTGAATCACTTCAACAAGCTGCGAGCAGCGACAATTTCGGCCGGGCTCGGACCGGGTTACTCGATGGGTGCTGCAATCGAATGGATGGAGGATGCGCTCGCCGAGGTTGCTCCCGAGGCGCTTTACGACCTGTCCGGCCAGTCTCGCGAGTTTCGCGAATCCGCCGCCAGTGCATTCGTCATGATGGGGCTCGCCCTGCTCTTCATCTACCTGGTCCTTTCCGCCCAGTTCGAGAGCTTTATCGACCCGCTGATCATACTGGTGTCAGTACCATTGGCCATGTTCGGCGCGTTCCTTTGCCTCGCAGCGATAAATTACGGAAATGCACAGGGCTGGTGGCAGATGGCGGCCTCCTGGAACATCTATACACAGATCGGTGCGGTGACCCTCGTCGGCTTGATCTCCAAGCACGGTATCCTGATTGTCGAATTTGCCAACCAGTTGCGTGCCCAGGGACAGGACACGCTTGATGCGGTACTGCAGTCCGCCAGCCTGAGATTGCGTCCGATCATGATGACCACCGGCGCCATGGTCCTGGGTGCCGTGCCGCTGGCGATCGCTTCCGGGGCCGGTGCCGAAGCCAGGCACCAGATCGGCTGGGTTGTCGTCGGCGGCCTGGCCTTCGGAACCATCTTCACCCTGTTCGTCGTGCCGGTCGTTTACCTGTTGCTTGCCGGTCGCCACGAGCGGTCCGCATAGCCCGACGTTCAACGCAGTGGCGTGCAGGTGTCCCAGGCCAGAAAGCTCAAGGAGCCGGAGCGTGGGAATCCCCGCCTCAGGAAACTTGTTGCCGAACAGGCCTCAGACAAAGCGATTCTCGAGGATGCCCTGACACGGGCGATCGTCGATTGGCCAGCGAGTACGGCCGATAGGGTCGCCGGCGCATCCGCACGCGAGGTGTCGAGAAGACTGACTTCCACGACCGTCCCCGGCCGGAGAATAATGCGCTCCCGGAACATCAGGGTGCCGGTCACTTGTGCGGGTGCGGCGATGAAGCAGCATGAGCTGGTCACGCCGCCGGGGAGCTTATGGCCGTTTCGGGGTAGTGTATTCGACCTCTTTCTGAAACGGCTCCCAAGTGGTTTCATACCCAACGAAACCCTTCTCGTTGGGTTCCTTCTGACGGGTTGTCACGAAACGTGCCTTACCTTCAG
>JAHEJD010000086.1 GCA_024639005.1 Chromatiaceae bacterium | reverse complement strand
TGCCACTTGTCGTCCTGCTCCTGCGCCGGAACGAAAGCCCTAGTCGGGTTGTTGTCGCGTCGAGATCAGTCCGAAGTAGCCGTGACGTTTTGTCGTGGCCGCCGAAAATGCGAGGCGAAGCGCTTTCTCGCTTAGATTCCGGATCATGGTTGATCGTCTTTGCGCGGTGGGTCGCTGGGGCTTCATCGCGGGGAGTGTCTTTCTCGGATTCGTCGCGACCGATGCGTTCGCAGATGCGACCCACTACCAAACACTTCAGCTCGGCGAGCGCTCCCGCGGCATGGCCGCGGCGTACACCGGTTTTGCAGCAGACGGCGCGGCCATTTGGTTCAACCCTGCCGGGCTTCCGTTCAACGACGCCAAGTTGCTTCAAGGGAGTCTGTCGCTCATTCAACGGCGAACGCTGAAGATCGAAGGCGCGCTGGTCAGCGACGCGCCCGGCGGCGGTGACGGAGAGGAGCAAGTCGAGGACTTCAGCTTGAGCTCGCGCCCGACGCTCCCGGGCTTTGCAGTGGCCAGCTTCGCGCTCGGCAAAAGGAAACCGGAGCTCAATGATCGAAAGCCAGTGCAAGTCGCGGTCTCCGTGTTTCAGACCTACAACGACCAAATCGGCGGGGACATCAACTTCGAGGGCACGCTTGGGCGCACGAATAGCTTTCAGTTCTTTCGAAGCGACCGAAATACCGTTTTTGGCGCCGCCGTTGGGTTTCGCCCGCTTCTGAACCTCGCCGTCGGGATCGGCGTCTTCGCGAACAATCGGCAGCTCGAGCACGTCGAGACCTCTTCGATAGCGCTTGGCGGAACGCAAGATCCCAGCCAGGGCAGCCCTTGCCCCACGAGCCCGAACCTGCCGTTTTGCATCGTCAACGCGCGTCAGATCTCCCGGAACACCGTGTTCACGATGAGCTCGTGGGACCTGAGCTTTCGGATCGGTCTCCTCAAGATCTTTGCAAAGCGCTGGCGTTTCGGCCTGATGTTTCAGCCCCCCGGCTTCCGAGTTGGCGGCAAATCGGACTTGAGATTTCGGCTGAGCGACGTGAGGCCGGCCACCGACCCGAACAACCCCGGCCTCTCGGACTCGATCTTCGGCAAGATCCAGTTCGGCTCTCGCTCGCCCATCCCATGGGAGCTTCGGCTCGGCCTGTCCTACGTGATCATCGACAAGGTGGTCATTGCGGCGGACCTGCAGCTGGTCGGCCCGGTAGGTGAGGGCTCCATCGCACCCGGCATTCCGCAGCTCGATGACCGCGCCAATACTTCGGGCATTCTGCTCGCCGACTCGACCAAACGGGTCTTCACCTGGAACGTATCGATCGGATCGGAAATCCAGATCACCGAGTTCCTGTTCGCCCGTGTGGGCTTTCTCACCGATCGCAGTGGCTCACCGGGCGGTGCGCCGGTGGCGGGTGAGCCCCTGCGTCCCGCCAAGATCGACCGCTACGGCTTCAGCGCTTCGATCGGCGGAATGAAAGACGGCAAAGGCCTGTCGGCGGGTGTATCGCTACTGTTCGGAACGGGGACGGCAAACGGTCTCAACCTGACGGGACAGGCGATTGACGACGACGATAGCTACACCCGAGTCCCGGCCAAAGAGCGAATCTTCATTTTCTCGGTCGGCGGTGACATCGGGCAGACCGCCGATGTCGTCAAAAATCGCATGAAGGAGAAGAAGAAGGAGGAGGCGGTCGCGGGGGAGAGGCAGCGCCAGCGCGAAGCCCTGCGGCAGTCCATCGAGGAAGAGGACGACGCCGAGCTCAAAGCTCTCAAAGAAGAGGCTCTCGAGGCGCGTAAGCAACGTGACGAGGCCGAAAGGCGCATCGAGGAGTCCGACGAGAAGATCAAGACCTTCGAGCAATCAGAGAAGGAGAACCTCGACAAGCAGGACCAGGGTGCCATACAAGGCGCGACCCAGACCGGCGTCGAGACGCTCCGGTAGCGGCCGCGACGCGTTCGGTTGAAGCAGTCGGTGGTTCAGTTGGTGATCGTGACGATCGGGCCCGCTGGGGGCGTGTCCGTGTCGGCGAGACTCAGCAGAAGCTGCAGGAAAGTAAAAGCGCGCTTCGACTCGCGATCATTTTGGTCGATGTAGAACCAGTGATCTTGTGCCCTCACCGCAACAAACGCGTTCCTTGGCTCTTCGGCCGAGGACCGCACGTCGATCGGCGGCCGCTCCGAAGCCCCGCGCAACTGCGCGGTTTCTCCGGCTCGGCCGGTCTTCACGTGTTCCTCAGGCACGTCCAACTGCCACGCGAGGTCGAGCATGATGTCGTAAACCGAACCGGTGAGCACGGCGATCTGATCCGACTCGGCCGGCCGCAGGCCATAGGCGAGGTGGAGCTCTCCGACGGTCGGCTCGATTTCCAGCAGCTCGCGAAAACGCGCGATGTCTCGAGCGACCTCGGGGGACGCATCCTGATCGAAGAGGAAAAGCATCAGCTCGCTTCGACCGTCAGAGGTCGGCACTTTGCGCATGCCGAGCGCGCCAGCCTGGCGCAGCCGCGGCCAGACCTCGAGGAGCTCGATGAGCTTTGGATCGATGGCTCTTCGGTGAGGAGGGCGGGCGACTGCGTTGTCGAGGTCGTTGATCGACCAGAGGGCGATACGGAACACCAAGTCGGTAGACCAGCCCGCCATGATCATTTCGAACAGGGCCTCCGGCCGGAGCGGCTTCAAGAGGTTCCGCGAGAACTCTTGACCGCTGACCGGTATGTACGTGATCGTCGGTCGGTCTGCCCAGACCACTCCTCCACCGAGCGCACCGCTCGCGTTGGTATCTCCGCTCGGGGCATTACCGGCGCCGACCGAAGCGTTGAGCTGAGCGACGCGGGAGTACTGAGCGATCACCGAGCTCACGCGCAGAAACATCGGCATCTCGGCGTAGCGTAGTCGAATGAGGTTGAGCAGAATCTGTTCGTGCGCCGCGTCTGCAATCGCTCCGTTGTAGTTGAACTGGTCTTGCGGAACTGTCCGCGGTCCGACCGACCCGCAGCCACCAACGCACGTCGACACCAGAAGCACAGCTATCAAGTACCAAGAAGTCGTCGTCGTGGTGGGCATAAGCTTATAGCAACGATATTGCGAGTTCCATCGATGGGCAAGCATCTTGGTACAGCTTTCGCTTCTCGCGCCCAGGGATCGGCATCGTCGAACACGTCCGAGGTCGAGATTTGGGCGCCCCACGTTCGACAAAGATAAGAAGCACGAGCGGCTTGTCGAGCGAGAAATGGTTTTTGGGAACGCGCGAATAAGCCGAAGGCGTTGAGCGCGTCATCAGGCGTGAGCGCGAACGAAGTTCAGAAGCGAAGCGCGTGCAGTTTTGGTGTCTGCCAAAACTATGCCTTGCCCCAACAAGTTGGGTCCCATGCTGTCACACGGAGTGCACACGGAGTTCACTCAGAGTCACACGGAGTGCACTGAGAGTCACACGCTGACCAATCGCCTGCGGGGAGCCCGACGCGAAAAAAAATCACGAGCCAGGACAACATTTCGGGAGGCTAAACCGATAACAAGAGTGATGGACGAGGAGGAGAGATCTAATTTGGCCGGGCCGCTGCGCGAGGCCGCCGAGAAAACGCCGTATCCCTACTTCCTAGAGCGACTGGAGGAAATCAACGCCTGGTTGAAGTCGGGCTTTTCAGTCCGGCACGTCTGGCAAGTCTACTTTGAGGAGCCGGTGCCATTTCCGGGTTCGTATCGGTCCTTTCTTCGCTACTGTCGAAAGCACTGCCAGACCGCCGCGGCTGTCGAACCCAAGGCCTCCAAGGCGCCCGAGGCCACACCGGGAAGAGCCGTCAGCGTCCTCGGCCAGGGCAAGCGATATCCGCCCCCGCGCAAACGCCCGCCCGGGCTCACGCCAGAACAAATCGAGGCGATGATGAACCCCGACGGCCACTTGGACCCTAAGAAATGAGCGAGTCCCTTGATCTCATCGTCACGACCAAGTCCGACCTGCGGGAGATCATTCGTGATGCCGTCAGCGAAGCGGTTCATCGCTACGAGAGGGTCCCCGAGTTGCTTTCGACGAAGCAGATGGCGGCGCGGCTTGACGTGAGCGCGGACACCGTGCGGAAATGGGTTGCTCGCGACGATTGCCCATGTGTACGTGCGGGGCGTGCGCTTCGGTTTCGGGAGGACGCGGTGATCGCGTGGTTGGAGGTTCGTGGTGGCTAGAAAATCACTTCCAAAGGGTGTGACGTACGACGATGGCGCTCAGCGCTACCGAGTCCAGTACAAGGATGCCGAAGGAAGATGGCGCGTCGAGCACGCGGGTACGAATAGGCAAGCCGCGGTCCGACTTCTCGCGCGTCGAAAGCGTGAGGCGGCCAAGGGTGTTCAGGTGAACCGCGATGCAAGCCCACGCACGCACCTCGACACCTACGCCGAGCGCTGGCACGCGCGACAGTCGCGCATCGGAAAGCGAAACGCCAATCGCGAGTACTCGAGCTACCGGCGTCATGTGTCGCGCTTGATCGGCTCGTCGCCTGTCGGCGAAATCAAGCCGCTCGATGTATTGGAGCTCAGCGAGACGCTCATTGCGCGCGGCGAAATCTCCCCGAAGTCCGTGCGCAACTGCATCGGCATCGTCTCTTCGATCTTTCGGCTCGCGGTCCTCGAGGGCGCGGTGGAGGTCAATCCTGTCTCCCAGACGCCCCGCGACGGACTGCCATCGATGGGGTCCGGCGGTGGACAGACGTACACTCGTGACGAGGCCCTGGCGCTCGTGATCGACCCTCGCATTGGCTGGGATCGGCGGGTGATCTACGCGCTGCAGTTCTTCACGGGCATGCGCATCGGCGAAACCTGCGGCCGGCGCTGGCGGGACTGGGAGCCGGATGCCAAGCCGCTAGGGTCCCTACGCGTCCACACCCAGTACGCCGATCAACCCCTCAAGACGGCCAAGAGCGGCGACGCCAAGGAGCGCATGGTGCCCGTGCACCCCGAGCTCGAGAAGGTCCTTTGGTGCTGGAGAGGGAAGGGCTTCGAGACGGTCTATGGCCGTCCACCGGTCCCCGACGACTTCATTGTGCCCGACCCACGGACCATGGCCGCACGCACGCAGTCCCAAGCCACGAAGGCGCACAAGCGCGACGCGGAGCTTATCGGCGTGCCCAACAAGGGCTCACACGCACTCCGGCGATTCATGATCTCAGCAGCGCGAAGCAGCGGCGCTCGCAGCGACGTCCTCGAGCAGATCACGCACAACGCCCGCGGCGCGATCATCGACGTCTACACGGCGTGGGAATGGCCAGCGCTCTGCGAAGCGGTGAGCTGTTTGAAGGTCGATCCAGAGCGGTTGCCGGGGCGGATTTATGACATTTCTTATGACATATGCGTTTCTCAGAACGCTAACCCGCGGCAATCATTGCGCTTGTTTAGTGGAGGCGGTGGGAATCGAAAACATCGGATTTCGCGCCGATTCGCGCAACTACGGGTAATCACGGGAAACCGGATCCTGAGTTAGCGGAAACAAAAGACAGCGAAAAGCATGTTCGGGAAACCGCTTTGCCAACTGGCAAAATCGAGGCGGAGACGACGGAGGGAAGGGCGGACGTGGGAGATGTGCCCAACGCCGAGACCCTAGGCAAGCTCGCGCGCAAGGTCCTGTCGAGCTCTAGGCATGCAGAGTCGCGTGACCTGGCGCGCGCCGTGTTGCGGCTACTGATACATTCAGAAAAGCAATCGTGATGTGCGTGGAGCGAATCGAATAGTGGGCGACTAACCCGATTGGGACGATTGTCGCATGGTCTTGAGGCAGTCTCTCGAGAAGCAGGAGCGGCCTAGCCTGCGCCTAGCAAAAGCTCAGTTCTGCACTTTGGCCCGAATGGGCTGCCCCGGATAGACGCCCTTCAACACCTTCGAGTCCTTCACGACGATGGTTCCGTTGACGACGACGTAGGGGATCCCAGTCGTTGGAAGCGCGTTCTTGCCTTTGTCGAGAGAAGAGTTGTCGCGAACGGTCTTCGGATCGAAGATCGTGATATCCGCGTCGGCGCCTTCCTGAATCCGACCCTTGTGCGCCATCTGCGGCACGCCGTTCTTCGCCAGGAAATCAGCATACAGGAAGCTCATCTTGCTGATGGCCGTCATCAGGGGCATCAGGTTTTTCTCGCGGGTCAGGCGCAGCACCTTGCCATGTGCACCGACGGACCGCGGGTGGGTGTTGGCCGATTCCCAGGGGGTATCCCAGTCGGAGAGGAACTTGCCGTCCTTGTCGGTAAAGTAGAAACAGTCGCATCCCACCAATACATTTGGGCTCGAAAGCCCCTTCTCCATGTCCTCTTCCTTGGCGTTGTAGAACAGCACCGGGTGAAAGGGATCGGTCTTGACCAGCTTGTCATAGGTTGCCTTGTTCAGGCGCTTGCCCGTCGCCGTGTCGATGATGTCGCTGTAGGTGCGCCCCATGTTCTTCTGGTAGTTGTCAGGTTTCAGATAATCCGCCCCGACGCCGTCGCCCGATGCGCCGAAGTTGTAGGGGTAGATTTCCAGGATAACCGGAGTGCCGGTCGCCCGGAGATCGTCCACATACTCAACCGCCATTTCAGTCAGATCCAGCGCCTGCGCCGAGAAGTGCGCGAGTATGAGCCCGCCGCCATAGGCGCCGGCCGATGCGATGAATTCCTGAAACGCGAGAATGCCGGTCGTCGGCGGTTCCTGGCTCGAGAAACGCGTGTGTACGTGCGAGAAGCGCCCATACTTGCCGACGAGCTTCTGCACGCCGATCACCTCTTTCGACGTGTAGCCTTCGACGATATATCCGGGCACGATTCCGACCCCGAGGCCACCCTGCTTCAGACCCTCTTCGACGAGTGCAAGAATCTGCTTAACTTCGTCGTCGGTCGGTACGCGGCTATAGGTATCGAGCGTGACTTTCTGCTGGCCGGAAAACATGTCGTAAATAATGTCGGCCGACTTCGAATCTTTATAGGTGGGATCGAAGACCGCCGTGCGTGCAGCGCCCGATCCGACGGACGCGCCGTAGTTCAATTGCGATTTGCCTTCGAGGTCCGCGTACCAGCGATCGACCGGCATGGCGCCGCCTTCGAGTTCCATCGCCGTTGTCACGCCATCACGAAGCAAGGCCTTCTGGCCCAGGGGGATATCTGTCGTGTGAGCGTGTCCGTCAATAAACCCCGGCGCGACCACATGACCCTTCGCATCGATGGTTTCCTTGCCCTCGATGGCCTGCTCTGTGACGGCGACGATCTTGCCGTCCTTGACGCCCACGTTGCGTGCCGCATCGAGCTTGCTCTCCGGATCCATCACTCGGCCGTTCAAGATCACGAGATCCAGGTCCTCGGGGATGGCAGCTTTTGCTGGGGCTTGGGCCTCGCCCTTTTTGGGCGCCGCATCGGCTTTGTCGACAGGCGCGTCCGGAGTGGGCTTGCAGCCCGAGAGGGCAATCACGCAGCTCACCAAGAGGACAACATTACGACGGTTCATCTGGACTACCTTTCTACTTGTATTTTTCCGGAAACTGCAGGAGCCAGTCCTTTTCACTCACCGGCTCGTAGCGCCCTTTGTCTTCGACGGGATAGCGGATCGGCTGCCCGGCAAAGACCTCCAAGACCTTGGAATCCTTCACCACGATCTGACCGTTGATGATCACGTACGGGACCCCAGTGGTCGGCAGGCCTTGTTCGCCCGCCTTGTAGGTGGCGTTGTCCGTGACGCTTGCGGGATCAAAGATCGTGATGTCCGCCACCATTCCCTCCTGCATGCGCCCACGGATCTGCATGGCCTCGATGCCCGCCTCACCCAGATGCTTGGCCGTGTAGTACGAGGTGTTGGCCAGGATATCCATCAACGGGATGCCATTTTCACGGGCGAGACGGAACACTTTCCCGCGTGTTCCCGCGGTACGCGGGTTTCCTCCGTATTCCTTGAAAGGCGTGTCGAATCCCTTGGGTCCGGAACTATTGACCACGGAGTCTGCAGCCACGGTCATATGTGGCGTACCCACCATGGGTACGATCCAGGGGACCCTGTACGCGAAATAGGCGACGATGAGCCGTCCTGGTTCTTTCTTGGCCGCCTTCAGAAACTCTTCTTTGCTGTAGAACTTATCCAGCTGCGGATCGTAAATCCCACCGTCGCCGTAATGGTTGCCGCCCGCCTCGTACACATCGGGCTTCAGAAATTCCGCAGAGATGACGGTTGAAGCACCTTCGTACGGGTACATTTCCGACCACATGTTCAAGCCCTTCTCTCGTGCCAGGGCCAGTTTCTGTTCGATCTCGTACCAGCCGTAATCCATGTTGTGCTGGTAGATCAACGGAGCACCCAGCACGTAGGCATTGGTGAAAACCTCATCGAAACCCATCGGGTGCTCGATGGGTGTCAATGCGCTGGGATAAAATCGGGCGTGAAAACCGGTCACCCTGCCGTAATTGGCGGCCGTCTTTTGCGCCAGGAACAGCTCGTAGGTGGTGGTGCCAGTTCGCATGTAACCAACGGTCGACCCCACGCCGAGCGCTCCGTCACGCAATTCCTTATCGAGCATCTCCATGATGCGATTGGCTTGCTCTCGGTTGCTACGGGTCACGGACCAACCGGGAACTCCGTCTTGGCCGGCCATGTCGATGAGAAACGTAATGTTGAGAAAGTCCACAGGACCGTCGAAATCGACTTGATCCTGCGAAGCCATCTCCTTCGCATCGTGGACGAGAAGGCGTGCAATGGCATGACTAGCAGTGGTGCCGTAGTTCATGAGGGTCTTACCCTCATGATCTGCATACCACTTCGCTACATTGATCGCTCCGGCCTCTATGTCCATACCCGTGGTGACGCCGTCCCGAAGCCCGATCTTTCTCCCAAATGCATCGAGAGCGTGCCAGTGGGTATCGATGAACCCGGGCGCGACCACGTGGCCCTTGGCGTCGATCGTTTCACTCCCCTTGATCGCTTGCTCGGTGATGGTGACGATTTTGCCGCTCTTGATGCCCACGTTGCGAACCGCGTCGAGCTTGGTCTCGGGATCCATCACGCGGCCGTTCAAGATCACGAGATCGAGGTCCTCGGGGATCGCCGCTTTGGCCGGGGCTTCGGCCTCGGCTTCTTTTTGCGGCGCATCCGCCTTGTCCACGGGCGCTTCGGAAGCGGGCTTGCAGCCCAGGAGCGACACGAGGCAGCTCAAAATCACGGCACTACGATAGCGATTCATCTGCTTATCTCCTTCTCCGTCTCTTCATCGACTCACTGCCCATGTGCTGCGGCAGCCTCTTGGATCTTCTTCTTCACAGCGTCTAGGCCAAATGAAGCGCCCGCCTGCATGGGAGGATAGTCGAGGGCGGTCTTGGCTAGTTTCTCCACCTCTTGCTGCATGAACACGAAGCGCCAGAACTCACGCCCATAGAAGTTCTCAAACGACATGAACGACTCCCCTTGGTCCATCCCCATTCGCTCGAAC
>JAHEJD010000153.1 GCA_024639005.1 Chromatiaceae bacterium | reverse complement strand
CGAGTCATCATTTCATACCGCCGCCAATATCGAAGCGAGTTCAAATCGCTCCCCACGCAAGCCTATCGCCCCGTTCCCCGTGGGCATTCCCTTCCCGCTACTTCATAATCCGCTGAATTCCCTCGCAAACACCAGGATAACCCCTTGAGCCACCGTCCCAGGAAAAGGTTCGGCCAGAACTTTCTGCACGACCAGGGGGTTATTCAGCACATCCTCGACTGTATCGATCCCCAGCCAGGAGAGCACTTGGTCGAGATCGGCCCTGGCCGGGGGGCGCTTACACGGGGCCTTTTGCAGTACGCCGGCACGCTAGACGCTATCGAGCTCGACCGCGACCTGCTCGAGCCTTTGCGCCGGCAGTGCGCCCCCCTCGGCATACTCCGTCTGCACAACGCGGATGCGCTGACATTTGATTTCCGTGCGTTGCACGACAATAAGCGGCGGATGCGCCTGGTCGGCAACCTTCCCTATAACATCTCCACGCCGCTGTTGTTCCACCTGATCGAACAGGCCGACGCAGTCGAGGACATGCACTTCATGCTGCAGAAGGAGGTGGTCGACCGCATGGCCGCCAGCCCAGGCTCCAAGACTTACGGCCGGTTGTCGGTGATGCTGCAGGTGAGCTGCGAGGTCACGCCACTGTTCGACATTGGGCCCGAGTCGTTCGACCCGCCACCCAAGGTAGACTCCAGCTTAGTACGCCTGTGCCCGCTCGCCGAACCATTGGTCGCCTCCGAGCGGATGGCAGGTTTCGCAAGACTGGTCAGCACCGCCTTCGCGCTGCGGCGCAAGACACTGCGCAACAACCTGAAAGGCCTGCTCGATGCCGATCGGATCAGCGCACTGGGCATCGACCCGAACACACGGACTGAGACGCTGTCACCCGAAGACCTGATCAGGCTGCACGAGGCACTCGCGTGATTTGCGCTCGCCCGTTCGCGGCTCAGCCGCAACGCATCCTCACTCCTTTTCCGGCGCGGTAATTTCTTCGAAGTTTAGGCCCTGCTGCACTGACCCCGTCAGACCGAGCCGACTGGCGCGGCGTTCCCAGTTGCGGCGGGCCAGCAGCTGCATGTCCTCGGTATGGTCGGACTCGTCGACGATCTCGACCCCGAGCAGAGTCTCGATCACATCCTCCATCGTGACGATCCCGGCCGTGCCACCGAACTCGTCGACCACCAGCGCGATCTGCTCGCGCTCCGCCAGAAATAGGTTGAACAGATCGACGATTGGGCGGTCGTCGTGCACAGTGACGATGTCGCGGCGCAGCGTGGCGAGTTCGGCGTCCTGCCTGCCCTCGAACATGCGCGCGAGTGCTTCGTCCTTTAGCATATAGCCCACGACGTGGTCGTGCGAATCGTTTTCGTACAGCGGTATGCGCGAGAAACGCTGCTCGCGATTCTGCTCTAGGAAGCCGCCGATGGTCTCGTGTACCGACGCCGACTTCACCACAGTGCGCGGCGTCATGATATCCCTGGCCAGAACCGAGCGAAAGCGCAGCAGATTGTTGATGATTTCTGTCTCGTGCTGCTCGAAGATGCCGTGGCGCGCGCCGATGTCGGCCATCGCCAGGAAGTCGCTGCGCGTGAAGGCGCTGCCGACGTCCTCCTTCTTCAGTGCCTTGGTGACAAACTGACTGAACCAGACCAGCGGTGCGAGCAGGCGAATGATGAACCCCAGCGAGCGCGCGGTGAATGGCGTCAGCTCCTTCCAGTAGTTGGCGCCCAGCGTCTTAGGGATCAGTTCGGACAGGATCAGTATCGCCAGCGTCATCGCTACTGGGACCAATAACCCGGTGATAAGCGAGTTGGCATCCGCCCAGATCTTGCTCGCCTGGTCGCCGACTCCGATCGCGCCGACCGTGTGGGCGATAGTGTTTAGCGTCAGGATCGCTGCCAGTGGGCGGTCGATGTTCTCCTTGAAACGCTGAAGCCTTTTGCCGAGCGCGCCGCCTTCCTGAACCTTTATCTGCGCATAGGACGGCGTGATGCTTAGCAGCACCGCCTCCCACAGAGAGCACAGGAAAGAGGTAACAATGGCGATGAGAAAAAAGGCGATCAGCAGCGTGTACATGGCTTGACCCCTGCGGTCGGCTGGGCGGTGGACGGAGACCGCGTCGCGGCACGGCTAGAGACTCTACCGGATTGCAGGTGGCAAGTCTGCGCAGACTCAGGGTCCGTCGGCACCAGCTTCATCCCGGAATCGTCGGTGGATTGCAATGTCAGCGCATGCGTGGCGATTAGGCCGCGTGCCGAGCGGCCGCAACCCCCGCCGCGATCTGCATAGGTACCGCGTCGTCGGCCGTCATGGTCAGAGATGATTCGCATCAAGCCGCCCTCGCGGGCCTTCGTAGGCTACTTCCCTTTCCGCAGTGCATTGATTCAGGGTCAAAGGGCTCGACATGCCCGCTGGGACGCTCAGTCCCAATCCTTCCTAGCGCTTCATTTTTCCCCCGCCGTCCCGCTCAATGGTGTTATCGCCGGCCTGGTCGCCGTCACCGCGGCCTGCCACGCAGTGTCGGCGGCACAGTCGATCATCATCGGCGCCAC
>JAHEJD010000152.1 GCA_024639005.1 Chromatiaceae bacterium | reverse complement strand
CCCGGCCGTTCCATTGGGCCTCGAGCGGGAACATGATGCCGTTCGAGAGATTGCCGTTGTGCGCGATCGCCAGGATGTCGCCACCGGTCTTCTCTTCGTATGCCGTGAGCGACTTCCAGAGATCCCGCGGGTCCGGGCTCCCGTAGGGTGCGGTCGCCGTGTAGGGCACCGTCAACGAGGCTTTGTCATTGCCGTCGCGGTAGATGACGACACGATGCATGTTGTTGCCCTGGATGAGCGAGGTCCACTCGTAGCCGATGAAGGCGGTGTAGTGGCCTGGGTCGTTGTAGGCCTCGGCGGCATCGATTGTCCGCTGCCAGGTGGACTTGTACGCTTTCTTGTCGGGCGTGTACGCGAGATTCTCGGGAAACTTGGCATTGGCGAACAGGCCGATCAATTCGTAGGCGACCTCGACCCCTTTCCCGGCCTGGATTCGGTCGAAGTAGTCCCTGCCTTCAGGTTCGGCGAGGATGTGGGGAGCGCCCGCGAGCAGGTCCGGAAAGAAGCCCATGTTGTCGGAATGGTCGGACACCACCAGCCAGTCAAGCGGCCTCGAAAGTTTGACCGGGATGCCTGTCGAGGAAGTGACCTCCTCGCCGCGGGCGAACCGGTGGGCGTCTTCGGGTTGAAGCCGGCAGCCAAAGGCGCCGGCGTCGAACGAGTTTCCGGTATGCAGATGGGAGTCACCCCAAAGCGGACGGCTCGGAAAAGCGCGCCCCGCGTAGGGTGAGTAGCTCTTGCCCGGGTAAGCCTCCGAAAGATCCTCCTCAGGATTCTTTGGTGGTGCCATTTCAGAAGCAAAAGCCGGCAATGCTAAAGCAATAATGCCCAATAACAACATTACAACCAAAATAGACTGACTGATTCTTTTCATATTCTTTCTCCTCTCGATCTCGCTCGAACGCCAGATCACGCCCCTACCTTTGACGGATAGGAAGTATAAACCGCTTTTTTTGACCTGCGGTCAAGTATCAGGCAGAGGCAATTCCGGTCGGGGGAAAGTCGTGGGGTGAAGTCGTGGGGCCAGCGGGCGCGCAATTGCCCCCACGCATGAATTGCGGGATGCTAGGCGCTGTCTCCAGCCGCCTCGATGGCACGCGTATGTCGTTCCTGTCTGAACTCAAGCGACGAAAAGTGCTGCGAACCGGCGGCGGTTACCTTGTCGCCGTTTGGGTCGCCATGCAGGTCGTGGACGTGGTTGGCCCGGGACTCGGGCTGCCCGATTGGGTTCTGACGACGGTGATCGTGTGTTCGATTATCGGGCTGCCAATCGCCCTGGTGCTGGCGTGGGCCTATGACTTCAAGTCAACCGGGCTCACACGAAGCAGCGATGCGCCGGTATCCAGCGTTGCGACCGGGCCGACCGGCGCAGCACGCTGGGCCGAACTGTCGATCTTTGTCACCCTGTTGATCGCGGTTGCCTATCTGCTGACGGACAAATTGTTCCTGTCACAGGATGAGGTCGTAACCTTGCCGGACGGTCGACGATCGGTTGCCGTACTTGCATTCGACAATCTGTCGGACGATCCGGGACAGCAGTACCTCGTCGATGGCATTGCGGAAGAGATATTGAATGCCCTGGCGACCGTTCGCGATCTCCGCGTCACGTCCAGAACGTCCTCCTTCACACTTCGTGGCAGCGACCTCACGACGCAAGAGATTGCAGAAATGCTGGACGTCGACTACATCGTCGAGGGCAGTGTGCGCAGAAGCGGTCAGACTGCGCGGGTGACCGTCCAGCTTATTCGGGCCGAAAGCGACGCACACCTTTTGTCCGACAACTTTGATATCAATCTCGGCGTTTCCGAGCTACTGGAAGTTCAGGAAACTGTAGCTCGTCGAATCAGTGACCGACTCCAGGTGCGCGTACTTCCGGGAGATGAACTACAAGGCAATCCACCGGCAAACCTCGCCGCACTTGATTATCACCTTGACGGACGATCCTACCTGCGCCGCATCGAGACGCTGAGTGATACATCGGACGAGGTGTTCCGGTCCGCAATCGAGCGCTTCGAAGCATCCATCGAGGCAGATCCCGAATGGGCGCCTTCGCGGGCGGCGCTTGCAGCGACGTACCATTTCTGGTTGTCGCCGGACAATTTCGATGATGCCTGGCAACGTTCCTATGAACAGATCCAGGAGGCTCTGCGAATCGATCCGGCGTATGAGCCAGGCTGGATTTCTTTGGCATACCTTCACTTGCGAAAGTATGACTTCGAGGCCGTGCTCGAAGCCCAGGAGAAAGTGATTACGCCGTCTCGCAACCGCTCCTGGAGCAAAGCTATCCTCATGTTTACTTTCGGTCGCTTTGAGCAGGCGGTGGAGCATTTTCGGGCCGCGTGGTCTTTTGATCCGCTATCGAATCTTATCCGGTTGCAATATGCAGAGAGCCTCGTCTGTGCCGCCAAATATCGAGAGTCTATAGACTTCATCGAAGAAACACGCGCTGACCTGAGTGCGACCAACTATCCGACGTACCGCATGCTACCCGAGCTCGCCTATGCCTATGCAAAGGTCGGTAATGACACCATGGCCGGACAGATCGCTGACGCCTGGCTGGCCGAGG
>JAHEJD010000026.1 GCA_024639005.1 Chromatiaceae bacterium | reverse complement strand
AGATCCTCGAGCGAGACCTGTGTGCCGTCGGCCATGATTACCGCCCGCTTTATGCGATTCTCAAGCTCGCGCACGTTCCCCGGCCAGTCGTGGGTCTCGATAGCCTCGATGGCCTGCGGCGAAAAGCCCTTGATTGGTCGCTTGAGTTCCACAGCGTGTCTTTCCAGGAACGCGCGGGCGAGCAGCAGGCTGTCACCTTGGCGCTCGCGCAGCGGCGGCACGCGGATTGTCGCCTCGTTGATCCGGTAATAGAGGTCTTCGCGAAACTCGCCAGCCTGGATCTGCTCGGGCAGGTCACGGTGCGTCGCGCAGATCACGCGCACATCGACCGGTATCTCGCTGCGTCCGCCGATACGCTCGATGACACGCTCCTGCAGGAACCGCAGCAACTTGGCCTGCAGTGGCTGCGGCAGATCACCGACCTCGTCGAGAAACAGGATGCCGCCGTTGGCGACCTCTATCTTGCCCTGGGTCGTCTTTGCCGCGCCCGTGAATGCGCCCTTCTCGTAGCCGAATAATTCGCTCTCCAGCAGCGCCTCGGGGATCGCGGCACAGTTGATGGCCACCAGACGTTTGTCGTGGCGTTCGCTCAGCTTATGCAGTGCCTTGACCAGCACCTCCTTACCTGTGCCGCTCTCGCCGAGGATCAGTGTGGAGACATCGGTCGGTGCCAGTTTCTCAACGGTGCGACACACCTTGAGCATCTCCGGGCTCGACGCGATCAACCCTTCCAAGACGGAAGTGCCATGTACTGTCTGCAAACGGCGATTCTCCTGCTCGATCTGAAACAAACGCGAGGCGCGCTTGATCGTAAAACTGAGCAGCTCGGGATCGATGGGCTTTTCGTAGAAGTCGTATGCGCCCATCGCAATAGCGCGCAGCGCATTGGTTCGATCGTTGTGGCCGGTGACTACAATCACCTTGGTATCAGGCGCCAGCGTGAGGATTTCCTCGAGTACGGCAAAACCTTCGCTGACACCACCCGGATCCGGCGGCAGACCGAGATCCAGTGTCACCACTGCCGGCTCCAATCTGCGCAGGCGCGCAATGGCTTCCTCGCGGTTCTCCGCGACCTCGACGTCGAAGTCTTCGAAGCTCCATTTCAACTGGCTCTGCAGCCCTGGATCGTCTTCAACGACCAAGAGCGCGTGTTTGGTTTCAGTCACTGTCTATCGATCCTTCTCAATCGCCACTCGCTGCTCACCCAACCCGGAAGCCTGCTGCTCATCCAAGGGCAGCAGGATACGAAATACGGTACCGCGACCCGGTGTGCTCTCCACCTTCACCTGACCGCCGAGCGCCGAAATCACCTCGCGACACTCATAGGCGCCGATTCCCATGCCGGTGAGACCCTTTGTCGAATCGAATGGCCGGAACAGCCGCGTCTTGATGAACTCCGCATCCATCCCGCTCCCGGTATCGCGGATCTCCACTATAGCCTGGTCACCGGATACGCGCAGTAGGAGCTCGACACGGCCATCCGGCGGCGTGGCATCCTGCGCATTCTGTACCACATGACCGAGCACCGCAGACAAACGGTCCGGCTCGGCGAGCACATAGGCATCGTTCACCTGCGCGTTGAGAACCGGCACGGGTTCGCTGTTGGACTTCGCTAACACCACGTCCTGGAGTTCTGCCAGCAGGTTGATACGCCGGCGTGCGCCGGTGACATCGGCGCTCTTCAGTTGCGCCATCAGACGGTTCATCTTATTCACTGCATTCTCGATGGTACCCACCGCATCGTCGATAAACGCGGGATTGTGTTTGTGCCGGGCCGCATTCGTGGCCACCAGCGATAGCTGGGCAATGAGATTCTTGAGATCGTGGATAACGAACGCGGATAGCCGGTTGAAACCCTCGAACTGTCTGGCCTCGGCCAAGGCCTCAGCTG
Organism: Chromatiaceae bacterium; assembly: GCA_024639005.1. Taxonomy (GTDB): domain Bacteria; phylum Pseudomonadota; class Gammaproteobacteria; order Chromatiales; family Chromatiaceae; genus Thiosocius. The sequence continues at coordinate 30,696 of JAHEJD010000026.1, read as the reverse complement.
CCTGATTGAGCGCCAGGTAGCTTGCCGCCTGCATACCGACGGTCTTGAGCAGGTCGAGGTTCTCCCAATTGATCGACTGCGGCGCGCGAGGCTGCAAAAGCATCACGAAACCCAGCAGCCGTTCTTCATGCATCAACGGCACGATCAGCCAGGCATCGGCATTGTCGAGCACCCAGGTCGGTAGCGGAAGGTCACCATAGACATCCGGCGCGGTGCGCAGTTCGTCGACGTTGATGACCCAGCGCTGATTCTCCATGAATGGCACCATGGGCTCTGCCGCCGGAATCGTCGCGTCGACGACGTACTGGGCGTTGAATCGCGCCTTGAATCGGTAGTCCCCCTTGTCATTCCGCAGCCATAACAGACCCCCCGAACTCTCGACGATCTCGGCCAGGGCCCAAATGGCCCGCTCGTGAAGCGGCATCGCGACCCGCCTGCCGGCCAACAGTCCGATGACACGCAGCCATTCTTCCCGGTAATCGTAGCGGTAACTGAAGAAATGCTTGTTGAAAAAGACCTTGGTGCGTGCCCTGAACTGACCCGAGAACAACAGGGCCACCAACACGATAAGCGCACCGAACAGGAAGGCGATCTGCAGCACACCGCCCCATTCTCCGCCGTAGAGTTTGATGTAGTAACCCGCAAGGGCCATCAACAACATGTAGAGCCCGGCGCTGAACAGGGTCGTCGAATGCAGCACCATGCGGCGTGATAGGAATACCGGCAGACTCCAGTCGGGATTGCGCGCCGCGGTGACGGCAATCATCGGTACGGCGATGACGGTGACAAACCCACGCGCCGACCAGATCGCGGCGTCCAGGCGATGGAACAGCAGCGCATCGGTGTAGAGATAGAAGTCGAAGGCGAACATCACACCCAGACCGAAGCACAGGTATTTGATCCCCCAACGTTGTTCGATGGGCGTGTTGCGGAATAACTGTTCCACCAGGGCCATACCGAGCACGGCAAACAGCAGCTGCCCGACCAGCGAGAACTCCCGCTGCATTGCAGCCGGCCGTATATCCTCGATCACCGCCGGCACATCCACCAACATCGCCAGCATCACCAGGCCGAGGGTCAAACAGGCCAGCCGCACATAGCCGAGCAGGCGGCTGTAGAGCGCGCTGCCTTCGGCGAAGGGCTTGAGCACGTGCAGCAGAAAGAAGATCCACAGCAGGTTGCGCACCACCTCGGCCGCCCACACCAGGTCGAGCCCGGGGACGGCAAAGCCGGCCTGCAGCGCAGCGGCCAGCGCCCAGGCGCAGGAGCCGCCGACCGCCAGCAGAAACTGCGTGCCCTGAAAGCGTCCGCGCCACCCGGTCAGCAAGATCAGGAAAAGAACGAAGAATGCGAGGCCGGCGACGCCATAGCCGTAAAATGCGAGTTCGCTCACCATGCGGTCACGGACCTCCGCGATCGGGTGCCGGCGCGCGACCGGGCGGCCGTACAGTGCGTCGGGCTGCGATGCAGCATGGTCTAGTGCGCACCCTTACCCCACAGCACCACCTCCACAGTCTCGAGCAGGATGATCAAATCCAGAAAGGCGCTCGCGTTTTTCACATAGTACAGATCGAATTCCAGTTTGTGACGCGCATCTTCGATCGTTGCGCCATAGGGATAGGATAACTGCGCCCAACCGGTCAAGCCGGGCTTGACACGATGGCGTTCGTTATAGAAGGGGATCTCCTTGCCCAATTGCTCCACGAACTCCGGCCGCTCGGGTCGCGGTCCTACCAGGCTCATCTCACCCAGCAGCACATTGAATACCTGCGGCAGCTCGTCGAGGCGCGTTCTACGGATCATCGCCCCGACCCGGGTAATCCGAGTATCGTTCTTGGTCGCCCAGCGCGCCACGCCGTCGGCCTCCGCATCGGTTCGCATACTGCGAAACTTGTGCACCTGAAACTCTTTGCCGTTGAGTCCAACCCGCACCTGATGAAACAAGACTGGGCCGCGGCCCCCGCTCTCGATCAGGATTGCCAGCGTCACCAGCAGCATCAGCGGCCAGGTGATCAGGAAAATGATACTGGCCACGGTCAGGTCCAGGACGCGTTTCGAGTACTGCGCAAGACCGCCCAAGTGAAAACCGTCCGAGAAAAAAATCCAGCTGGGCTGCAGCACATCGAGCTTAATCCTGGAGGTCTCCTTCTCGAAGAAACTGAGCAGATCCAGCACCATAGTTCCTGACATCTTGCAATCGAGTATCTCGTCGACCGGCAGACGCAGACGTCGGTCGTCTGGGGCGATGACGATCTCGTCGACCTCATGATCGAGGACAAGATCGGATAACCGACGATCATGCGGCAACCAGCGTTCAGCCGGGATATCGGTCTCTTGTTCGTTCACCGGGATAAAACCAACGACCCTGAAGCCGGGTTGCTGCGGCTCCAGATCGGCAATCATCTGTGCCTGGCGACCCGTTCCGAGTACCAGCACGGTATTGGACTGCTGCTCGGCATGGGTGAGGCGGAAGAACAGCGTGCGCAGGCCCAGCACGCCAGCGAAGGTGAACAGCATCGCGAAGGCCATGACGCCGCGCCACACCGCCAGATCGGGAAAGGTGTAGAAGACTGCACTCATCACCACATTGGCGATCAGGAAACTCAGCCCTATACGTACCAGCAATCCGGCGCTAAAGGGCAGACCCCGCTGGTAAAGGCCGACGGAGATCATGGATATCAACATCGCACCGGCGTAAGCCATCGCCGTATAGGACAGGGTCTCGGGTAGCGCCCCTACGGACATGCCGGCGATCGAGAACCGCATGTAGTAACCCGCCACCATAGAATAAAAGATAATCACGAACTCGGCGACGCCGAGCAGCAGGTAAAGCTTGGATACATAGTGTCCGAAAAGCCGGATCATCATGGGCGTGAGGAATCTCGCGGACCGACGGGCGCGCGAAGACTGACAGAGCGGATCGTGTCCATCAAGAGATTGGTCGCATAATGCATACCGCCATCACGTTTCCCCCTAAACCGCCTCGCTTCGACCCGTCGGCCGCGTTATTATTCGCGCGTCGCGGGCGCCTGCGCCCGGCACTACAGAGACCCAGCAAGGTGTGCGCCCCATGGACCTTCAAGACGTAAAAATTGCCGTCATCGGGCTTGGATACGTCGGCCTGCCACTCGCCGTCGAGTTCGCGAAGAAATTTCCTGTCACTGGGTACGATATCAGCGTCCCGCGCATAACGGAATTGCGGCAGGGAAGGGACAGTTCTTTAGAAGTAGAGCCGACGGAAATGGCTGCCGTCTCCATGAAATTCACCGACCAGCTGGATGATCTGCGTGACTGCAACGTCTATATCGTGACAGTGCCAACCCCGATCGACGGCTACAAGACCCCGGACCTGCGGCCGCTGATCGCCGCCAGCCGAGCGGTCGGCAAGACCATCGCGCCGGGCGACGTAGTCATTTATGAGTCCACAGTCTACCCTGGGGCGACCGAAGAAGACTGTATCCCGATCATCGAACAGGAGTCTCACCTGGTCTTCAATCGGGACTTTTTCGCCGGCTACAGCCCGGAACGCATCAACCCGGGCGATAAGGAACATCGTGTCACTTCGATAAAGAAGGTGACCTCGGGCTCGACGCCCGAGATCGCCGATTTCGTCGACGCGCTATACGCCAGCATCATCATTGCCGGCACGCACAAGGCGAGTTCCATCAAGGTGGCCGAGGCGGCAAAGGTCATCGAAAACACCCAGCGCGATGTGAACATCGCGCTGGTCAACGAACTCTCGCTGATCTTCGGCAAACTGGGTATCGACACCGAAGAGGTGCTCCAGGCGGCTGGCACGAAATGGAATTTTCTACCGTTTCGCCCCGGCCTGGTCGGCGGCCACTGCATCGGCGTCGATCCCTACTACCTGACGCACAAGGCGCAGGCGATCGGTTACCACCCGGCCATGATCCTGGCCGGCCGGCGGATCAATGATGGCATGGGTTCCCACGTCGCGAGCAGCGTAGTCAAACTGATGCTGCAGCGAGGCTTGATGGTAAACGGCGGCCGGGCCTTGATCATGGGACTGACGTTCAAGGAGAACTGCCCGGACCTGCGCAACACCCGGGTCATCGACATCATCGATGAGCTCCAGAGCTATGGGATGCAGGTGGACGTCTGGGATCCCTGGGTCAACGGCCCTGACGCCGAGCGGGAATACGGCATCACCCCGATTTCCCAGCCTGAAAGCGGTGCCTACAATGCGTTCGTTTTAGCCGTCGGGCATCGTCAGTTTGTCGATCTCGGCGTCGACAAGATTCGTGAATTCGGCGCCGCCGATGCGGTCCTGTTTGATGTCAAATACCTGTTCCCGGCATCCGCTACCGACGGCCGACTCTAGACCAACGACGGAATCCCCATCATGCGTGTTTTGATCACCGGAAGCGCCGGCTTTATTGGTTCTGAACTCGCGCTGCGCCTGTTGGAGCGTGGCGATGAAGTCATCGGCGTCGACTGTCTCGACCCTTATTACGACGTGACGCTGAAGGAGGCGCGGCTCGCACGCACCCGTGACCATCCCAACTACAGCGACATACGCGCACGCATCGAAGACCGTGCTGCGATGGCCAAGGCCTTCGCCGACCACCAGCCGCAGCGTGTGATCAATCTCGCCGCACAGGCAGGCGTCCGCTATTCGATCGAGAATCCCGACGCCTACATCGACAGCAACCTGGTCGGCTTTGGCAATATCCTGCAGGGATGCAGGAATCACCGCGTAGAACACCTAGTGTACGCCTCGTCCAGCTCTGTGTACGGATCGAACACCAATATGCCATTCTCGGTGCACGATAACGTCGACCATCCGGTGAGCCTGTACGCCGCCACCAAGAAGGCCAATGAATTGATGGCGCATGCGTACAGCCACTTGTATGGCATACCTACCACCGGACTCCGCTTCTTCACCGTGTACGGCCCCTGGGGAAGGCCGGACATGGCGCTGTTCAAATTCACCAAGAACATCCTGGCCGGGGAATCCATTCCGGTATTCAACTATGGTCGGCACCGGCGTGATTTCACATACATCGACGACATCGTAGAGGGCGTGATCCGCGTGCTCGATCGGCCGGCGCACCCTAACCCGGACTGGAACGGCGATACGCCGGACTCGGCGACCAGTCGCGCGCCGTACCGACTCTATAATATTGGCAACAATAACCCGGTCGAGCTGATGCACTACATCGAGACGCTGGAAAAATGCCTCGGCATGACCGCCGAAAAGGAGCTGCTGCCGCTGCAGCCGGGCGACGTCCCCGACACCTATGCAAACGTCGAGGATCTGGTCGCCGACCTTGACTATAAGCCCGCCACCTCCGTCGAGGAAGGCGTCGCCAACTTCGTCGCCTGGTACCGCGACTACTACAGGGTCTGAATTGCAGGGCCTGTAAAGGCGGCGCCTGAAGGGACCGCCGGCGCAGGCCTTCCCGACGCCAAAGGCACCGCGCGGCTGCGTCAGATGAACGCCAGCACTACCTGCTCGATATCCTCTTTGTCGATCACGGCATCCTGCGCGACCGGCCTGTCGAACAGGGCCCCGATCATTGGCGGGATCGGCGTATCGGCGGTGGCGGAAATCGATTTCAGGGCATCGATGTCGTGGCTGTCCACCTCGCCGGTCAGCGCGTGCGCGATAGTCGGCGAGAACTTGGTCCATTCCGCAGTGGAATAGACGATGTCCGGCAGCGACTTGTCGCGGCAACTGGCGTGGGTCTTGAAGCAGATCGCGGTGTGCGGGTCCATCAGGTAACCGTGATCGCGGAAGGTCTCACGGATGCAGGCATCTATCTCCGCATCGTCGGCGTAGTCGGCGGCAAACACGGCCTGTAGCGAAGCCAGCTCCTCACCGGTCAACTGGTAGTGCCGACGCTCGTCCAGTGCGGCCATCAGCTCGCGTGTGCGCCGCGCACCGAACAGGTCGTAGAGTACGCGCTCGACGTTCGACGACTTGAGGATGTCCATGGCCGGCGATCTGGTCGCGATCACTTTGCGGCCGCTTATATCGTAACGCCCGATGCGAATGAGCTCGGTCAGTACGTTGTTGCTGTTCGAGGAGATCAGTATCTTCTCCACCGGCAGCCCCATCTTCATCGCGTAGTAGCCACCCAGCGCATTGCCGAAATTGCCGCTGGGTACGTTCAGGTAAACCCTGTCGCCGAGCCCAATCGCACCCTGGCGCACCAGTTCAAGGTAACTGTGGATGTGGTAGATCTGCTGGAAGATGATGCGGCCGAAATTGACCGAGTTGGCGGCGGACAGGTGGGTGTGACGTTCGCGCAGCCGGGCCTGGAACGAATCGGACGACAACAGGGTCTTGAGCGCGGACTGCGCGTCGTCGAAATCGCCGTGGATGCCGATCACCTTCAGGTTCGGCGCATCCGCGGTCACCATCTGCAGACGCTGCACGTCCGACGTTCCACCATCGGGGTAAAGACAGGCCACCTTTACATTCGGGCGGTCCTTGAAGGTTTCCAGCGTCGCCGGCCCGGTATCGCCACTGGTCGCTGCGAGGATCAGGTAGCGCTCGTCTCGGGCCTTGGCCAGGCTGGACAGCACCACGCCGAAGGGCTGCAGGGCCATGTCCTTGAAGGCCCTGGTAGGCCCGCGATAGAGCTCGGCGACGAACAGATCATCGCGTACGCGCACCACCGGCACTGGGTGCGACGGGTCATCGAAGCCGTCGTACAGGTCCAGGGCGCGGTCGATCACCGCTTGGTCGATATCCAGTTCGAAGGCGGTGAGCACGGCGCGCGCCAGCGTCTTGTAGTCACTGTCCAGGTGCGCTTGGAGGAAGGGTTCACCCAGCCTTGGCAGGCTTTCGGGCACGTAGAGCCCGCCGAAAGAGCACAACGGGCTGAGAATCGCCTCGGAAAAGGTGACGGATGACGGGCGACTGCCATCGTTGCCCCGGGTTTCGATGAAAAGCATGGCGCGCGCCGTGAACCCAACAAAGCGCGGGATTATAACCCTTTGTCGACAGCGGGACCGCCAGGCGCCTCCGGGTTGGCGTCCAGGTACTCGAACAGGGGCCGCTTCCTGCGCCACGCGCGCCAAGCCAACCTCGGGAACCAGCGGTAAACGGTCCCGTTACCGGGATGGACATACAGTTCGTCGCAGCCTTGCAGCAGGTCCGGCATGCGCTCCTCGAGTTCGGCGAGTGCTCGCAGCCAGCCCCCTTGATCGACGCGCGTCACCGCCCGGCCCAGTGCGTCCTCGATGACCAGTTCATCTCCATCGACGCCGGGTCGCAGCGCCAGCAGCCCGCGTGGCAGGACGCCGTCGCCGACCAGCCGGGCCACGGGGCTCTGTCCCTCTGGCGGCAGGCTGCCACCGCCGCTGAACCAAAGACCGCCCAGGGTCGGCCGACACTGGGCCTCGCGTTCGTGGTTGAATTCCAGGGCATGGCACAGCATCTGGGTCTCGTTGAGCAGACCCCGCCACCGTTGCCGGTCGTCACCCTCGGGCAGCAAGCGGTAAAGATTGCGCCCGATCACCGCCGACAGTGGGTGCGTCTGAATCGACGGAGGCAGATCGCAACGCAGGTAGAGATGGCCGGCACGGCTGCCGAAGAGGCGGATGCCGTCGTCGCTGAAATGGGCATTGAAGACCTCGACCAGCCGGGCGACCTCGTCGCCATCGAGCGGATCGTCGTTCAGATCGAAGGCCAGCAGGCAGTCCCGGTCGGGAATCAGCTGGACGGGATCGGCGTGCAACAGAAACCCCACCGGGGCCTCGCCGGTATCACCGAGGAAACTCACCGCGGCAGTGGGCAGGTCGGCCGCGACCGGCGTGTCAATGCCGAACAGCGCAAACAATCCCCCCGCGTAGCCGACCGGCTCGACGAGGCGGTCGGCGCGCGCCAGCAGCACCTCCAGTTGCGGCAAGCCCTGCCGCCCATTGCGCTCGACTCCCGGCATGGGGCCGAGCAGGCCAGGCACGAACAGGTGGCGGATCAAACCGTCACTTGAGCTGCTCGACGCGGATGCGGGTGACCGCGCCGGCCACGGCGTCTAACGACTCGATCTTTTCGATCGCCGCGTTCATCTGACGCTCTCGCACCCGGTGCGTCAGCATCACCAGCGGCACCTCGGTCTCGCCCTCGGGCGGCTGCTTCTGCTGAATAGCCTCGATGCTGATGTCGGCGTCGGCGAGGATCCCGGCCACCGCCGCCACGACGCCCGGCCTGTCCACCGCGGTCATGCGCAGATAGTAGGCTGTCTTCACCTCGTCCACCGACACGACCGACAGATCGGATAACTCACCCGGCTGGAATGCCAGGTGTGGCACGCGATTTTCAGGATCGGTGGTTAGCGTGCGCGTCACGTCGATGATGTCGGCGACGACGGCCGAGGCGGTTGGCAGCGAGCCGGCCCCGGCGCCGTAGTAAAGGGTCGGACCCACTGCATCCCCCTGCACCAGCACTGCGTTCATCACGCCGTTGACGTTGGCGATCAGGCGGCTGTGCGGAATCAGCGTAGGATGGACGCGCAGCTCGATACCCTTGTCGGTACGCCGGGTAACGCCGAGGTGCTTGATGCGGTAACCGAACTGTTCGGCATAGGCCACGTCCTGCGGCTCGATCCGGCTGATGCCCTCGGTATAGCACTTGTCGAATTGCAAAGGGATACCAAAGGCCAGCGATGCCAGGATCGTCAGCTTGTGCGCCGCGTCGATCCCCTCCACGTCGAAAGTGGGGTCGGCCTCTGCATAGCCGAGTGCCTGCGCCTCAGCCAATACCTCCACAAAGTCGCGGCCCTTGTCTTTCATCTCGGTGAGGATGAAGTTGCCGGTGCCGTTGATGATGCCGGCGATCCAATCGATATGGTTGGCTGCGAGTCCCTCGCGCAGGGCCTTGATGATCGGGATGCCGCCGGCGACTGCGGCCTCGAAGGCTACGGTCACACCCTTCGCCTGAGCCGCCGCGAAGATCTCGTTGCCGTGCAGTGCGATCAGGGCCTTGTTGGCGGTCACCACATGCTTGCCGTTGTCAATCGCCCTGAGCACCAGCTCGCGCGCCGGCGAGTAGCCCCCGATCAGTTCGACGACGATGTCGACCTTCGGATTGTCGACCACGGCAAAGGCGTCGTCGCAGACCTCGACCTGATCCAGCCCCTCGAGGCCGTCGGCGTCATACTCGCGGGCCGCCGCGTGCGCAACGACGATCCCCCGCCCCGCGCGCCGCGCGATCTCTGCCGCATTCCGCACCAGTACGTTGAGGGCGCCGCCACCGACGGTACCAAGGCCCAGCAGGCCGACTCTTACAGGATCCACGCCTCTCTACTCCCAGTCTTTCGCTCAATAGCCAACCGATCGCACACCGCTCACGCTTGGCCGACCAGATCATTGACGCCATCGCGACGGAACATCTCTTTGATGCCCCGCAGCGCCTGGCGAGTACGATGTTCATTTTCGATCAGGCCGAAGCGGACGTGATCCTCACCGTAGGAGCCGAAACCGATACCCGGCGCGACCGCCACCTTCGCCTCCTGCAGCAGCTTCTTGCAAAACTCCAGGGAGCCCATCTGCCGATAGGGTTCGGGTATCGGCGCCCACACGAACATGGTCGCCTTGGGTCTCTGCACCGTCCAGCCCATCGCATTCAGGCCGTCACACAGGACATCGCGACGCCGCTGATACATGTCACGGATCTCGTCGACACAGTCCTGTGGGCCTTCCAGCGCAGCGATCGCAGCCACCTGGATCGGCGTGAACATCCCGTAATCGAGATAGGACTTGATCTTAGCCAGCGCCGCTACCAGGGTCTTGTTCCCGACCATAAAACCTACCCGCCACCCGGGCATGCTATAGGTCTTGGACATCGAATAGAATTCGACGGCGATATCCTCAGCGCCTGCGACCTGAAGAATCGACGGGGCCTTATAGCCATCGAATGAAATCGCCGCATAGGCCAGATCATGCACCACCCAGATATTGTGTGCCCTGGCGATCTCGATGACGCGTTCGAAAAACGCGAGGTCGACACACTGGGTGGTCGGGTTGCCGGGGAAATTGACTACCAGCATCTTCGGTCGCGGCCAGGACTCTTCGATTGCCTTTTGCAGCTCCTCGAAAAAGTCATGCTCCGGCGTCATGGGCACATGGCGGACGTCTGCGCCGGCAATGATGAAGCCATACGGGTGGATCGGATAGGCCGGGTTGGGCACCAGCACCGAGTCTCCCGGTCCCATGCAGGCCAGCGCCAGATGCGCCAGGCCTTCCTTCGAACCGATAGTGACAATCGCCTGGGTGTCCGGGTCGAGCGTCACGTCGAATTGGGCCTTGTACCAATTGCAGATCGCGCGGCGCAGCCGCGGCACGCCACGCGAGACCGAGTAACGATTGGTGCCCGGGCGCCGTGCAGCCTCCACCAGCTTGTCCACGATATGCTTGGGCGTCGGCTGATCAGGATTGCCCATGCCGAAGTCTATAATATCCTCTCCGCGCGCCCGCGCCGCTGCCTTGAGGTCGTTCACGATTGCGAATACGTAAGGCGGCAAGCGTTTGATTCTGTGGAAGTCTTCCATCTCCGGCGATGACACGGGCAACCTCGAGTGCGGAAAGGGGCCGAAATAAGCCGTGTAAGCTACAGGAATGGCGATTAAAATGTCAATGAAATTAATCGATTAGGCCAAGGTCGCCGAATCCGGGACGGGTGATCGACGGTATTGGGAGCCAGCGATGAAAATAGCCCTCGACAACGCCAGTGGCGTCAACGTTATCAAGAGCTATGCGCCCGGCCGGGTGCAGATCAGAGACCGCCACTACTCCCGCAGTCTGATCGTGATGCCGCATCACCTGTTGGCGGAGTGGGGGCCGAACGACGCGGGCACACTGCGCGGGTCCGACTTTGGACCGATCATCGAGCACCGGCCCGAGGTGCTGATCCTGGGGACTGGAGAGCGCCAGATGTTCCCCGATCTCGCGATCTTCGGCACCTTGATGGACCTCGGCATCGGCTTTGAGGTGATGGACAACGCGGCGGCCTGCCGGACTTACAATATCTTGATCGCCGAGGAGCGGCGCGCGGCACTCGCGTTGATGCTCGCCACCGACACCGCCTGATGACCGGAGTCCGACGATGATGCAAGTCAATGAAAGGCCGCTTGTGGGCGGTATCTATGACTCGCCATGATTACACTGCATGCTAATTCTGTTCTCCAGCCCGAGCATGCAAACTGGCCATGGAAGACACCCTCAAGCATCTGTTGGCCGCAGAGAGCGCCGCCAGCAAACTGGTCGAGAAAGCGCAGACTGAGAGCGAACGCCTGGTGCAGAGCACGCTGCATGAGGCCCGTCAGCAGGAAGAGCGCTTCGCGGCCCGCGTGCCGGAACTGCATTCGGCCTTTCTGGAGAAGTCCGATCAGCGCGCTCAGCAGACAGTGGCGGAGATGGAGCGGCGCTTTCAGGAACGGCTGACCCAGTTGCGAGATGCGGCCGAGACGCATGAAGACGCGGCCCTCGAGGCCGCCTTTCGCGAACTGCTCGGCGGCCGCCCGGCAGATCTACCGTGAATAAACTGGCCAATCAGGCATATCTACGCACCCGGCTGGCGATAATGCGCGCCAATCTGCTGGGCAGGGAGAAGCTCGCCGCCCTGGCACAGATGCCGCTTGACGAGCTGGCCAAGCACACCGGTTTCGATGCCGTCACGGCGGGCAACGACGCCACCCGTCTGGCGGCATTTGAACGTGCCCTGATGCAGACCTGGCTGGATGAACTCAGCGCGCTGCTGCGGCCACTCGCAGGGCCGGCGCGGCGTCTGTTGACACAGTGGGCCAGCCGCTACGAGCTGCTGAATATCAAGGCCTTGGTGCGCGGCAAGATCGGCCAGCTGCCCAACGAACAGATCGAACAAAGCCTGTTCGAGTTGCCGGGATTCCTCAGTCTTGATCATGAACGGCTCCTCAATACGGACAGCATTCCGGAGCTACTGCGCCAACTGCAGAAGACCCGCTATCGGCGGCTCGCAACCCAGGCATTGCGGCAGTACGAGGAACGCCCCGATCCGTTTCTGCTCGACGCGACGCTCGACCAGCAGTTCTACAGCGATCTCAGCCATCGTGCCCAGCAGCTGGAGGGTGACGACCGTACCGAGACCCTCGATCTGATCGGCCGCTTCGTCGACCGCCACAACCTGGTGTGGAGTCTGCGCTATCGATTCAACTACGGCCTGCAGCCCAGCGAGGTGCTGTATCTGGCCATCGACGGCGGGCGGGTGCTGAACCGATCCCTGCTGCAGCAGATGTTGCAGGCGGACACGCTCGGCGACGCGCTGCGACAGCTGCCGAAGAATCTGTTGAGCCATCGTGAGATGCCCGAAGAGATCACCCTGATCGAGGCCGCGATGCGCGACGATCTGTTCAACCATGCGCAGCGCGCGATGCTTCGCAGCCCCTCGGCGCTGAGCAGCGTATTGGCCTATCTGGTATTGCGGCACGGTGAGATCACCAGTCTGTATTCGATTGTGCATGCCCGTGTACGCGGCCTCGGCGACGACGTGCTCGCACAGGCGCTAGACCCCCTGCAAGAGGCAGCCGCATGATTCTTGCCGGGCAGGATATGCGGCATATCACGATCAAGCTGATGCGCGAGGATCTACCGCGTGCGAGCCTATTGCTGGCCGAGCTGGCGGCCTTCGCTCCCGATGAGCGTCCTCTGCTGGAGGCGGAGCTGCCCGAGATTCCCGGCACAAGCTTCCGCAGCCGGATCCGCCGCGCCTGGGGCCATTTCGACCGCCTGGTGGCGCTGCTCGGCGAGCTGCCGGCGCAAGACCCCGATACGCCGCTCCTGGTCCTGCGCCGGGAACAGCTGATCGAGATCGACCAGTGGCTCGCCGAGGCATGGAAGCAATGTGCACCCTGCGATGAGGCACTGCACCGGATCGAAGAGGAATTCAGCGAACTGCACAATCTGGAGCGATCGCTCGAGGACTTCGCCGACCTGGACATCGACCTGAGCCGTCTGCAGGCGCAGCATACACATCTCGACATGCGCATCGGTTCCGTGCCGTTGGAGAACGAGCCTCGGTTGCGCGACATCCTGGCGCTTTCCAACCACCTGATCCTCAACGTCGCCGGTGATGGCGACACCCTACGTATAGTGGTCGCCGGCCGGCGGGAAGACGCATCTATCCTCGACAGCGTGTTGCATGCAGCGGCCTTTCAGCCGCTCAGCATTCCGGAGAGCTTCGATGACAATCCCGGCGCGCTGCGTGCCGAGCTGGCGGCCCGCCGGGATAAGCTCTCGCAGGAATGCACGCAACTGCGCGGCCAGCTCGCCAACTGGATGACGACCAACCGACGCCAGATGCTGCGCGCGCGGCAGATGCTCGAGGCCGCGGAGCCCTATGTGAACCTGCGTGGAGCAGCGCGATCGCGCGGGCCGCTCGCGGCGCTGCAGGGCTGGGTACCTGCCAGTTATCTCGGCCAGATCGAAGCGGGACTGCGCGAGAGCCTGAGCCTGCCGTTTCTGCTCGAGGCACGGAGGCCTCGCAGCGATGAACGCCACCTGGTACCGGTACCGGTCCGGCAGAGAGGACTCCTACAACCCTTTGCGATGCTGGTTCAGCAATACGGCGTACCCCGCTTTGGCGAGTTCGATCCGACCATCCTGTTCGCGATCACCTTTGCCGGGATGTTCGGCATGATGTTCGGCGATATCGGCCACGGCGCAGTCATCATCGTGACCGGCCTGGTGCTGCGCCGCCGCCTGCGTGCGTTCACTTACCTGTTTGTGCTGGCGGGCGCCTCGGCGATGTTGTTCGGCTGGCTGTACGGCAGCATCTTCGGCGTCGAGCACTGGATAGATCCACTGTGGATCGCGCCGATGTCGGATCCGATCTACATGCTCACGGTGGCACTGGCCTGGGGCGTGGCCTTTCTCACGCTCGGCTCGGCGATCGCAATCACCAACCGGCTCCAGTCCGGCGACCAGGCCGGCGCGCTGTTCGGCCCAGGCGGCCTGTTCTCGCTGATACTCTATCTGGCATTGCTCGGCGGCATGGTCAACCTGGCCCAGGGCGACGATTTTCCACTGGTCGCGACGGTCCTGCTACTGGTCACCCTGCTGCTTTTGATTGCCTATCAATGGCGGTCATCGGACGCCCCGTATGGTGAACGCATCTTCACCACGCTGATCGAGACCTTCGAGATCGTCAACAACTACGTTGCCAGCTCGCTGTCGTTTCTGCGGGTTGCCGCGTTCAGCCTCAACCACGTCGCGCTGTCGCTCGCGGTGTTCACGCTGGCCAACAGCATGGACACCATCGGCCACTGGATCACACTCGTGCTCGGCAACCTCTTCGTGATCGTCCTCGAGGGTATCATCGTGGCCATCCAGACCCTGCGGCTCGAGTATTACGAAGGTTTCTCGCGTTACTTCTATGGCGACGGCACGCCCTTCCGGCCGCTACGCGTCGGACGTTCCCAGGCATCCCCCACCCGTTGATTCAGGAGTCTTCATGACGACCATCATCGCCTTTCTCACCATCGCCCTGATCGGCATGATCGCGACCGGGGTCTTTTTGCATTACCGGCCGCTCGAATCCGCGCGTGCGCAACGCCTCTTCATGCCGACCCTGGTGATCAACATTGCCGTGTTCTTCGGCGCCCAGCTCGCCGCGGCCTTTCTCGGCGTCAGCGATGCGATGGCCGCAGCCGAAGTGGCCGCGGGCGTGCCCGCGGAGATCACCATCGGGATGGGCCTGGCCTTCATCGGTATCGCGTTACCGACTGCCTTCAGTACCATCGCTGCAGGCATTGCGGTCGGTCCCATCGGTGCTGCCTCGTTGGCCGCGGTATCGGAAAAGCCCGAGATGTTCGGGCGCACCCTGGTCTATCTGGGGCTGGCGGAGGGTATCGCGATCTATGGTCTGGTGTTATCGATTCTGTTGCTGAACCGGGTCTGATCCACATGGATCAGACACGTCAACTGTTTCTCGGCGACGCCTCACTGGCGACGGGGTTTCGCCTCGCCGGGTTCGAGGTATTCCCGGATGCCGACGCGGCGCAGCTGGATCAGCTGCTCTCAGAGCTTCTTGCGACACGCACCCCGGCATTCGTCGTGATCGATCAGGCGCTGGCCGCGTCGGAAAGCCGACGACTGGAGGAAGTACGGCGCGAGGGCGGACGGATACTGCTGACCCAGGTGCCGCCGCTCACCCGGCCCGAACAGATGCACAGCGCGATCGACGACCGCATTCAACAATTGCTCGGCCTGGACGGAGACAGCCCATGAGTCAGTCCGGACAGAACCAGCTGGAGGCCCTGGAAAAGGCGATTATGACCCGCGCCGAGGAACTGGCGCAGGAGTTCCACGACAAGGCCAGTCGGCAGCGCGACACAATTCTGCGCGATACCGCAGAGCGCCTGCAACTGGCCGAGGAGCGTGAGGTCTTGGTGGCCAAGGCGGAGGCCGAACGACATTTCCGCCGCGTCACCCAGGCCAGCGAGCTCAAGATGCAGGCACGTCTCGATCAACTGCGCTGGGAACTGGTGCAGACCGTAGAGGCGCGCCTTGCGCAGAGCATGCAGGCGCTGCGCGCTGACCGTCCCGCCTACCATGCCTGGCTGGTGGAGATGATCCGTGACGCGGCCAGCGTGCTTCCGGCCGGCGAATTGACCGCCGAGGCCAACGCCGAGGACCTCAACTGGCTGGCCGCCGAATGGCCAACGCTGGTCGCCGAGGCGACCCCTGACCGCCACATCGCCCTGTCCGACAAGCCGACCTGGGGCAGCGGCGGCCTCAAACTGCGCAGCCTGGACAACAACGCGCAGGTCGACAATCGCTTCGAGGGCAGACTGGCGCGCCTCGAGGCCGACGTGCAGCGGGTGATCCTGCAGCAACTGTTCCCGGCCGATATCCACGCCAGCGCCCGCGACGGAGGCCCGCAATGAGCGATGCACGCGGTGGCCATATCCGCGAGATCAACGGACCCATTCTGCGCATCCATCTGCCGGGCGGGCGCAATGGGGAACAGGTGCGTATCGGCGGCCTCGACATCGTCGGCGAGATCATCGCGCTGGAGGGCGATGACGCCGTCGTTCAGGCCTACGAATCGACCGAGGGTCTGCGCCCGGGTGAGGTGATCGAGGGCCTCGGCCATCCACTCACCGTCGAGCTCGGCCCGGGCCTGCTGCAAGGCATCTTCGACGGCGTTCAGCGTCCACTCGATGAAATCGCCAAACAGACCGGCGACAACATCCCGCGCGGACTGCGCATCGATTCTCTCGACCGCAGCCGCGAATGGCCGTTCGTACCGCGCGACGGGCTCGAGCCGGGCAGCCGGATAGGCCCGGGGGCACGTCTCGGTTCGGTGCAGGAGACCGAGACGATCGAGCACCACATCCTGGTGCCGCCGACCGTGCGCGGCGACCTGATCGATCTCGTCCCGGCCGGCAGGTATCGCCTCGATAAGACGATCGCCCAGGTGCGTAACGCCAAGGGCGATGTGCACAAGCTGAAACTGTTTCACCGCTGGCCGGTGCGCGTGCCCCGTCCGTATGGGCAGCGCGACCATGGCGTGGAGCCGCTGATTACCGGGCAGCGCATCCTAGACACCTTCTTCCCGCTGTTGAAGGGTGGCAAGGGCGCGGTGCCAGGGCCATTTGGCGCCGGCAAGACGATGGTACAGCAGCAGGTCGCGCGCTGGTCGAATGCCGATATCGTGATCTATGTTGGCTGCGGCGAGCGCGGCAACGAACTGGTAGACGTGCTGGAGAGCTTTCCAAAGCTGAAGGACCCGCACAGCGGGCGCGGCATGATGGAACGCACACTGCTGGTTGCCAACACGTCGAACATGCCCGTGGTCGCCCGCGAGGCCTCGATCTACGTCGGTATGACCATGGCGGAGTATTTCCGCGACCAGGGATACGACGTGGTTATGCTCGCTGACTCCACATCGCGCTGGGCCGAGGCGCTGCGTGAGGTCGCTGGACGACTCGGTCATATGCCTGTCGAAGAGGGTTACCCGGCCTACCTCGGCTCGCGCCTGGCCGCCGTCTACGAGCGTGCAGGCCGGGTCGAGACGCTCGACGGCGCACGCGGTTCAGTTACCCTCATCGGTGCCGTATCCCCCCCCGGGGGCGACTTCTCCGAACCCGTCACCAGCCATACCAAGGAGATCATCGGCACCTTCTGGGCGCTGTCCAAGGAACTGGCCGATGCGCGACACTACCCCTCGGTCGACTGGGTCGACAGCTTCTCGCAAGACGTGCCGGTCGCGGCCGGCTGGTGGGCGCAACAGATCAGCGGCGCCTGGAGCAAGCGCCGCACCGAGGCGCTGTCGCTGTTGGCGCGCGACGCTGAACTGTCGCGCATCGTCAACCTGGTAGGCCCCGAGGCCCTGTCCCCGGCGCAGCGCTGGGAGCTCGAGGGCGCCGCATTGATCAAGGAGGCGGTGCTGCAGCAGAGCGCGCTCGATGATGCCGACAGCTATTGTTCACCGAACAAACAGTTCGAGCTGCTGGAACTGGTGATGCAGGTATTCGATCGCGGCAAGGAACTGATTGCGCTGGGCGCCCCGGTGCAGGAACTCGCCGAGCATCCGGTGATGGCCCGGATACGCCGCGCCAAGTCGACCTGGCGCAGTGACGAGATCGACCAGCTCGCCGAATTCGCGGGCGAGGTCTATGAGGCGCTCGCCGGTCTGCAAAGCGAGTATGCCTCGAGTCAGGAGACCGCCTCATGAGCAATGTCGAGTACCGGCGCGCCTACGCCGCTCAGGGCGGCCTGCTAATCGTCAAGGGGGTGGAGAAGGTTGCTTTCGGCGACCGGGTGCGCATCCGCGATCACCGGGGCCGCAAACGCAACGGCCAGGTCATCCTCGCCGCAGAACAGGAAGTCCTGATCCAGGTGTTCGAGGGTACTGATGACCTCGACCTGGACAATACCTGGGTGCGTTTCCTCGACCAGCCGCTCTCGCTGACCGTTAGCCCAGGCCTACTCGGCCGCGTGTTCAATGGCATTGGCGAAGCGCGTGATGGTCGTCCGCCGATCGTCGACGGCGAGGCGCGCGGCATCAGTGGCTCGGCGATTAACCCGGCCGCACGCAACTATCCGCGTGAATTCATCCAGACGGGCATCTCGACCATCGACGGCCTGAACTCATTGGTGCGCGGTCAAAAGCTCCCGATTTTCTCCGCCTCGGGGCTACCGCACAATCGGCTGGCCGCACAGATCGTGCGTCAGGCGCGTCTACCGGGCGAGGCCAGCAACTTCGCGATCGTGTTCGCGGCGATGGGCGTGTCCTACACCGACGCGCGTTTCTTCCGGGAGTCTTTCTCCGACTCGGGAGTACTCGGCAATGTTGTGATGTTTATCAATCACGCCGACGACCCGCCCGTCGAGCGCCTCGCCCTGCCGCGCGTCGCGCTTACCGCCGCGGAATATCTGGCATTCGATCTGGACCGCCATGTGCTGGTGGTGATGACCGACATGACCCATTACGCCGAGGCGCTGCGCGAAGTCGCGACCGCCAAGGGTGACGTGCCTGCCCGTAAAGGATATCCGGGATATCTGTATTCGGACCTGGCGGAGATCTACGAGCGCTCCGGGCGCATCCGCAATCGCCATGGCTCGGTGACCATGGTGCCAGTGGTATCGATGCCGTCGGACGACATCACCCACCCGATCCCCGACCTTACCGGCTACATCACTGAAGGCCAGATCGTATTGTCACGCGAGCTCAACAACCAGGGCGTCTACCCGCCGGTGGACATCGCTCCATCCTTGTCGCGCCTAATGAAAGACGGCATCGGCAAGGACGACACGCGCGACGACCATCCGCGGGTCGCCAATCAACTCTACGCGCTCTATGCGAAGGCTCAGGAGTCACGCAACCTGGCCTCGATTATCGGCGCCGAGGAGCTCTCGGCGCGTGATCAACGGTACCTGGAATTTGCCAAAGACTTCGATGCGCATTTCGTCGGCCAGGGTGAAGACGAGAACCGCAGCATCATCGAGACCCTAAACCTGGCCTGGCAGTTGCTGTCGCGCTTCCCGCGCGAGGCGCTGACACGTGTCAGCGAGCTCGACCTGGCGCATTATCACCGCAGCGGAGAGAAGGCAGCGTGAGTGCTCGCCTGCGCACCGCCCCGACGAAGAGCGCGCTGCTTAACCTGCGCAAACAGGTGCGTTTCCTCGAAAATGGGCACGCGCTGCTCGAGCGCAAGCGCGAACTGCTGACCCGGCTTGTCTACCAGCACATCAAGGAATACCAGGGGGAAAAAGGCACTGCCCATGCCGCACTGCGCAAGGCCTATCGCTGGCTGGCGATTGCGCAGCTGCGCATGGGTGACCGCAGCATCGCCCAGGCGACGCTCGGGGCTACGCCGTCGACCAGCATGAAGGTCCTGCCGCGGCGCGCATTGGGCGTGCAGTACCCCTCGGTCGAAGCCACAGTGGTCGCACCGCAGCCGGTCGGCCTGCTCGGCACCGACCCCAGCTTCGACGAGGCGCGACATTCGTTCGCTCAGGCGGCGGTGCACCTCGCTGAGCTCGCCGCGGTGGAGATGGCACTGCACCGCCTGATCAGCGAACAGCGCAAGGCACAAAAGCGCGTCAACGCACTCAAGTACAACATCATCCCCTCATACCGGAAGGTGATCAAACAGATCGCCGAGTCGCTCGAGGAAGAAGAGCGCGGAACGCTGTTCCAGATCAAGCGCTTGCGTGATGCCGGCGTCAAAAAGCGCACATGAGCCGCCATTTACAGGTTAACCCGCGACTCAAAATCCCTCGAGTACGATCTTGCCCCTGGATTGACCACTCTCGATCAGCGCATGGGCGCGCTTGAGATTTTCGGCATTGATCGCTCCGAAATGATCGGAGACGGTGGTGCGGATCATACCCGCATCCACCAGTTCGGCCATCTCTGTCAGCAGGCGGTGCTGGGCAATCATGTCCGGCGTCTCGAACATCGAACGCGTGAACATCAGCTCCCAGTGCAGCGAGATACTCTTCGGCTTCAGCCGGCGGACATCGATCGGCTCCGGATCGTCGATCAATGCCAACCTGCCTTGCGGCGCAAGGGCCTCGACGATCTCGGGGAAATGCAGATCTGTTTTTGTGAGGCTGGCGACATGGGTCACCTGGGGGATACCGATCCGCGCGAGCTCTTGCGTCAACGGCCGGCGGTGATCGATCACCTCGTGCGCGCCCAGCGCGCGCACCCAGTTTACGGTCTCGGGGCGCGAGGCGGTCCCGATCACCCGCAAACCGGTTAGCCGACGCGCCAGCTGCGTCAACACGGAACCGACGCCGCCCGCCGCACCGATGATCAACAACGTATCGTCACTGCATGCCTTGCCGGGTGGAACAGCGAGACGCTCGAACAGCAGCTCCCAGGCAGTAATGCTGGTCAGCGGCAGCGCCGCGGCCTGCGCATAGTCGAGTGATCTGGGCTTCGCACCGACGATGCGCTCATCGACCAGGTGCAGCGCCGAATTGGTTCCCGGCCGGACCTTGGATCCCGCGTACCAGACTGGGTCACCCGGGTGAAACAAGGCGACCTCGGCACCGGTCTCGAGCACCACGCCACTGGCATCCCATCCGAGCACCTGGGTCTCGCCCGGCGGCGGCGCGGTGTTCCGCCGTACCTTCGTATCCACCGGATTGACCGAGACCGCCTTTACCTCAACCAGCAGATCGCGTGCACTGGGCCTCGGATCCGGCAGATCCAGATCCAACAACGACCTGGCATCGGTGATTGGGAGCGCTTCGTGATAACCAACGGCCTTCATGATCGGTCCTCTCAATGCAGCGGTGTCGAGCGCGGCCATTGACAGCCCGGCAAAATGATCCGCGCACGACCGAGACTCACGTCGAATCGCGAGTCTAGCAGCCGCATCTCGAGAACGGGTGAGATCTTCAGGCTAGGCGTTCAACGCTTGCGCTGTGCGCGCTCATCGGACTCGGACTGCTCGGTCCTTTGCTTGCCCTTGCGTTCGGTCTCGCGCATCCGCTCGACGGCGTTTTGCACCGCTTTGGATTTGGTGTAGCGGCCGCGCCATTGCGCCTTGCTCGAATCACAGTCTTGCTGCGATTGGATGACGACCTCCTCCTGCTGGGAGATTGCGGCCTCGAGTTTGCCGATGAACGCCTGATACTCCAGGACTTGACTGCTCGAGAGTCCGTCACTGGTCGCGCGCGCAAACCGCTCCAGGTATTCGCTGTGATAGGCACGGAGTTCGTCGAGGCGCTGCTTTGCCGCGTTGCGCTGCTGTAGCGATTCACCCAGCGCCGCCGCGGCCTTGCGTTCGCGCTGCGATGTGATCTTCTGGATGGGTTTGAAACGCTTGGAAGGCACCATGACCATCTACCCTGCCGCCGCGTTTGTCGGCAGATTGTCCTGCGGAAACAGCGTCAACAGATCATCCAGGCTCTCGTGCAGATCGAGTCGGACATGCATGTCCTGGTGCAGAAACTCACGCAACGAGGGCATGGCGCCGATGGCCAGATCGATCTGATCATTGGAACCAACTTCATAGGCGCCCACGGAGATCAGATCCTGATTCTGCTGATAGAGGCTGTAGAGCTGTTTGAACTCGCGCGCGGCACGCTGGTGCGCGACATCCGTGATCTCGTTCATCGCGCGGCTCACCGAGGCCTCGATATCGATCGCCGGATATTGACCCGAATCGGCAAGACGGCGCGACAGTACGATATGTCCATCGAGGATCGCCCGTGCGGCATCAGCAATCGGGTCGTTCTGGTCGTCGCCCTCGGTCAACACAGTATAAAAGGCAGTTATCGAGCCGCCGCCGTGGTCGCCGTTACCGGCGCGCTCGACCAATTGCGGCAGCTTGGCGAACACCGACGGCGGATAGCCCTTGGTTGCCGGCGGCTCGTTGATCGCCAGGCCAATCTCGCGCTGCGCCTGGGCGAAGCGGGTCAGTGAATCCATCAGCAGCAGGACATTCTTGCCCTGGTCGCGGAAGTGCTCGGCGATCGCGGTGGCGAGCATGGCACCGTGCATGCGACGCAACGGCGGCTGATCCGCCGGTACGGCGACCACGACCGCACGCCGCAGTCCCTCTTCGCCGAGGATATTGTCGACGAACTCCTTGACCTCACGGCCACGTTCCCCAATCAGCCCGACCACCACCACATCGGCATCGGTGTAGCGGGTCATCATGCCGAGTAGCACCGACTTGCCAACGCCAGACCCGGCGAACAGGCCCAGGCGCTGGCCGCGACCGACGCTGAGCAGCGAATTGATCGCGCGGATACCGACATCCAGCGGCTCACGAATCGGCGCCCGGGCCAGCGGATTTATATAGCCGCCGTTCAGCGGCCGGCGCTCGTCAGCGTGCAGCAGGCCCTTGCCATCCAGAGGCCTGCCGCTGCCGTCGATTATCCGGCCGAGGAGCTCCTCGCCCACCGCCGCCTCACTGACCCGCCCGGTCGGGACGACGCGGGCATCGGGCTCGAGGCCGCGGATATCGCCGGTTGACATCAGGTACAGACTTTCTCCGGCGAAGCCCACCACCTCCGCCTCGACGCGTTCACCGGCCGCATTGATCACATCGCATCGGCCACCTATCGCGGCACGACAACCCACTGCCTCGAGTGTCAGGCCGACCATCCGGGTCAATTTGCCTTCGACGACCAGGCCGCGTCCACCGCTCAGACGCTCGCCGAGGCCTCGAATGCGACCGGCCCAGATGGGATTGCGATCGAGCTCAGCCGTCACGATGCCTCTACCTCTTCGCTGTCCCGAAGACGCTCACCCGCAAGCAATGGTGCGATCAGGCTACTCAGGCGAGAGTCCAAGGTCGCATCGATCTGCGAGGTATCGGTGTGAATGCGGCAGCCGCCCCGCTGAATCACCGGATCCTCGGTAATCTGCCATTTTTGATCGTGCTCACCGAGGACATAGGCCTCGCGCACCAGCCCTGCATCTTCGGGGTGCAGCACGACCCGGATGTTACGCGAGCTGATCGGCAGAATTCCCAAGGCCTCACGCACGACGCCAACGATCTGACCCGGATCCAGCTTGACCTCACGTCGGATCAGCTGGCGTACCATGCTGATCACCAGCGTGACAATTTCGTTCTCCACCTGTTGGTCCAGCTGCTCGAACGGCTTGTCCAAGACCTGCAAAATCTCGTCCAGGCGCTCTAACTTCGCCCGGATCTCAATCCGTCCCTCTTCGAGGCCCTCGCGATGGCCGTAGGCCAGACCCTCTTTGCGGCCCTGCTCGAAACCCTCGGCCTGGGCTGCCCTGCGGATTTCATCGAGCTGCGCCGCAGTCAGCAGACCCGGCGACTCGTCTAGCGGCCCCTGGCCGCGCTTTCGC
The DNA here is from genome assembly GCA_024639005.1 of Chromatiaceae bacterium. Classification (GTDB taxonomy): domain Bacteria; phylum Pseudomonadota; class Gammaproteobacteria; order Chromatiales; family Chromatiaceae; genus Thiosocius. The sequence goes on along the minus strand of JAHEJD010000026.1, from coordinate 7,403 downwards.
ACATGCGGCGGTTGCCATTGCGTGACCTCGGCCTCCTCGCCGCGTATCACCTGTCCGGCCCCGGCTTTTGGTTTGTTCATGCCACCGCCCTAGATGAACTCTTCGCCGCCACTGCCGCCCAGATTGATTTCGCCGGCGTCCGCCAGGCGGCGCGCCACCGTGAGGATCTCCTTCTGCGAGGCCTCGACGTCGCTCAGCTTGGCCGGTGGTGCGGCCTCCAGGTCGTCTTTGAGCATCTCGGCCGCACGCGAAGACATGTTCTTGAAGATTTTGTCGCGCAGCGCATCGGGGGCGCCGCGCAGGGCCAGCAGCAGCTGATCGGAGACGACCTCACGCAGCAGCGTCTGCATACCGCGGTCATCCACGTCAATCAGGTTCTCGAACACGAACATATTGTCCTGAATCTGTTGCGACAGCTCTTCGTCGCTCTCGTTGATCTGCTCGATCACCCGGCTCTCGATGGCGCCATCGACAAAGTTCAGAATATCGGCGGCCTTCTTCACCCCGCCCATCGACGAGGACTTGACGTTGTTGCCGCCACAGAACTGCTTCTCGAGGATCTCGTCGAGCTCTTGCAGCGCGGCCGGCTGGATGCCGTCCAAGGTCGCTACGCGCATGATTACATCGGTGCGCACCTGCTCGGAAAACTCTGCCAATACATTGGCCGCCTGATCCGGATCCAGAAACGACATCACGATAGCAATGATCTGCGGATGTTCGAGTCGGATCAGTTCGGCGACGGCGCGTGGATCCATCCACTTCAGCTGCTCGAGCCCCTTGCTGTTCCTGCCCAGCAGGATGCGATCGATAACGCCGCTCGCCTTGTCGACACCAAGCGCCGACGTGAGCATCCCGCGGATGTAATCGTCCGACCCCATGCCCAGTGATGTCTGTTCACCAATGGTGTCAACGAAATTCTGCATCACCAGCTCCATCTGGGAGTTGGTAACCTGCTTTAGACCGGCCATCGCCAGCCCGATCTCCTGTACCTCTCTTGGCCCCATGTGGCGCAGGATCTCTGCGGCATGCTTTTCACCGAGGCCCAGCATCAGCAGGGCCGAGCGATCCAGACCATTGAGCTTCTTCAGGGCTGGCGTACCCGCATTGTCTTCCATCTCAGGCGACTTCCTCACCCATCCAGCTCTTGACGAGCTGGGCAACCCGCTTCGGATCCTCGTCTACCAGCTGACGTGCCGCATCCATGACGTTTTCGTACCTGGCCGCACCGGGCAGACGCATGGGCTCACCGTCATTGCCGAGCAACATGGATTCCTTGCCCGACGCGTCGGCCGTCGCGCCCTCTGCCACGGGGCCCTCGATTCGCGCCCCGCCGCCACCGGCCGTCTCAGCCGCGAGCTCTGCATGCGTCGCCGTCAGGCGTTTCATGGTTGGCTTGAGGACGAAGAAGATCAGTAGCAGAACCAACAGCAGCCCACCGGCCTGTTTGATGGTTTCGAGGAACCAGTCCTGCTCCCACACGGGTATCGCCGGCAGCTCGGCGATCGGCTCCGGGCTGAGGAAAGAGCTGTTCATCACGCGCACGCTGTCGCCACGCCGCGCATCGAAGCCGACGGCCTCGCGCACCAATTCAGTCAGGCGTTCAATCTCTTCCGGAGTGCGTTCGCGCACATTCACGCTGCCGTCCACCGCTGCAGTGCTGATGTCGTCCACCACGACCGCGACAGACAGACGCCGCAGACTGATGGGTGCCATACGCGTGTGGCTGATCACGCGGTCGAGTTCGTAGTTACGGGTTGCCTGGCGGGTACTGTTGGACGACTCATTCAATCCGCCGCCAGTGGTGGCGCCCGCGGCCTTCTGCGGCGCATTGCCGGCTGCCGGCGGCTGATTGCTCAGCGCGCCGGGTATACCTCCGATACCGCCATCGCCGCTCTGTTCCTCGCTGATCTGTTCACTGCGCAACGCCGGCTGATCCGGGTTATAGCGCTCCTGGGTCTTTTCGGTCACGGTGAAATCGACATCGGCGGTGACCTGCGCGCGTACTTTGTCGCGTCCGACGATCGGTGCCAGCAGTCTCTCGACCCGGTCACGGTAGTGTTCCTCGATGCGTCGGGTGTGCTCAAACTGCGTCGCCGACAGCTTCATCTCTCGGCTGTCCGAATTGCCGCTGAGCAGTCGCCCCTTTTGATCCACGACGGTTATCCGGCCGGTCTCGAGCTCCGGTACGCTGGACGCCACCAGATGCACGATCGCCTCGACCTGGCCGTCTTCGAGCGCCCGGCCGTTGTGCAGTCTTACCGCAACCGAGGCGCTCGGCGGCTGGCGTTTGCGCACAAAAACCGACTGCTTCGGGATCGCCAGATGAACGCGGGCGCTCTGCACCGCACCTATGGTCGTGATAGTGCGTGCCAGCTCGCCCTGCAGCGCTTGTTGATGACGCGCCTTCTCCACCAGTTGGCTGGTGCCGAAGCCGGTGTCCTGCTGCAATATCTCAAAGCCCATGCCGACGCTGTTGGGCAGACCCTGGCCCGCCAGTTGCATTCGGATTTCCTTCAGCTTGCCCGAGGGGACCAGCATCATGCCGCTGGCCTCGTCGACGCGGAAATCGACACCGGCCTGCTGCAAGGCCTCCATCACCTGGCTGGCGTCTTTTTCTGTCAGGTTGCCATACAGCGGCGCATAGTTGGGCGCCTGTGACCACAGCACCACCGCGACGCCGAGCGCAACGCTGGCCGCGATACCGACCATCACCGCAATCTGACGTAGCCAGGGATTGTCGACCAGGCCAGGCATTCCACCTGCCAGGTCTGCTGTCGGAAGATTGCTGGAATTGCTCGCTTCGGCCATCTCTATCTATCCACTGTTTGCGCGACGTTTTTTTTGGCTACCGAGGATCAGACCGGCATGTTCATTACATCTTTGTAGGCCTCGACCAGTTTGTTCCTGACCTCGACCATGGCCTGGAAGGACACACTGGATTTCTGCGCTGCGATCATCACCTGTGCGAGATCGATGTTCTCGTCGCCACGCTCAAACGAGGAGCGCATTGCACTGGCATGCTGTTGGGTGTCGTTGACGGCATCTACGGAGCGCTTGAGCAGGTCCTGGAAATCGCCCTGTGGCGTCTCGCCGATCGCCGCACCCTCCATCGCCTGGGCCCGAACGACCCGCATCTGTGCCAAGACCTGGTTGATTTCTGGAGTACTCATGATGCTGACCCTGTCACTGTGTTCGGTTTTCTGACGCGCCGTTGCCGCCCGGCAAGAAGATGCAGGTTTCGCGCCAATTCAGCGCGGTATCGAGACGCCTGCCGCACGCAGCCTCTGCAGCTTGTAGCGCAGGGTGCGCGGGCTGATACCGAGGATCTCCGCTGCCTGTTTGCGACTGCCATTGCCGCTGCGCAGGGCATCCAGGATCATCTGCTCCTCTACATTGCGCAGATCGTTGCTGAGACGCCGGCTGCCGCCGGGTTCATCGCCAATTGTCGGCGCTGAGGGCATGGCGGCCATGGGCGCCGCGCCATCGACAATCTCGAAGTGGATGTCCGCGGCACCGATGTGCTCGCCGTCGCTCAGGATCAGCGCGCGCTGCATCAGGTTGTCGAGCTCGCGCACATTGCCAGGCCAATGATGGGACAGCAGGCGCGCCTCCGCCTCGGGTGCAAAAGGCGGCAAGACTTCGCCGCCCCGCAGGTGACGCTGCATCAGATGCCGCGCCAGCGGCAGGATGTCGCGCGGACGCTCGCGCAGCGGCGGCAGCGTCAACGGAAAGACATTCAGGCGATAGAACAGGTCTTCGCGGAATCGACCGGCGGCAACCTCCTCTCTCAGGTGACGGTTGGAGGTAGCCAGCACACGCACGTCGAGCTGGATGATCTCCCGCCCGCCGAGACGTTCGACCTCGCGCTCCTGCAGGACACGCAGCAACTTGGCCTGCAGCGGCAGACTCATCTCCGAGATCTCATCGAGCAGCAGTGTCCCGCCCTGCGCCTGCTCGAACTTACCGGCGCTGGCGCGCACCGCGCCGGTGAAGGCGCCCTTTTCATAGCCGAACAAGACCGCCTCGAGCATATTGTCCGGAATTGCCGCGCAGTTGATCGCAATGAAGGACCCATCCCTGCGCGGCGAGCGGCCGTGGATGAATCGGGCCAAGACCTCTTTACCGCAACCTGACTCGCCGCCAATCATCACCGTCGCGTCACTGGCCGCCACCCGAGAGGCGAGTTCGACCAGCTCCCGGGTACGCAGATCCTCGGCCACCATCTGCCCGCTCTCGTGATGTCGGTAGGGCAGATAGCGCTCGACCTTTGCCAACAGGTCATCGACCTCGAAGGGTTTGGCGAGATAGTCGACGGCACCCAGTTTCATCGCCTCGACCGCCTGTTCGACGGTGCCGTAGGCGGTCATCACGAGTACCGGCAGCTCCTGAAATCGGGTGCGCAGACTGCGCAGCAGCGCGCGTCCGTCCATCGGTCGCATCTGCACATCGGTCAACACCATATCGACCTGGTCATGATCCAGTTTGGCCAGGGCCTGCTCGCCATCCGTAGCGTTGACGACCTCGTAGCCCGATAGCTGCAAGGTGTCGGTCAACGCCTGCGCGAGAGCGCCGTCATCTTCGACCACCAAAATTCGTGAAGGATTCATTAGGCTTGCTTCCTCGTCGTTATCTTATTGATTCCGCAGCCCTCGAGCCGCGGCAGCTGTACCTCGAAACAGGCGCCGCCAAGTGCCGATTCACCGACACGCAGGCCGCCGCCGTGCTCGAGTACCACCGCCTGGACCACAGCCAGTCCGAGGCCGGTGCCGCGCTCGCGGGTCGTGAAGAAGGGATCGAAAATGCGCGCCAGCACCAATGGGTCGATACCCGGGCCGTCGTCATCGACGCGCAGGCACAGGATGGCATCGGCGGCGCGGCAGGCGGAGATCCTGACCCTCACCCCGCGCCCACCGTGATCCAGCGCGTTATCGATGAGGTTGCTGAATGCACCGGCCAGTGCATCGAGGTTGCCGGCCAGCAGACTGTCGTCACCGTCCTCGAGATCGAGGTCGAGTCGCGCATCGAGCTGGCGCAGACGCGGCTGCAGACCCGCAATTGCGGTGTGCAAGGTATCGCTGAGACGGATCGGTTGGTTGGAGAAATTGCCGCCGCGACTGAAGGCGAGCATCTCCCGCACCAAATTCTCAGTATGACGTAGACCCTCACGCAGTTTTTCACTGAACTGGCGACGTTGCATGGCGCTGAGGTTGCCCTTCGCGAGCTGACCGGCGTAGAGCACCGCGGTCGACAACGGGGTGCGCACCTGATGGGCCAGCTGCGCGGCCATCTCGCCCATGGCACTGAGCCGGTTCTGGCGCTCGACCCGTTCCTCGAGACGCCGTTCGTCGGTCATGTCGACCACGACAAGGATACGGCCGCGGTCGTTTAACGGGCGCTGCGACACGCTCACGCGACGCCCATCGTGCAGACGCCAATCACCCGGAGTCGGCTCGGCGGCAACCACCTCCTGCTTGATTTCACGCCAACGCCTACCCCAGGCCAGACCTGGAAAGAGTTGTTCAGCGGCAGGATTGAAGCGGTCCACGCGATCGCGCACATCGATCAGAACGATGGCCGCCGGCAGCGCCTCGAGCAGCACACCGAGCTGATCGGCGAGGTGTTCTTTCTGGGCGCGTTCTGCGAGGCGCTCGCGGCGCGCCCGGGCCAGCTCCTGGGTAAGATCGGCGACCCGACCTTCGAGTTGCCCGTAGGCCGTGGTCAGGCGTTCCGACAGCTCATTGAAGACCCCGAATGCCTGTTCAAGGTCGCGCGGGTCGTGGTCTACGCGTGTCGTCTGCGGTTTGCCCATGTGGCCGATTCCTGTCCTTCCTGCGGTTCTGGGACAGACTCAGCAAATCATGTGCCACAATAATAATTATTTTATAAACAAACGGTTAGCTTAGGACAGAAACGATTGCGTCAAAGGCCCGTCAGTTCCTGCCCGCGCTGCAGACCGTACTTGCGCAGTTTCTCGACCAGGGTGGTTCGGCGCATCCTGAGTTTCTTTGCCGCATGCGCCACCACCCCGTTGGCCTCCTCCAGCGCCTGGCGGATCAGGCTCTGCTCCATATTCGCGAGGTGCAGCTTCAGGTCGATCCCCTCGGCGGGCAGCCTTGGCATACTGGAAACGGTGTTTGGCTGGTCACCATGCGTACTGATAACCGGCAGCACATCGTCCTCGACTGCCGTCTCGACCAGCGTCACCGGAATTCCGACGCGAAACTTCTCCGGCAGATCGGCGACGTCGACGACCCCGTAGGGATAGAGGATCGCCAGGCGCTCGATCAGGTTGGCCAGCTCACGCACATTGCCCGCCCAGCGGTAATGGGTGAGTGCAGTGACCGCGGCCGGCGTCAGGCGCACCGATCCCCGCTTCTCGTGTTCGATGCGTTGGATCAGATCATTGACCAGCACCGGGATATCCTCGACGCGCTCGCGTAGCGGTGGGACATCGATTGGGAAGACATTCAGACGGTAGTACAGGTCTTCGCGGAAGTTGTTCTGCTTTATGGCCTGCTCAAGGTCGCGGTGGGTCGCCGCAATGATGCGCACATTGCAGTGGATGGTCTTGTTGCTCCCGACACGCTCAAAGGTGCGTTCCTGCAGTACGCGCAGCAGCTTGACCTGCATGTGCAGACTCATGTCGCCGATCTCGTCCAGGAACAGCGTGCCGCCCTCCGCGAGTTCGAAGCGGCCCTGACGCGCCGTGATGGCGCCGGTAAAGGCACCCTTTTCGTGGCCGAACAGCTCGCTCTCCAACAGATCGCCGGGAATCGCCCCGCAGTTGACCGGTACGAAGGGTCGGCCGCGCCGCTTGGAGTGATAGTGCAGCTTGCGTGCTACCACCTCTTTGCCCGTACCGGACTCGCCCAGGATCAACACCGTCGCATCCGAATCCGCGACCTGTTCGATCATTTTGTTGATGCCGCGGGTTGCGCGACTGTTGCCTGACAGGCTGCGGAAGAGTTCCAGCGGACGTCGCGGTGACTCCCCCTGGCGCTGCGACTCGGCGTAGACCTGGGCCTTGTGCAGCAGCGCAGTGATGGCATCGTAATGGCTGGGCATGCTGAGCGTGCCCAGGACGTCACCGCTGACCAACATGTCATCGCCGCCGCGCTCCTGGACCTGGATCAGCGCAGGTCGCGGATCACACTCCCCGATAGCGCTGAGATAGGCCGAGCGATCCTGGTCCGGGAGCTGGGCGCTGAGGAACACGCTGGTCGAACGGTCGCTGAAGTGCTGCACCAGACGTTTCAGATCCTGCGGGGACTCTGGGACATGCACACCGCAATCGATGAATTGCAGGATGTTTTGCAGGTAGTCGTGCGACGCTGGATCGGCGAGCACCAGCATCACGGTCACGGCATTGAGGGATTGGCCTTTACTGTTTTCGGGCATTATCC